>CAZPOG010000319.1:0-1500 GCA_964588105.1 uncultured Ruminococcus sp. | reverse complement strand
TCCACGATCTCAGGCTCACGCGCCGCGTTGGTGAGGATCGTCGTACCGTCGCACACACACGCCGCAAGCAGGATATTCTCCGTCGCGCCGACAGAGGGAAACGACAAGGCGATATGCGCCGCCTTCAGTCCGTCGTCCGCCTTACACTCCAGCACGCCGTGCTCTTCGCTGATCTCGATTCCCATCTCCCTGAGAGAGGACAGATGCAGATCGATCGGTCTCGGGCCGAGCTCACATCCTCCGGGAGAAGAGATCCGCGCCCTGCGGCATCGCGCGAGCACCGCGCCCAAAAAGATGATCGACGAGCGCATCTGATGCATCAGCTCCGACGGGATATCGCATCGGGACATATCCCGCGTATCAATAATCAGGGTATTTCCCTCACGCTTTGCCTGACAGCCCAGATATCTTAAAATCCGGATACTCGCCTCCACATCGGAGAGCCTCGGACAGTTATGTATCACACATTCATCCGCGCACAGCAGCGTCGCCGCCAAAATCGGCAGAGCGGCGTTCTTGGAGCCCTGCACCTTGGCGCGTCCTTTAAGCCTTTTTCCTCCCGTAACTAACAGCTTTCCCACATCAAACACCCTTTCCGCAAATGGTTCCTTGGATATTCTATGTAGGATGGGATTCTTTTGTGACCGAAAAAGATTGTCATTCAGAGGGAGCTAAGCGACCGAAGGATCCCCTTCCTCTTGCAACCGGTAGTAATAACAGGGGGATTGCCACGTCGTCCTCATCGGCTGTACTCGAAAGGCATATCCGGTAGGTATGCCTTGACCTCGTGTCGCCGTTCGTCCTCTCCCCAAAATGCGGTGCATTTTGGGGACCCCGAATTGGGGGCTCGCAATGACAGCTGTATACAAAAACTACTTCACTAATTCCTTCACGATCTTATAGATCCTCTCGTTCGCGTCGGTGATCGCCATCTGCTGGGCGTTATGGCGGAATTCGTCGAGGACCTTCTTGTCGGTCAGCATATGATCTACGGTTTCGATCAGCTTCTCTCCGGTGAGATCCTTCTGCTCGATGATCATTGCCGCCTTCTGGTTCACCATCGACATCGCGTTATGGAACTGATGATTCTCCGCGACAAACGGAGAGGGGATCAGCACCGCGGGTCTGCCCTTAGCCTGTACCTCAGAGAGGGTGATCGCTCCCGCGCGGGAAACCACCAAATCACAGGCGGCAAGACACTCGTCCATGTTGTCGATGTACTGTCTGATATCTAAATTATCACAGCTGTCGATATCAACGCCTTTTTCTCTTAAGAGCTCGGGCATCCATGTGCCCTGCTGACCATAGGCGTGGATATGATAGTATTTCTTATCTTGTGCGGAGCGAGCGATCAACTCAGCCATCGCCTTGTTGATACATTCTGCTCCCAGCGATCCGCCGAAGGAGAGAATGATCGGACGGGAGTTGTCCAGACCGAGCTTCTTGCGGCAAACTCCGCTCTCCCCGCTATCCCCGAGCAGACCGCAAACGAAATCATCA
>CAZPOG010000318.1:0-1501 GCA_964588105.1 uncultured Ruminococcus sp. | reverse complement strand
GCGATGTCACGATAGAGAGCAGAGTGACGCTGGTAGACGTGACCGGAAGCTACGCGATGATGACATTTGGCGAGATCAAGCTCGACCCGTCGCTGACGATCACCACTCCCGCAGGCGCCGTAGTGAACCCGACGACGATCTATGAGTCCGACGGCTCGACGCCCGCGACCCGTGTGGTGATCAAGGGCAGCTCCGCTTACACCCTCTCGGGCAAGGCGGAATGTCCGAAGAAGCTGTCGCCGTATTTCAGCGGAATCGCATGGATCGCTCTGTATCAGAACGGTACTCAAAAACGCAGGGTAACCTTCGATTCCAACTCCGGCAGCACCTATTCTATCACAGGCGTCACCGCGGGATCCTACACCCTGCGGATCTATGACGACCTCAACAGTGTGACCCATGAATATGCCGTCACCGTCAGCGGCAACACCACACAGAATGTGACGCTCTGCGCGCTGGGCGACGTCAACCAGAATCGGAAGGTGGATATCAAGGACGTCAACCGTCTCTACAAGCATGTGATGGAGACAGAAAAAATCAACGATGTATACGCCCTGAAATGCTCCGACGTCACCGGCACCAACGGCAAGGTGGACATCAAGGACGTCAACAAGCTCTACAAGCATGTGATGGAAACAGACAACATCTGGTCCGTTCCGGTCGAATGATATTTTGAATGACTTGAAACGCTGAAAAGCCGCCTTCGGGCGGCTTTTTTGGCGGTGAACACAGTATCGATTAAATTACGGTGGTACAGCAACGCGGCGTTGTGCCGTAGGGGCGACCATATGCGACGCTTTTACAACGCCGTAGGGAACGATGCCCACATCGTTCCGAAACGTCGAAAATATCGTAACGTTAATCAAAAGGTCACTCGCTTCGCTCGAACAACTGATAAACCCCACCGGTACTTCGTACCACCTCCCCTAGGCGATAGGGGAGGCAAATACGGTTACTCGCTTTGCTCGGACAATTTTGCGGGCGATCTATGATCGCCCCTACGACCATATGCGACGATGATACAACCGCCAAAACCAATCACCTATATAACAAAAGACGCAGCTCATTTGAACTGCGTCTTGATTTGTTTATTCGGGTTTTTACAGACCTAGGTGTTATTCCGGGAGTCGACGAATTTAGAAAACTGACTCAGGAAGAATTGCTTGAGGAATCAGGAGACGAATTTGATTTTCAGGATTGTCAAAACAACAATAATTCAATATCAATGTAGGAGAAATTACATGAGCTATTTACAGAATCATCCTACACTCATTGCTGTTTCAAGATGCGGCAGTGAAGTGTTAAAAAGATTCGAGGATGTCGCTGATCATATCCTGAATGTTGGATTGTCAGGCGATATCTATTTCATTGATACCAACGGTGAGATATTTATGACCACCAATGGTATTTTTGTTGATTACGCAATAGATGAAGAGTATGAGAAAGAAGGGGACAGGTAACAACTCCACAAAAGGAAAAACTCATGGGAAAGGTTTACACA
>CAZPOG010000317.1:0-1515 GCA_964588105.1 uncultured Ruminococcus sp. | reverse complement strand
GAAAAGCGTTATATTATGACTCAACGGTCGATGTTCCGGTCATTCTGAAAGCGCGAAATGACACGAGCGTGAGCGGTTATGAATACTACTGTCTTGACTCTGAGTATGACAGAATATCTCAAATCAACGCAAATCATCAGTATGACAGTATGTACATCACATATATAATGGATGATGATGAAGACGATAGTACTGACGATTGGTTCTATGAGTATAAATATGTATATGAGATCATCAGCGAGGAGTATCAGGACGCGATTGACAGAGCGTTAAGCAGTTCAGATGTGATATCGGATTATGAAACTGATTATCATGCGGATTATATTGATGTTGAACGCTGTGACAGCGAAATGATCCTGTCAGATTTCGATAATATTCACATCGAACGATTCGATAATGAGTTTTATGTATTGGGAAGTAAGAATTATTCCTACAGAAAAGCGCTCGACAGCGATAAAGAAATATTCAAAAGAATGTTTGCGGAATATAAAGGAAAAGGCGCTGTACAGAATGATGAACGACCGTTAGATTACGAAGGATATTAATTGAAGACCCCCGCCGTGAGAAAAATCTTGCGGCGGGGATTATTTGTCATTCCGAGGAGGGCTTGCCCGACGTGGGAATCCCCTTGTCATTACTACTGGTTGCAAAAAGAAGGGGATTGCCACGCCCTGAAGGGCTCGCAATGACAGAATCATTTCTTCTGCTTGATTTTGGAGAGGGGATTGGCGTTGGCGGCCTGCTCCATCTGGGAGGTGTTAAGGTGAGTGTAGATCTCGGTGGTGCCTAAATTTTCGTGTCCTAAGATCTCTTTTAACACTCTGATATCAACGTTGCCGTTCTGATACATCAGTGTTGCGGCAGTGTGACGGAGCTTATGTACGGAGTATCCCTGCGCGTTGAGTCCGATCTTCTCTAAGTATTTATAGACAATTTTTTGGACCATTTCGCGGGAGATTCTTCGGTTGCGGGAGGATAGAAACAGCGCGTACTTGTCCTTTTGCGTCAGTCCGTCGGCAGGACGAACCTTCATATATTTCTGATATGCGTCAATACAGGCGGGATTAAGATAGATAATACGTTCTTTGTTGCCTTTACCGACGATCCTCGCGGTGTTATCGGAGCGGATGTCGGTATAATTAAGCCCTACAAGCTCTGAGAGCCGCATACCGCAGTTTAAGAAGAAGGTGAGGATACAGTAGTCTCTCTCCTTGAACTTGCCGTCTACGGCGTTTAGAAGCTCAATAGACTGCTCTAACGTAAGATATTTGGGCAGGGCTTTCTTTTCTTTGGGGCGATCCAGCTCCTTCATTGGATCTTTATCGAGAAGATGCTTCTTAACGGTGATATAATTGAAGAAGCCTTTGATTGCGGAAGTCTTTCTTGCGCGGGTAGAAGGATTATTTTGACGATCACGCGCAAGATAATTCATAAATTCATAGGCTTCTGTCAAAGTAATCGAACGGATGAACGAGATATCGATGTCGTCCACTTTAATTTTGGAAAATGATAGGG
>CAZPOG010000316.1:0-1516 GCA_964588105.1 uncultured Ruminococcus sp. | reverse complement strand
CAGACGGAGCCTTTGCCGTTGGTGCCCGCGACATGGATGAACTTTCCCCTTGTCACCTCGGGCGTGTAGGAGAAGAGCTTTCTTACCCTGTCGAGACCCGGGCGTGAACCGAATTTGTCAAGAGAATGAATGAAGTCGAGTGTTTCCTGATAGTTCATATCAATACTACTCCTTAATAATAATCTTTAACATCTATTGTGCTAATTTCCGCATAGCTTTGTTGGGCTCCTTGACAGGCGCCAGCCTGCCTGCGTCCCCCGCCTCGCTATGCAGAAATTATCCCTAATATCTGTTTAAACATTCTTATCAAGGATTAGTATGAGCTTCCTGTAAATATCGTTTTTCTTGATCTTGGAGATGGCGGCGGCTTCCTTCGCAGCGTCGGTGGGACGCATCCCGTTTTCGATCAGCTTCTGCGCGTATGCTACCGCTTCATCGAGGGTAAAGGCGGAGGTCTCCTCTTCCTTTTTACCCTCCAAGATGAGGACGATCTCGCCTTTGAGCGAGCCGTCTGCGTAGCTTTCGGCAGCGTTCGCTGTCGTAGTGCGGATGACTTCTTCGTGGAGTTTTGTCAGCTCTCTGGCGATCGTGAGCTTTCTGTCGCCGAAGGTCTGATAAAGATCTTTGAGCGTGCCCGAGAGCTTGTGCGGCGCTTCATAGAAGATCATCGTGCGCCTTTCGCCAAGCAGGGATTCGAGGTGTTCCGTACGGCTCTTTTTGTTGACCGAGAGAAAGCCCTCGAAGGTGAATCTCCCCGTCTCCAGCCCCGACAAAGCCAGAGCGGAGATCGCCGCGGAGGGTCCCGGGATGACGACGGTGGGGATGTTCTTCTCCTCACACTGACGGATCAGATCCTCCCCCGGATCGGAGATACACGGCATCCCCGCGTCGGTGACGACGGCGCAGCTTTCGCCTTTTTGGATCCTGTCGGTGATGACCTCGCCTTTTTCGTGTTTGTTGTGTTCAAAGTAGGAGACCAGCGGCTTTTTGATGTCAAAGTGATTGAGTAGCTTGACGGTGACTCTGGTATCCTCCGCCGCGATAAAATCCACATCTTTCAGCGTCTGCAGCGCTCTGGGTGAGATATCGCCGAGATTGCCGATCGGCGTGCCGACAACATATAACGTTCCTGTCATAGATAATCCTCTTTATAGGTTCCGTAAATGGTTTTCATTTCTTCTGAGAAGCCGCCTTCGTCGTCTTCGATGAACAAGACCGGCTCGACGGACAAGAAGCCTTGTTTCGCTCCGCGTCTGGCTTCGATGAGAAAGAGCTTGGGCGCTTTGTCTTTTCTCTGCTGGACGAAACGCAGGCGCTTGGGCTCGAGATCGTATCTTCTCATCGTCTCTGTGACGTCGCACAGCCGCTCGGGTCTGAGACACAGGCAGAACCTGCCCGAAAACTGCAACAGATGTGACGCCGCCTTGCACACATCGTCGAGAGTACAGTCGGTCTCATGACGGACGGTGGTCTTCGCTTCGTCGGGATTTTTGAGCCCCGTGCCCTCGGGCTTGTA
>CAZPOG010000315.1:0-1557 GCA_964588105.1 uncultured Ruminococcus sp. | reverse complement strand
TATACTTCAATAGATAATACATAATTTGGGGGATTATGCCTTGACTGAACAAAGTTCCTTTTCAAACAGTCAAAGTGAATATCTCGCGCTGATCGCTGAGTTGATGGATATCCGCAAGAGGGGAGATACTCCGAAAGCGTATGTTCGCACCTACGGCTGTCAGCAGAATGTCGCCGACAGTGAGAAGATCAAGGGTATGCTTAAAGAGGCGGGCTACAGCTTTACGGAAGACGCGGAAGAAGCCGATTTTATCCTGTTTAATACCTGCGCTGTCAGAGAACACGCAGAGGACAGAGTCTTCGGCAACGTCGGAGCCTTAAAAAAGCTCAAGCGTCGTCATCCTCAGATCCTGATCGCCTTGTGCGGCTGTATGATGGAGGAGAAGCACGTAGCGGACAGGATCTACAAGTCATTTCCTTTTGTCGGGTTAGTTTTCGGTACCCACTGTCTGCATCAGTTCCCAGAGCTGCTGTACAAAAGTCTGGTCGACGGCAAACGTGTATTCGTCAGAGACAATGATGACAAAAGGGTCTACGAGGGGATCCCGACCTTCCGCGACGGCACCTTCAAAGGCTGGCTGCCGATCATGTACGGCTGTGATAATTTCTGTACCTATTGTATCGTACCGTATGTACGAGGCAGAGAGCGCAGCCGTGAGTCCGATGTGATTATCAATGAAGCGAAAGAGATGATCGATTCCGGCTTCAAGGATATCACCTTGCTCGGACAGAACGTCAATTCCTACGGCAAAGGTCTTTCACCCCGCCCGACGTTTGCCCAGCTGATCTCAGAGATCGACAAGATCGAGGGCGACTACTGGCTTCGCTTCATGACTTCTCATCCGAAGGACTGTACCAAAGAGCTGATCGATACGATCGCGCAGTCAAAGCATATCAGCCTGCATTTACATCTGCCGTTCCAGTCAGGCTCAGATCGGATCCTGAAGCGGATGAACCGTCACTATACCAGAGAAAAGTATCTCGATATCGTGAATTACGCGAAAGAGAAGATCCCGAACGTATCCCTGACCTCCGATGTGATCGTCGGCTTCCCGGGCGAGACCTACGAGGATTTTCAAGAGACCTTATCCCTGATCCGTGAGGTTGGCTTTACCTCGCTGTTTACCTTTATCTATTCTCCCAGAGTCGGCACTCCCGCGGCAGAAATGGACGATCCCGTATCCGATGAGGAAAAGGGAAGATGGTTCCAGGAATTGCTCGACACGCAGGAGGAGATCGCCGCGTCCCGCTGTGCCTCAATGGTAGGCAAGATCGAGCGCGTTTTGATAGAAGAAAAGACCAAGAAGGACGGTATCCTCGCCGGTAGGACCTCCGGCAATATCATTGTCGAATGTCCGGGCGATGACAGCCTGATCGGCAGTTTCCGGAATGTACGAATTACCGAAGCGAGGAATTGGATCTTAAAAGGCGAAATCATATAAGCCTTTCCAACAGCCTTGGGGAGGTGGCACGAAGTGCCGGAGGGGTACGGAGTATTCCGTTCCTGTAATTGCTACAAACTATAATTCTAAAGGAGAAATATAAAATGGATTTAATC
>CAZPOG010000314.1:0-1566 GCA_964588105.1 uncultured Ruminococcus sp. | reverse complement strand
TATCAAGGTACACGGCACCGAGATCACCGCGGTAGTGCTTGACGATATCAAGGCGCAGGGCTATAAGTATTCTACCATCGGCGCGATCACCGTCGCTGTCAAGGACGCGAAGATCCCGCCCGAGAAGAAGGCTATCATCGCCCAGGCGGAAGCCGACGTCGACGCGATCCGTGAAGAATTCAACATGGGTCTTCGTTCCGACGAAGAGCGTTATGAGGAAGTCCTGAAGATTTGGGAGAAGGCGACCGACGACGTCACCGACAAGCTGCAGGATAACCTTGACCGCTATAACCCGATCTATATGATGGCGCATTCCGGAGCGAGAGGCTCCATGAGCCAGATCAGACAGCTCGCGGGTATGCGCGGACTGATTGCGAACACCTCCGGTAAGACGATCGAGATCCCGATCAGAGCGAACTACCGTGAAGGTCTGAACATCTTGGAGTACTTCATCTCCTCCCGTGGCGCGCGTAAAGGTCTTGCCGATACCGCGTTGAGAACCGCTGACTCCGGTTATCTGACCAGACGTCTTGTCGATGTTTCTCAGGAAGTTATCATCCGTGAGGATGACTGCCATTCTCCCGAAGGTCTCGAAGTCTTTGACATCAAGGCAGGCAAGCAGGTCATCGAAGAGATGCATGAGCGTCTCATCGGCAGATACCTCGTCCGTGACTTCCTTGATGAGAACGGTAACGTGCTCGTATCCAGCGACACCTTGATGGGCGATAAAGAAGCTGATATCATCTGCAATTCCGGCGTAGAGAGAGTGGAGATCCGCTCTATCCTGGGCTGCCGCTCCAAGCACGGCGTCTGCAAGAAGTGCTACGGCGCGAACTTAGCAAACGGCCAGCCTGTTACCGTCGGCGAAGCTGTCGGTATCATCGCTGCTCAGTCCATCGGCGAGCCCGGTACACAGCTGACGATGCGTACCTTCCATACGGGCGGTGTTGCGTCCGCGGAAGATATCACACAGGGTCTTCCCCGTGTTGAAGAGCTCTTTGAGAGTAGAAAGCCGAAGTCGCTCGCGATCATCTCCGAGATCGACGGTGAAGTCAGATTTGAAGATATCAAGAACAACCGCCACGCTGTTGTCTTCAACAAGGAGACAGGCGACGAGAAGGCTTACCTCATCCCGTTCGGCTTCAGAGTAGCCGTTCAGGAAGGTCAGCAGATCAAGAAGGGCGAGAAGATCACCGACGGCGCTGTTAACCCGCACGATATTCTGGAGATCCTCGGCGCCAAGGCGGTTCAGGACTACCTGATCAGTGAGGTACAGAGTACCTACCGTCTCCAGGGTGTTGACATCAACGACAAGCACATTGAGGTCATCGTTCGTCAGATGCTCAAGAAGGTAAGAGTCGAGGATCCGGGTTCCACAGAGTTTATGCCCGGCCAGATGTATAACCGCACCGAAGTTCTTTATGCGAATAAAGAAATAAGAGAGCGTATTGCCAACGGTGAAGAGGGTCTGACTGAGGCGACATGGACCCAGCTGCTCCTCGGTATCACCAAGGCGTCCCTTGCTACCGACTCCTTCCTTTCCGCAGCGTCCTTCCAGGAGACCAC
>CAZPOG010000313.1:0-1566 GCA_964588105.1 uncultured Ruminococcus sp. | reverse complement strand
GATCCTGCTACCGTTACTTACGGCAACGCTGCTGATCTCGGTGTTTCCATCTGGGGATACGGCGCGTTTATCACCGCTGTTATCAACTTCCTCGTGATGGCGATCATCGTCTTCCTGCTGGTCAAGGGCATCAACAAGCTCTCCAAACTCGGCAAGAAGAAGGAAGAAGAGAAGGAAGAAGAGCCCACCACCAAGACCTGCCCCCACTGCTTCGAAGAGGTCAACATCAAGGCTACCAAGTGCCCGCACTGCACCGGCGATATTCCTGAAGAATAAGATTTTCTTACATATCAGAAGAGCCCTTCATCGCGAAGGGTTCTTTTTTTGTAGGGGAGGGTCTTGACCCTCCCGAACGTGGATATCAGATGTTGTCTGCGGCTATGATCGGTATTAATTGTAGGGGAGGGCTTCCACGCCCTCCCTGACTCTGCGACTATATTGCTTTATACCGCTGTAAGGAAACGTTGCTGTAATACCGTAGGGCAAGGCGCCCTCGACTTTCCGGTCGCAGTAGCGTTTTGACAATATCAAACGTTTCATACAGGAGCAGGATTTTATCTGCATCTCCTATAACCGACATAGATATGATAGCAACCTTTCGGCAAGTCGAGGGCGCCTTGCCCTACGGCTGATGTTCGCTCACAGCCGAAACCGGCATTTTATCTCAACGTAGGGAACGATGTGGGCATCGTTCCCTACGGTTTGATGAAATATTAATTGAAACAAAAATCCGGACCCGCCGTGTGACAGGTCCGGATGATTTTTATTTCGTCATTGCAAGGGGATTCATCCCCGCGGCAATCTCAACCGAATCAAAGTTGATTACTTCAGGCTGTTCTGGATCGCGACAGCTACCGCGACGGTAGCGCCGACCATGGGGTTGTTGCCCATGCCGAGGAAGCCCATCATCTCAACGTGCGCGGGAACGGAAGAGGAGCCCGCGAACTGAGCGTCGGAGTGCATACGCCCCATGGTATCTGTCATACCGTAGGAAGCGGGGCCTGCCGCCATGTTATCGGGATGGAGGGTTCTGCCTGTGCCGCCGCCGGATGCAACGGAGAAGTACTTCTTGCCCTGCTCGACACATTCTTTCTTGTAGGTGCCGGCAACAGGATGCTGGAAGCGGGTGGGGTTGGTGGAGTTACCGGTGATGGAAACGTCAACGCCCTCGCTGTGCATGATCGCAACGCCCTCACGAACGTCGTCAGCGCCGTAGCAGCGTACGTTAGCGCGTTCGCCGTCGGAGTAGGGAGTTTCCTTCACGACGGTAAGCTCGCCGGAGAAATAGTCAAACTTGGTCTGAACATAGGTGAAGCCGTTGATTCTGGAGATGATCTGAGCGGCGTCTTTGCCGAGACCGTTGAGGATAACTCTCAGCGGCTGTTCTCTGACCTTGTTCGCGTTGCGGACGATACCGATCGCGCCTTCCGCGGCAGCGAAGGATTCGTGACCCGCCAAGAACGCGAAGCACTTGGTGTCGTTAGAAAGCAGCATCGCGGCAAGGTTGCCGTGGCCGATACCGACCTTGCGGTTCTCAGCGACAGAGCCGTCGATACAGAAGCTCTG
>CAZPOG010000312.1:0-1568 GCA_964588105.1 uncultured Ruminococcus sp. | reverse complement strand
TGAACTGCCCTTGTTTGTTTTATGAAGATTCCATCCAGCTTTTCACGATAGCGATTTCTTTCATATATCCCACGTTATCATTCGGCGTTTCGAGGATGAACGGTTTATTCTGCAAGGCGGGATGGAGGGCGATGCGCTTCATCGCATCCATGCCGATATATCCTTCGCCAAGCTTCTCGTGACGGTCTTTGTGAGAGCCGCAGGGGTTTTTGCTGTCGTTGAAGTGAACCGCGTACAGCCGATCCAGCCCGATAACGTCGTCAAAATGCTGCAGTACCCCATCGAGGTCATTTACCAGATCATAGCCCGCGTCCCATGTGTGGCAGGTGTCAAAGCACACGCCGATCTTATCATTTAATTTTACGCGGTCGATGATCCCGCGCAGTTCTTCAAAGCTTCTGCCGACCTCCGTGCCTTTTCCCGCCATGGTTTCCAACAGGACGATCGTCTGCGTATCAGGGAGGAGAACACAGTTGAGAGCCTCGGCGATCAGCTCGATCCCTTTTTCAACGCCCTGACCGGTATGCGCGCCGGGATGAAAATTGTAATAGCTATCAGGAAAGTTCGCCATCCGCTCGATGTCTTTTTGCAGCATATCCAGGCCGTTGTGACGGGTGGATTCGTTCGCGGCGCACAGGTTCATCGTGTAGCTCGCGTGGGCGACCGGGTTGCCGAAGCGATTCTCTTTGAGGAGTGCATTCAGCGCGGCAGCGTCCTTAGGAATGATCTCCTTTGACTTTCCGCCGCGCGGATTGCGTGTGAAGTAGGCAAAGGTGTTCCCGTCGAATTCGATCATCGTTTTTCCCATTGCCTCATATCCGTTTGTCACGCTCAGATGACAGCCGATGTATATCATATGATCCCCTCATCTTTCGATTGCTGTTTTCATTATAGCAAATGTCAGCATAAATTCAAGAAAAACAGAAAGAGAAAAAACGAGAAATATTATCTCCTCTTTCGGAAAAACTAATCCGGGAGAGGAGTTTTTGTATGATCAAAAATATAGCGGGAACGCTTTTGTTCACCGGAGAACCGAGAATCATCTCATACGCTTCGGTAGTCGGCAAGAAAGAGGCTAAGGGTCCGCTGCATGCGGATTTTGACAAGATCGTTTATGATATGTACGCAGGACAGGATACCTTTGAGCAGGCGGAGTCCGCTATGGTGAGAGAGGCGGCGGAGATCGCTTTATCCAAAGGAAAACGCAGGGCAGGGGATATCGACTTTGTGTTCGCGGGAGATTTGCTCAACCAGTGTATCGCGTCCTCCTTCGGACTCAAGGAGTACGGCTTTCCGTATATCGGGATCTACGGAGCGTGCTCGACGATGGCTTTGGGATTGATCAACAGCGCTGTTGCGGTAGAGTCTATGACCGCGAGAAATGTCATCTGCGCCGCGTCGTCGCATTACTGCACCGCAGAGCGGCAGTATCGGTTTCCGCTCGAATACGGGTCTCAGCGCCCTCCGACAGCACAGTGGACGGTCACGGGAGCAGGCGCCTGTTTGATATCCGACAGTGAAGAAACAACTTCGCCGCGGATCCACGCCGCAACAATCGGGATCATCCG
>CAZPOG010000311.1:0-1575 GCA_964588105.1 uncultured Ruminococcus sp. | reverse complement strand
CTTTCGCTTAGGAGGCGAACGCTCTATCCTACTGAGCTACTGAGACATCTCTTATATTGTACAATAACAGCCTCCTGATGTCAAGGAGGCTGTTATAATTCTGTATTAGAATTAAAGTTGTGTTATTATTCCAGAAACGAAATATAACGTGTTTGTTTAATGATCTGCCATTCTTTCTCCAGCCTCTCTAAAGAGTAGGCGGCGTTGGCGGGGCTGGTGGAGGGGAGTTTGTGCGCTTTGATCCCGGTGGTGGGGAAGATGTACTTCATATACATCCGGTGCGACAGCGCGCCGTTGCAGAAAATCCGATCCACCTTGCTGCTCTTGAGAATGAGGGAGAGGTCGTTTGGGACGACATTCTTGATCGAGCTGTCGGAGGATCCGATGATCTCACAGGAGTGAATGCTGTCCCACATCGCGATGTGGTGGGAGAGAGCAAGGCGCTTTTTCTCCTCGACCGTTACAGGCGTTTCTTCCTCAAACAACAGCGCTATGAGCTTCCAGAAGCGGTTTTGCGGATGACCGTAGAAGAACATCGCCTCTCGGGATTTGACGGAAGGGAAGGAGCCGAGGATCAGTATCTCACAGTTCTCGTCGAACAGTGGGGGAATGGGGTGGATGATGGTTTGGTAATCGGACATATAGGGTTCCTTTCGGTTAGACAGGAAGAGAAATCAGGAATTGTCATTGCGAAGCCCTTTAGGGCTGTGGCAATCCCCTTATTGTTAATACCGTTTTCAATGGTAATATTATGAATTAACAAGAAACTTCTCCCTCAGATTTCCAATGTACAGGTCGTCGATACATTCGCCGCAGAGCTTGTATCCCATTTCTTCGTAATACTCATTGAGAAAGGGATTGTCGACGGCGCAGTCGAGCCGCAGACGGCGTTTTCCTCTTTGAACGGTAACCTCTTCCGCTTTGGTGATCAGGAATCTGCCCAGCCCTTTGACAGCGGGATCTGTCGCGAGGTTGTGCAGATAGCAGGCGTCCGATACTTCGTCGTTATCCTTCCACCGTACATCCTTATCAAAGAGAACGAATACGCCGGTGATGACGTCGTTATCCTCATACAGATACAGCTCGTGATTTTTCTGACAGGCAAGGTAGTATTCTCTGGGATATACCCTCAAATAGTCGGTCGCGTTCCACTGTCGGATCCCGACCTTGTCCATCCAGTATACCCGCTTGGCGATGAGGGAGAAGACGGAGTCGATGTCTGATTCCAAAGCCGGTCTGAATTTAAGGGTCATCGTTTTCCTCCTTTTGAAAACAAGTCAAAAAGAAAAAAAGAATAAAGAATAGTAAATAATACAGAAACGCCTGCAACCGGCATTATTCATTATTCGTTATTCTTTATTCATTATTATTTGAGCCCCCGAAGCGTAAGCAACGGGGGCGTTTCTGGAGGCGACACCCAGATTTGAACTGGGGAATCAGGGTTTTGCAGACCCGTGCCTTACCACTTGGCTATGTCGCCTTATTCAAAAAGCACTTAACGAGTAAGTGCTTTCAACTTCTATGGAGCGGATGACGGGGCTCGAACCCGCTACCTCCACCTTGGCAAGGTGGCGC
>CAZPOG010000310.1:0-1585 GCA_964588105.1 uncultured Ruminococcus sp. | reverse complement strand
TATCAAAATCATACAATGCTTCGGATAAAACGAACATGGGGAGAATCAGAATATGACATTCAGCGTTTCAGTCATCAATCTTATCAACAGCCTGTTCATCGCGATGGGTATCGGTGTATGCGGACTGTGCTTTTTACAGATCACATCCTCCATACACCTGCGTAAAGTAGTTCGGCGCTACTTCCAGATATTCTTTCTGCTGATCCTGCTTTACATATCCACCCATCTTGCCCGTGAGCTGATGAACGGTCAGCCCGGAAACGGCGTGCGGGTCGCGCTGTATATTGTAACCTTCGTTGAAATCTTAACGGCAGGATTCATGGCATATATGATGTCGATGCTGGTGCTGTCCGTCTCAAAGCTCGAGAAAGGCGCAAAGCCGATCGCGATAGCGTTTCTTGTACTGCTCTGTGTTCACGTGATACTGCTGACCGTCGGCGCGTTCACCAACCTGATCTATTACTTTGACGAGGGCAACGTCTATCACCGCGCGCCGGGATATCTGCTCTCCAACCTCGCACCGCTTGCCATGCTGGTGATCGACGTCGTACTTCTGATCCGCTATCGTCATAATATAGACCGTCGGGTCAGAGTCGCATTCTGGATCTACATGATCGCACCTATCATCGCGATCGTGATCCAGGGTATTACCTACGGAATCCAGTTCATCATCTTTGCTACGGTAGGCGCGGCTGTCTATATGTTCTCGGTCATCGTCAGGAGTCTGAACGAAAGATACGCAAAGCAGATGATGGAGAGTTCCCGTTTGGAGACAGAGCTTACCATGGCGTCAAGTATCCAGGCGGATATGCTGCCGAGCATCTATCCCGCTTTCCCCGAGCGTCCGGAGTTTGACATCTACGCGTCGATGGATCCCGCCAAGGAGGTCGGCGGCGACTTCTATGATTTCTTCCTGATCGACGAGGATCATCTGTGTATGGTCATGGCGGACGTATCCGGCAAGGGCGTGCCCGCGGCGCTGTTTATGATGGCGTCAAAAATCATCATCGCGAACAACGCAATGCTCGGTAAGTCTCCCTCGCAGATCCTCACCGATACCAACACGGCGATCTGCTCCAACAACCGTGAGGAGATGTTCGTCACCGTATGGCTGGGGATCCTCGAGCTCTCCACCGGCAAGCTCACCGCCGCTAACGCGGGTCATGAATATCCCGTCCTGTCCGATAAAAACGGAAAGTATGAGCTGGTGAAAGACAAGCATGGCTTTGTGATCGGCGGAATGACCGGAATCAAATACAAAGAATACGAACTACAAATGGAGAAGGGCTCCAAGCTGTTCTTATACACCGACGGCGTTCCCGAGGCGACCGACGCGCACAAGGAGCTCTTCGGTACCGAGCGGATGCTGGACGCGCTCAACGAAGCATCAACCGCCGAACCGAAGGCGGTGCTCGAACAGGTCAGGAAAGCCGTAGACGGCTTCGTGCAGGACGCGGAACAGTTTGACGATCTGACGATGCTCTGCGTGGAATATAAAGGCCCGCAAGAGGAAAAATCATGAGAATTAATATAATAATAAATAGTCACTTTGAATAGTGTCTCTTATTATGTCATATTTCAATCT
>CAZPOG010000309.1:0-1591 GCA_964588105.1 uncultured Ruminococcus sp. | reverse complement strand
AATCCGTCTTGTGGATATCCGCATAGAGCGCGATCGCCTCTTCGACGTCTCCGTCGTAGATGAGCTTACCGTGATCCAACACCACACAGCGGTCGCACAGCTGTCTGATGGTATTCATATTGTGACTGACATACAGCACGGTCCTGCCTTCTCCGCGGGAGACTTCGCTCATTTTTTCCAGACACTTGCGCTGGAACTTCACGTCGCCTACCGCCAGCACCTCATCCATCACCATAATATCGGCGTCCAGATGAGCGGAAACGGAAAAGGCGAGTTTGACATACATTCCGGAGGAATAACGCTTCACGGGAGTATCGATAAACTGACGGCACTCGGAGAAATCAATGATCTGTTCGATCTTCTTACTGACTTCCGCGCGGGACATACCGAGGATCGCACCGTTGAGATAGATGTTCTCTCTGCCGGTCAGCTCGCCGTGGAATCCGGTTCCGACCTCCAGCATCGAAGAGATCCTGCCGTCAACGCAGATCCTGCCTTCGGTAGGAGCAGTAACGCGGGATAAGATCTTAAGCATCGTGGATTTTCCCGCGCCGTTGTGTCCGATAATACCGATCCTCTCTCCTTTGTAGATCGTCAGATCGATCCCGTTGAGCGCCAAGAATCGCTCGTTTTTTATGACGGCATCGGTGCCGATCTTGGAGTTAGGGTCTTCCTTGCCGCGTTTTTTCGCGATCCATGACTGGATATCCCCCTGCAGGGTTCCGCCGCCGATCACGCCGAGGCGGTATTCCTTTTTTAAACCTGTGATTTGTATCGCAATATCTCTTTCGTCCATATGATCACCTATCAAACCGTATCCATAAAGGTTCTTTCGACCTTATTAAATATAACAATTCCGATAAACAGCACCACAAAGGAAACAACCCAGCTGATACCCCAGAAGGGGAAAGGCGTGGTACCGGAGCCCAGCCAGCCGTAACGCATCAGCTCGATAACGGGAGATACGGGGTTGCACACACTGCGTCTGTACAGACTGTCCAATACGGATATCGTCATGCTGAGGAATGAGTTTGCCGAACTCGTCAACAAGATCGAAGAGATCCAGTCGATCCTCGACAATCCCAATGTGCTGCGTTCCGTCATTGTGAAGGAACTCCGTGCCGTCAAAGAGGAATACTGGGATGACAGGCGGACAAAGATCGAGGATGAAGTAGCGGATATCACGATCGACAAAACGTCCATGATCGCCAATGAGCATGTAGCCGTGACGATCAGCCGCGACGGCTATGTCAAGCGTGTTTCCATGCGTTCCTACATGGCCAGCGCAGGTACTGTCACCGGACTGAAGGAAGGCGACGAGCTGATCGGTGTGATCGAATGCGATACTGTCGACAAGCTCCTGCTGTTCACATCCAAAGGCAATTACGCATACCTGCCTGTCTGGCAGATGGATGACTGCAAGTGGAAGGATATCGGTTCACATCTGAACAAGCACACCCGTATCGAAGGTGATGACAAAGTCAGAAGTGCCGTACTTGTGCGCAGTTTTGATACATACGCATGGATCGTTACGGTATCCGGTTTCTTCTGCCTTTTTGGTGTGCAGACATACTTTCGATTGTTCGGGGAC
>CAZPOG010000308.1:0-1601 GCA_964588105.1 uncultured Ruminococcus sp. | reverse complement strand
CTATTTGCCTATCGGTTAAGTAGGTTATATCACCAAAATTTGCTTTTGTCAAGGGTGTTTTTTCTATTTTTCAGCCGATTGACAAACAATGACGGGGTATAGTATGATTATTACAACCTATTCAATCGGTAGGTAATTCATGCCACGAGGTACGAAATGAGCTGGGATTTTTCAAACGCCGCGTTACAGCAGAATATCGCTTTCGCGGAATTCGGCGCGGAGAAGGAATCCCTGCGGGTCACGCCCGACGGACTGCTCGCGCAGACGCCGCACCCCTTTACGGAGGAGTACATCGACCGCGACTTCTGCGAGAATCAGGTGGAGATGATCACCGGCGTCCATGATAACGTCGATTCGCTCATTGACGAACTGGAGGAGATACACCGCACGGTGAACGCGAAGCTGCGTGAGATGAACGAGCTGTTGTGGCCGTTCTCGAATCCTCCGATCGTCCGCTCAGGCGACGATATCCCGATCGCGCTCTTTGAGGGTGAGCAGAGAGAACGCACAGAGTACCGCCGCTACCTCGCCGAAAAGTACGGCAAGGCGAAGATGCTGTTCTCCGGCATCCACCTGAACTATTCATTCAGCGCAGGGATGCTGCAGGCGGCGTTCGCTCAGTCCGGTGGATCCGACTTTGACGGCTTCAAAGATCGCGCCTATCTGGAGCTGATCCGAAAGCTGTTGCAATACAACTGGCTGATCGTGTATCTCACCGCCGCAAGTCCGATCGTGGACAGCAGCTTCGCCCGTCTGCACGGCATTGACCGAAAGGATCGCTACAGCTACGCGTCCGTGAGATGCAGCGAGGTCGGCTACTGGAACGACTTTCTCCCGCTGCTGGATTTCACCACGCTCGACAGCTACTGCGGCAGTATCCGGCAATATGTTGATAGGGGACGGCTGAGAAGCACCACCGAGCTGTACTATCCGCTGAGATTGAAGCCGCGCGGCAAAAACTCACTCGACGCGCTCAGAAAAAACGGCGTGAATCACATCGAGCTGAGGTGTCTTGACGTCAATCCGCTGTCCGAGGTCGGACTTTTCAAAGAGGACGTCCGCTTTATCCATCTGCTGATCCTCTACCTGATGAGCCTGCCCGACCGACCGCTGAGCAAAAGCGACCAGCGCACCGCGATCGAGAACAGCAAAACGGCGGCGCTTTATGACGACGCGGAAAATGAGATCATCAAAGACGGCAAAAGACTGCCGCTGAAGATCGCCGCCGAAGACGTATTATTTGAAATCAAACGATTTGCAGAACAGAACGCGCCCGTGTTCCTGCCCGATCTCGATCATCAGCTGAAAAAACTCAGCGATAGACGGTATGTCGAAACGGTGCGCGAACGCTTTACCGATTATATCCATGACGGGATCACACTCGCAAAAAATTATTTGTCATTCCGAGGGAGCGACTAAGCGACCGTGGGAATCCCACAAAGATGGATCGTACTTTTCGGTCACATAAAACGGTATTAATGACAAGGGGATTGCCACAGCCCTAAAGGGCTTCGCAATGACACTGTTACTATACAGAGGGTAAGATATGTGCATGTTATTTGGGCTGAGCGCCCGTGAAAAGACCGTAACAAATGAATATC
>CAZPOG010000307.1:0-1602 GCA_964588105.1 uncultured Ruminococcus sp. | reverse complement strand
CCAGTGTTTTCAGCAGCAGTGCGCCGTGCCAGCAGCTGTGACCGCTGCCGATAAAGATAACATCATAGTTTTTCATTGTCTTTCATCCTTTCTTCGTCTAAGATTTTGTAGAGTATGGTATAAAGAGAGGTTGCTTCTTCCTGCGTGATATGGTATTCTTTGGCGATCGTTTCCGGAACACAGAGAGCTTTGTCCTGCAGTTCGGCGCCCTTTTCAGTCAGCGTGATCACCAGATTCCTTTCGTCCTGCGAATCCTTCTTCTTCTCAATATAGCCTTTGCTCTCGAGCTTCTTAAGAAGAGGCGTTAATGTGTTGGTCTGCAGACACAGCGCCTCGCACAGGAACTTTTCGTTGACGGGAGCCGCCTCCCACAGCACCATCATGACGATGTACTGGGTGTAGGTCAGATCCAGTTCGTCGAGCAGGGGCTTGTACTTACGCGTGATCAGATTTGATACCGCGTAGAGCGGAAAGCACAGCTGATTCTTCAGCCGTAGGGATTCGTATTTTTTATTCGAGTTCTGCATATTTATCACCTTGGTGTAATTATATCGCACGCGATATAATTTGTCAAGAGCTATTTTCTGAAAAAACATCAAAAAATCTCCGCTTGGATTAGTCCAAACGGAGGTGTTCTTTACTCTCTGATAAACTTGTTTTCCGATTTGGCTGTGTCGGCGCTGAGATATTTCTCGACCCTCATGTGCAGGTCATACTTCTCACGCAGCGCGGCGATCTGTGCCATCATTGGTGATGCGTGATGGAGATCGAGCGCCTCCTGATCCTCCCAGCTGTCGATCAGCAGAATGGTCTCGGGATCGTCAAGCGGTCGAAAGTATTCATAGCGCAGATTGCCTTTCTCAGCGCGGATCACAGCGACAGTACCGCTGTTCACCATCTCTTCGGCAAACCGGAGCGCGGCGTCGCCCTTGCCGGTATAGTACAAATTCAGTGTGATGCTCATAGCTTGCCACCGTAAACCGGGAAGTAGCTTGCTTCGCCGTAGTCGAGAGGCTTGATTGCTTTCAGCGTTTCCATGTCCTCATCAGAGATGGTGAAGCCGAGGTCGGCGTTCGCTCTCATGTGATCGGGATTCGCGGTCTTGGGCAGGACGACCATATCAAGCTGCAGGTCATATTTGATGCAGAGCTGAGGGATAGATACGCCGTACTTTTCGGCGATCGCTCCGATCGCCTGTGGCTCAGCCACATAGACCACGCCACAGTTCATTCCGATGGTACGATCATATTCACCTTCAGGAACGGTAGGGAAATAAGCCGCTTCATACAATCCAACTCGAAATAGTCTTGTCTTTCTCCACCGATGACGGTAATGTGTTGTATCTGAAAGGAAGTGCGATGATGACAACTCTAGAGAATTTTTGGTACGGCAACATCCAGCCATTCGATATGGATATCGTCCCCGGCAGTCAATATGAAAAGGCGTCCAAGCGTAAGGCGCGTTGTGAGGACGCGTTGTTGGCAGTGCTGACCGATGAACAAAAAGTATTATATAACAAGCTATCTGACGCTCAGTCGGAACAGTCGAGCCTCGGTGAAGGGATCATTCCGCCGGGGCTTTTCTCTTGGCGTAAAGATGATT
>CAZPOG010000306.1:0-1634 GCA_964588105.1 uncultured Ruminococcus sp. | reverse complement strand
CCTTCAAACAGGATCTCGCCGGAGGTTGGAAGCTCCAAGAGATTCAAAGCGCGCAGGAAAGTGGACTTTCCCGAACCGGAGGGTCCGATCACAACGATGACCTCTCCCCTCTTGATATCCATGCTCACACCGTCGAGCGCGTGGATAGATCCTTCGGAGAAGTGCTTTTTGAGATCGGTCACCTGAATCAATAATTCACCGTTCACTCTTTCTCAGCCTCCTCTCCACAATTCCGACCAGTTTGGTCATCAGCAAAACGATCACGAGATAGATCAGCGCCAGCGCGATCAGCGGCATAAACGCCGAGAACGTAGCGCCTCTGATGGAGTTTGCCGCTCTGGTCAGATCCATAACGCCGACATAACCCGCGATAGAAGTCTCCTTCAACAGCGCGATGAACTCGTTGAGCAGAGTGGGCAGGACATTTTTGAACACCTGCGGGATGATGATATAGAACATCGTCTGGATATAGTTGAAGCCGATGGAACGTCCCGCCTCAAACTGTCCCTTGTCGATAGACATGATACCGCCTCTGAAAATTTCCGCTACATACGCGCCCGAGTTGATACCGAACGCCAATGTCGCGATAAGGATATCATTCGTCGAGCTCGCGAGAATGATAAAATAAATAATCAAAAGCTGAACGACAACAGGCGTTCCTCTGATAATCGTCAGATAGATCTTACAGATCTCGTTAATGATCTTGAGACAGACATAAGGGAAGCCTCCCTTATGCTTCAACGATTCAAGGTTATTATCATAGGTAGTTCTCACCGCAGCGACAATAATACCGATGATGACACCCAGAATAGCCGCAAACAGAGTGATGATCAACGTATTCTTCAAACCGATCAAAAGAGACATCCATCTGTCCTTTTCGACAAAGTTCAGAATAAAGTCAGCCCTGACCTGTTCAAACCACTCCTGCATCCTCTCACCTCCATAGGAAATACCGTTTCTTACAAATACAAGAAAACAGCAAAATCGGGGCGAAAATTCTCGCCCCGACAGGTTGAATTCACAAAGAAATTATTTTGCTGAAATATACTTGTCGATGATGCCCTGTACGGTACCGTCGGCAATCAGCTTCTCTAAGGAAGCGTTGACCTTCTCGAGCAGCTCGGTGTTTTCCTTAGCGATGCAGATCGCGTAGTCTTCCTGAACATACTCGGTATCGAGAACCTTCAGACCTTCGTTAGCGGCAACATAGGACTTCGCAGGCTCGTTGTCGATGATGACAGCCTGAACCTTGCCCGCTACGAGAGCGGCAACAGCGTCGTTACCGGTCTGATACTCAACAACCTCACACTTTGTATCGGCAAGATCGCTGGTAGCATAGATGTCGCCGGTGGTGGAAAGCTGTACGCCTACCTTGTATTCGCCGGCAGCGATATCGTCAAAGCTGGTGATCTCGGAACCCTCGGGAACGATGATCGCCTGGATGCCCTTCGCATAAGAAGTGGAGAAAGAAACAGACTGGAGTCTCTCTTCGGTTACGGTCATACCTGCCATACCCATGTCATACTTGCCTGTCTGAACGCCGGTGATGATGGAATCGAACTCGATGTCTACGATCTCAAGCTCCATACCGAGATCAGCAGCGATCGCCTGAGCGATCTCAACGTCGATACCGA
>CAZPOG010000305.1:0-1650 GCA_964588105.1 uncultured Ruminococcus sp. | reverse complement strand
TTTATGGTGATGACGATAGCCGGTATCGTATTACGGTTTTCTCTTGCCGGTATCCTTGCGCCGGAGGGCGCGAGTACGATCACCCTTAATATCAAAAGTTTCGAGTTTACAATGACGACAGGAGAGATTATTGCGCTGATCGCCGCGGTGATTCTCGGTATCGGTTTCCAGCTCTTGGCGTTTTTCGCAAAACCCACAACACCCGTAACGGGCGCGTTGTACTGTATTACACAGGGATACTTTATCTCGTTCCTTATCTTTAAAGTGCTCAGCGGTTATGAGTATCTCGGCGCGCTGGCGCTGGCGCTGACGCTTCTGATCGTGCTGATTATGGCGATTCTCTATACCACAGGTGTAATCAAGGTCAACAAAAAGTTCAGAATGGTCATGCTGACGCTCTTTATCGGCGCGGTCTCGATCTCTCTTCTGACAACGATTGCGTATTTTATCCCATTTACCAGAGGGATTGTTCAGTCGATCACTGCAAACCTGCCGCTTTCGATTATTGTGACAGTGATTTTTATCATTATCGCGGCGCTGTTCTTGGTATCCGACTTTGCGGTGATCGATATGGTCGTTACCCAGCAGTATCCGAAGAAGTACGAGTGGCAGGCGGCTTTCGGCTTGTCCTTTACGATCCTGTGGCTGTATCTGAAGGTCCTTGACCTGCTGATGACGATTTTCGGCGGCAAAAGTAAGTAGACATAATCTACATAGTTGCATAACAAAAACCCGAGGGAAACCTCGGGTTTTACTGTTTATATCATGATTATTCGGTAACGTTGATCGTATCCTCAAATTCGATCTCGATATGTTCTCCGGTGTTGTTGATCTTATCATAAGATTCTTTATCGGTAATGATCAGCGCGGAGCGGGGAGGGATCGGTGTTTGTCTGCTGTATACGGCAATCGCCTTATCAGATGCTTTCTCGCTGTTGGCGAGAACATAAGCGTGTTCCGGCAGCTCGTAGTGCGCTTTTACCTCCGGCAGACAGGAGTTGTCGGGATTGTTGTTCAGGATCACGGTGATGACCTTCCATTCACCTTCTACGTCGTTGCGGATCGTGACCGCTATCGACTGACCGTTATAGACGATATAACTGTCGTTGACCGCTTTGGTGGTATGATCTCTCAGCGGCGTATACGCTTTACGGATTCTGATAAGTCCTTTGTAATAATCCACCAGATCTTTATACTCGATCGTTCTCTTCCAGTCGATGGTGTTGATCGAATCGGGAGATTTGTAGGAGTTGTGGTCGCCTTTCTTGGTTCTGGCAAATTCTTCACCTGCCAGCATAAAGGGGATACCCAGCGACATCAGCGTCATAACCGCCGCAAGCTTGTTTTGTTTGATATAGATTGCTTCTTTGGTATCATAGTCCTTGCACCAGTTGGACTTCATGATCTTATCCCACAGAGTCAGATTATCATGAGCGGAAACATAGGTGATACACTGCGAGGGAGTGTTTGCCCAGTTGCCGAAGGTGACGGATGACGCGCCCATCAGTCCCGCGATAACATTATACGCGGAGTGGGTGTTGCCCTGGATGAATCCCTTGGAGTCATCATCGGAGCCGCCTTTGATACCGTGGCGCATATCATCGTTGAACATAGCGATGCGATCGGAAAGCTTCTTCGCGTTCGCTTTAT
>CAZPOG010000304.1:0-1675 GCA_964588105.1 uncultured Ruminococcus sp. | reverse complement strand
TGAGATACCCTGTCGCTCCGTAGAGTCCGTACATACCTTTTAAGAGTCGTTTGATCGGATTCTTGCTCTCTCTTCCGGCGAAGAACAGTACGATCACCGCGCCGACGCCTGCCATGATACCGCCGATCTTTAAGAACACGGGAGGCAGTGTGAAGCCCGCGATATTGCCCATCATTTCGAGAGAAAGCAGGGCGAGGATCGCGCCTCCGACTAACAGATACCAGCTGATAACGTCATATATAACCGCCAGATAATCTTTATTCTTGATATTGTTATAGGCGCAGATAGCAAGTCCGGTAAATAAATGAATGATACCGAGCGCGAAAGAGAACATCAGCATTCGCAACGTATCGTTCACGGGGTTGAACCAGATCGGCACCACCAGTCCGGGAATATTGGGCGGCGTCACGCCGAAGAAGGTGTTCGAGATCACCGATACCGCGTCTCCGAAGAACGATCCGAACAAAAGTCCCCAGATCGTAGTGGAAACGCCGCACCAGAAGAACATCTTCACGCTCTTCTTGAGTCCCTCTTCCATGTTCTTGAAACGCAGCAGCATAATACCGCACGCAAGCGACATCACCAGTCCGTATCCCGCGTCGGAGAACATCATGCCGAAAAAGACATAGTAGAAGATCGCCATGATCGCGGTGGGATCCGCTTCTTTGCGGTCGGGATAGCTGTAGGTAGCGAGCACCGACTCCACCGGCTCGGAAAACTTGTTGTTCTTGAGCTTGATCGGTGTCTCTTTGGTATCGGAGGTTTCGAGCTCCACCTCGGCGTCGTAGTGTTCTTCAAGGTAGGTCTTGAGCTTCTCTGACTCGTTCTCGGGGATATAACCCGTCAGCACAAAGGTATTGTTTGACATCGAGAGCTCGTCATACGCCTTGTAGCGCTCCGCCTTCATCACATAATAGTCTTCTAAGAACTTGAGCTTCGAGCGGTAGCCGACCAGCGCTTTGATGTTGTTCTCGTTCTCTAAGATCCTGCCCTTGCGGTTGTTGATGTGACGGATGATCTCCTTCTGACGCTGCGCGGGAACATTCGGAGACTGATACGCGGGGTATTCAAAGCCGATCTTTCTTAACGCGTCAGACAGCGGTTCCTCCTCAATATTGGAACAGAGAATAAACACACAGGTCTGGTTCTCATCAGAGAAGATCACATCGACATCTACCCTCTCGATGTCGGGATTGACAGCAGCAATCGATTTGAGAATGTCGCCGGACGTTTTCTTGCCCGCAAATTTTCCGATAAAAGCTTTGGTAGAAAATGTGCCGGAAAAGTTCATCGGAACGTCCAGAGAAAGCCACGGTTTAACCGCTTCAAGCTGCGATTCGTACTTGATGATCTCCGCTTCGTTCTGTTCGATATTCTTTTTGTACGCCACGATATCGTAGGCTGTTTTGAGGATATCCTGCGTGCTGTCGACGAGACGATCGTATTCCTGTCGGGAGATCGGCGTTCTGCCCTTGAAAGATGAGAGCAGACCCTTCTTCTCCTTATCATACTCGTCGAGCACCTCCAGAGCAGACCGGGCGACGTTAGCAGAGCGCGTATACTGCGCCTGCATCGCGCCGGTGTCCTCCTTGAAGAACACGCTGTCTCGGATGTCAAGATTCTCGATCTCGACAACGCCTCTGCGCTGGAGCGTTTCCAGAATACCCTTGCAGTG
>CAZPOG010000303.1:0-1712 GCA_964588105.1 uncultured Ruminococcus sp. | reverse complement strand
GAACGAGGGCGTCGTGATCTCTAAGTACACCGGTCACGGCGGCAAGTATGACACCTCCGACGCGTCCGCGGAGTTCATGGGCGAGATCCGCGCGATGCTCGAGAAGAACGGCGTCAAGTGGCAGATCGGCGAGCTCGGCAAGGTCGACATCGGCGGCGGCGGTACCATCGCGAAGTACGTTGCCAACATGAACGTCGACGTCGTGGATCTCGGCGTAGCGGTACTGTGTATGCACGCGCCGTTCGAGGTCATCTCCAAGCCCGACCTCTACATGGCGTACAAGGCGTTCTACGGATTGTTTAACTGAGAGAGAATTTGAAACTGTCATTGCGAGGGAGCAAAGCGACCGCGGCAATCTCCCTGTCATTGCAGAAGGCTTTAAGAGGAAGGGGATTGCCACGCCCTGAAGGGCTCGCAATGACGTTTTTGGTGAAATGATGAACATAATTATTCGAAAAGCAACCATCGATGATTTGGAGCAGGTGAACGTCCTGCGCCGTCAGGTCAATGATCTCCATGTAAACGGCAGACCCGACATTTTCAGAGCGGGCTTCTGCGATGAAATGTGGGACAGGCTCTATCAGGTGTATGATTCAAAAAACTACGATGTGATCGTCGCGGTTGACGGAAAAACACCGGTAGGCTATGCGGTTGTCGAATACGCGAAAAAGCCGCTTTCCCCCTATAACAACGAGAGAACATACTATAAGATAGAAGAGATCGGCGTCGATAAAGACCGCAGAGATCAGGGGATCGGAACGCTTCTGATGACCTTTCTGAAAGCCGACGCGAAAGAGTCGGGCTATCAAAAGATAGAGCTCGACGTCTGGGAGTTCAACAAAAACGCCATGAGGTTCTATGAGTCACAGGGCTTTTCGTGTTACCGAAGATATTTGGAGGTGGAAGTGTAATGGCTTCAAGCAAGGATTATTTGAATTACGTATTAGAACAGCTCTCACCGCTTGAGGATATCTCTTACCGTGCCATGATGGGCGAGTATGTGCTCTATTATCAGGGCAAGGTGTTCGGCGGTATCTACGACGACCGACTGCTTCTAAAGCCCACCAAAAGCGCTGTCGAGATGGTCAGAGAGCCTGAGTATCAGCTTCCCTACGAAGGCGCAAAGGAAATGCTCCTCGCCGACGTTGACGACAGAGAACTGCTCTGTCAGATCATCGAAGCGATGGTCGACGAGCTTCCCGCTCCAAAGAAGAAAAGAAAATCATAATACAAAACAGAGAGAAGCGAAAAGCATGTAGGATCATTTGGGGAACGTGAAAAAGGCGCCCTGTAATATGTTGAAATGTGGAAAAGTCAGCGACATTTGTCGTTGTCTTTTCTTTTTTTATCATATCATTTCATTGATTTTGTCGTTATCATGTTCGTTGTCTTTATCTTTTATACTTTACCTTTGACTTTGACGTTGTCGTTGTCTTTCTCTTGTATGCAAATGGATGCAAATGCATTGTGATTGGATAGAAAAGATCCCGCCTGATTCGATCAGACGGGATTGTGTTTTGTTTATTGTCATTCTGAACGCAGTGAAGAATCCCCTTGTCATTAATACCGGTTGCAGGAGGAAGGGGATTGCCGCGTCGTGACCGCAAGGGTCACTCCTCGCAATGACTACTTTTTTGTCATTCAGAGGGAGCTCGCGACCGAAGAATCCCCTTGTTATTAATACCGGTTGCAGAAGGAAGGGGATTGCCGCG
>CAZPOG010000302.1:0-1718 GCA_964588105.1 uncultured Ruminococcus sp. | reverse complement strand
GCTTAAACGCAGTGTTTAAGCCATTCCTTTTGGAACAGGGGCAGAAGGACTTGAAGAAATGAAAGAAAATCTAAAGTAGTGATTTTACTTTTTTATACGTGTTATTATGTGTTTTCTAGTATTTGCCTAAAACACAATAACACTAATTAGCATTTAAAAAGTCAGCATAAAAAACAGTATTGGTATCTTTTTGGTATCAATAAGAGCTGAAAGCCTGTTGCGATAGATTTGCAAGATATAAAGCATGGGTCCAGAATTATCGCGACACTGCAGAGAGCGTTCTTCAACTTGCTTAAAAGGCAGAAAAAAAGAATCTCAACCACAAAGCGAGGTATTACCGCCTCCTGTATACCAAGATTCTCAAAACTCTCTCAGACCTAACCGACCACGCAGAGCAGATCAGTCACCGTTTCCTTTAAGAACAAAGCAAATACCCACACAAATAATCGGGAGCACATGTCACAACGCAGTGTGCTCCAGGTTTTCTTTTATTCTATTTGCGGATGAAATAGAGCGTAAACATTCAGAAAATGCACGCTGATTAGTCAAAAGCCGATTTTCATTTCTAAAACGAAAGTAATGATAATTTGATGATGCTGAGTAAACATCCAGATGTTTATTTGATGCTTTTTTTGATGATCTAAACATTCATAGCATTCCTATTATTCCCACTAAATCCCACAAAAACCGATTGGGGTCAGTTGCTCAGAAACCCAGTAACCAAGCCGCTTTTTAGAATCTTAAAAAACGAAATGGCTTAAACGCAGTGTTTAAGCCATTCCTTTTGGAACAGGGGCAGAAGGACTTGAAGAAATGAAAGAAAATCATAAGTATTTATTTTACCTTTTGACACGTTTTATTATGTGTTATTTAGTATTTGCCAAAAACACAATATCTTCATCCCCTGTGTCAATACAGATGTGGCACTAAGAGCTTTAAATTTTTCAAATTTAGAATAATACTTTGATTAAAAACAAACCTGTCA
This sequence comes from uncultured Ruminococcus sp., assembly GCA_964588105.1. Classification (GTDB taxonomy): domain Bacteria; phylum Bacillota; class Clostridia; order Oscillospirales; family Acutalibacteraceae; genus Ruminococcoides. The sequence continues at coordinate 733 of CAZPOG010000302.1, read as the reverse complement.
TCGTATGTGACAAAACTGTTCCTTTTATGCGTCGAAGCCTTGAAAAAGCGCATAAACAGTAAAGAATCTGCAACAATCGTTACGAAAGTTTAGAATTTTAATTCTTATATAGAATCAAAACCGCTTGCACTTTATACTATAATTATTCATGTATAGAATTCTAATATGGAATAATATCACTGTGAGGCAGTATGCCTTTACGGCGTATTATCCGTATGCGGAATGAGATAAAGGAGGGACCTATTTGCAAACAAATCCTAAAAGAGAAACATCGTTTTGTCGCAGAGCGCTTTGTTTCATACTCACACTGGCGCTGGCGCTAACTGTCTTGAGCGTCGGTCTGTCGGGGGTAGCAGTCGCTCAGGACGTCGATACAGCGGAGTCCGGCAGCAACTACACCAGCGAAACGACAGATATCGACATCATGAACAGCAAGTGGAGCGGCGCTGATTCCGCCTCGGCGTTCTGGGTAGACGCGACCTATTATGACTACTACTCGGACGAGGAAATGAGCGGACAGAAGTGGCTCGAGCCCAAGCAGGCAGGCACAGGCTTCGGCGACGCCGACGACGACTGGTATACCTTTGAGACCTTCAACTCAAAGATCAGTTCTTATGGTGGCAACCTTACCTATCCGCTGTACTTCGGCAACTTCTGCAACACGGTCGCGCAGAAGGGCAGCGGCAGCGGCTCGTATATCGACAGCGCGTATGAATTCACGATCGACACCAAC
>CAZPOG010000301.1:0-1726 GCA_964588105.1 uncultured Ruminococcus sp. | reverse complement strand
ACCTCAAAGAACAGTATCCGCAGATGAAGCTCGCGGTAGGCGAAGCGCTGCAGTGCCCGACTATCTTAGAGAACGGTTTCGGCGGTCACAGGATCGAAGGCATCGGCGACAAGCATATCCCCTTCATCCACAACGTTAAGAACACCGATATGGCGATCGCGATCGACGACGATGACTCCCAGAAGCTTTTGAGACTCTTCAACACCAAAGATGGCAAGGCGTACCTGACCGACGTCTTGAAGCTCGACCGCGAACTGGTAGAGAAGCTCTCGTGGATGGGTATCTCCGGTATCGCAAACGTGCTGTGCTGTATCAAGATGGCGAAGTACTATGAGATGACCGAGCACGACGTCATCGTCACCGTGCTGACCGACAGTGCTGCGATGTATCAGTCAAGGATCAAAGAGCTCAACGATATGTACGGCGCTTACTCCAAGCCTCATGCCGTGATCGACCACAGAGTCCATATGCTCGCCTTAAAGACCGATTCGATGCTCGAGCTGCGCTACACCGACAGAAAGCGTATCCATAACCTCAAGTACTACACTTGGGTCGAACAGCAGGGCAAGACCAAGGATGAGCTTGACGCCCTCTGGTATGACACCGAGAACACCTGGGACGCGGTGCATAAAGAAGCCGACCAGCTTGACGAGCTGATCGATCAGTTCAACAAAGAAGTAGGAATTCTGTAATCCGTAGGGGCGGATGCCCACATCCGCCCGCGGAACGATGTGGCATCGTTCCCTACATCCTATATCGAACACTATGAAAAACGTAAAATATTTAAAATGTGTAAAATGCGGGAAGACATATCCCGCTCTCCCCGACGCGACCACATGTGAGTGCGGCGGGATCCTCGACGTCGTTTATGACTACGAGTATATCAAAACAAAACTAAATCGGGAAACTCTCAAAGAGAGATCCGATATGACCATGTGGCGGTATCGTGAGGTCCTTCCGATCGAAGAGGACACCGAGCCCGAAGGACTGAGAGTCGGCAACTCGCCGCTGTATCGATGTGACAAAATCGCAGAGGATATGGGGATCAAAAAGCTCTATGTCAAGGACGACGGCTTTAACCCCACCTCATCGCTCAAAGACCGCGCCTCTTCGATGGCGGTCACCAAGGCGAAGGAAGCGGGATATCATACCATCGCCTGTTCCTCCACCGGCAACGCCGCTTCTTCTCTTGCGGGCAATGCCGCCGCGGCGGGGCTTGATACCTATATCTTCGTTCCCGCACGCGCGCCGAAGGGCAAGATCGCCCAGCTTCTCATGTTCGGGGCGAATCTCACCGCGGTGGACGGATCGTATGAAGAGACCTTTGATCTGTCGAAGAAAGCGATCGACAAATACGGCTGGTATAACCGCAACGCCGCGATCAACCCTTATCTCAGCGAGGGAAAAAAGACCGTCGCGCTGGAGATCTGCGAACAGCTCAACTTCAAAGCGCCCGACTTCGTCGCGGTATCCGTCGGCGACGGATGCACGATCGCGGGCGTGTACAAAGGCTTTTATGATATGTACAGCATCGGGCTGACCGACAAGATCCCGCGCCTGATCAGCGTACAGGCTGAGGGCTGCTGTCCGATCAACACCGCTGTCACAAACTCTCAGCCGTGGACGCCGCAAGAGGAGAACACCTTCGCCGATTCTATCGCGGTAGGCGTGCCGAGAAACGCCGACAAGGCGATCAAGGCGATCAAAGACTCCGACGGTATCCCGG
>CAZPOG010000300.1:0-1740 GCA_964588105.1 uncultured Ruminococcus sp. | reverse complement strand
CAAGGGCAATGCGTGCAATTGTATGTTTTTTACCATTTTTAGTATCCGGAAATATTCATCTCAAAGATCCCGACCTGATAACATTGACCCTGTGGCAGAAAAATGTCTTATTGTGCATTCCATCATAGTATGTAATATGAAAGGAACGATGAGAATGAATCCATGTGAATTGACCGCCTCGATCACCGCCGCCGCAAATGCCATAGCCTGCAAGCTCAACGACGATGAACTTGCCCTATTCGCCGCGGTATTGGTACAATTAGGCGACACACTGGCAACCATCGCAACACAGCGCGCGATCTGTAAAAATAAACCGCATGGTTAAGTGATTTACTCAACCATGCGGTATCTTTCGTTTAACTTAATTGGTTTACAATCTCCAGTAATTCAAACCTGAACTCTTAAGATCAGCAACTGAGTATAATCCTTTAACATCAATCAGTACTTTCTCATTATCGGCAAGCGACGGATCAAACATGGCTTTGATATCATCCAGCTTCAGCGCCTTGAATTCATCATGTGCAACCGCTACGATGATACAATCGGCGTGCTTGACATCTTCGAGTTTGGTCAGCGTCACACCGTATTCGTTCATCGCGTCACGTTCACTTGCCCAAGGGTCGACAACGATCGGGGCAATACCGTATTCGTTCAGGCTCTTGATAATATCATCAACCTTGCTGTTGCGGGTATCGGGGCAATTCTCCTTGAATGTCAGACCGAGAATGACTACCTTGGAATTCTTCGGAGCCTGTCCCGCTTTGATCATTTCTTTGACAGCGGATTCTGCGACATATCTGCCCATACCGTCATTGACGATACGGCCGTTGAGGATGATCTGGCTGTGGTATCCGAGCTTCTCTGCTTCGTATGTAAAGTAATACGGATCAACGCCGATACAGTGACCGCCAACCAGTCCGGGACGGAAACCGAGCGCGTTCCACTTGGTGTTCATACCGTCGACAACCTCGTTGGTATCAATACCCATGCGGTCGAACACCATCGCCAACTCATTCATAAAGGCAATATTGATATCACGCTGGCTGTTCTCTACAACCTTGACTGCTTCTGCTGTCTTGATCGTGCTGACGGGATAGGTTCCGACCTCAATAACAATGTCATATACAGCCTTGATAGTCGCGAGACTCTCCTCGTCCATGCCGGACACGATCTTACGAATGTTCTCCAGTCGATGAACTTTGTCGCCCGGGTTGATGCGTTCGGGAGAATAGCCGACCTTGAAGTCAACACCGCATTTCAGCCCGGATTCGCGTTCGAGAATCGGCACACAGACATCCTCTGTTACGCCGGGATAAACGGTAGATTCATAGACAACGATAGAACCCTCGGTCAGGTTGCGGCCGATGATCTCCGACGCGCCGATCACCGGACTCAGATCGGGCGTATGGTCGGTGTTGACAGGCGTCGGCACCGCTACGATGTGGAACTTAGCTTCTTTGAGCTTCGTTTCATCACAAGTGAACTCCACACTCGTCGCGCGTATCGCCTCATCTCCGACCTCCTTGGTCGGATCAATGCCGCTTTTATATAATTCGATCTTCGCCTCGTTCAAATCAAAACCAATTACGTCAACACCCTTTTGTGCAAACGCAACCGCAATAGGCATTCCAACATAACCCAATCCAATCAAAGAAAGCTTTTCTTCCTTTTTTATCAACTTATCATATAATCCGCTCATCATATAATACCCCAACTTCTCAACAGAATCTCTTTGTTTGT
>CAZPOG010000299.1:0-1747 GCA_964588105.1 uncultured Ruminococcus sp. | reverse complement strand
TGAAGAACGAGATCTATGACGCGGTGGGCTATGAGTTCAACATCAACTCTCCCAAGCAGCTGGGCAAGGCACTCTTCGAAGATCTCGGACTGCCCGCGAAAAAGAAAACCAAGTCGGGCTATTCCACCAATGCCGAGGTGCTCGAGGAGCTCTCCCGCTATCATCCGGTCGTCTCGCTGATCCTCAGATACCGCACGGTGGCAAAGCTCAAGTCCACCTACTGCGATTCGCTGGTGGAGAAGGTTGCCGAGGACGGCAGGATCCATTCGTCTTTCAACCAGACCGAGACCCGCACCGGCAGGATCAGCTCCACCGAGCCGAATCTCCAGAACATTCCCGTCCGCACGGAGCTGGGCAGAGAGCTCAGACGCTTTTTCAAAGCCAAAGACGGATGTGTGCTGGTCGACGCCGACTACAGCCAGATCGAGCTTAGAGTGTTAGCGCATATCGCGGGCGACGAGAATATGAAAAAGGCGTTCACCGATAATGTGGACATCCACGCCCTCACCGCCTCGCAGGTGTTCAATATGCCCGTCGAGATGGTCACGCCTTTGATGCGTTCCCGCGCCAAAGCGGTCAACTTCGGTATCGTCTACGGTATCGGCGCGTTCTCGCTCTCCAAGGACATCGGCGTTACGGTGAAAGAAGCGAAAGAATATATCGAGAGCTATCTCGCGCATTTCCCGAAGATCGACGCCTATATGCAGGCGGTGATCGAGAAGGCGAAGGCGGACGGCTATGTCGAGACCATCGAGGGCAGACGGCGTTATCTGCCGGAGCTTACCGCCTCCAACTTCAACACCCGCGCGTTCGGCGAGCGTGTCGCGAGAAACGCTCCGATCCAAGGCACCGCCGCGGATATCATCAAGATCGCGATGGTCAAGGTGGACGAACGCCTGCAGCGTGAGGGACTTTCCGCGCGGCTGATCTTACAGGTGCACGATGAGCTGATCGTTGAAGCGCCCGTCTATGAGATGATGCAGGTCGCGATGCTCTTACAGGAGGAGATGGAGTCCGCCGTGTCGCTCTCCGTCCCTCTCGTTGCCGAGGCGGCGATGGGAGAGACGTGGTACGATGCAAAAAGCTGACGCTTTTTGAGTGAAGAGATAAGAGTGAAGAGTGAAGAGTTGTGGGAGGGCGCTGCCCTCACCTGATTGGTAGTATTTGTCATTCAGAGCGAAGCGAAGAATCCCCTTGTCATTAATACCGTTAGATAAGTTTTTTCAGGACGGTAGTAGGAGGAAGGGGATTACCACGGGCTAAAGCCCTCGCAATGACAAATTGAAAACAAGGTGATATTTATGGACAAGATCTTATTCGTATGCACAGGCAACACCTGCCGTTCTCCGATGGCGCAGGTGATCTTTAATATGCTTTCGGCGCAGAAGGGGCTGGACACGGTCGCGGAGTCCGCGGGCGTCGCTACCGTTTCGGGGCTGTACGCCTCCGACAACGCTGTCAGGGCGATCGCGGAGATCGGCGGCGATCTGTCGACCTTCAGAACGCGCTTTCTCCCCGAGGTCGATCTCAACGAATACAAGCTCTTTGTCGCGCTGTCCGACGAGCACGCCGAGATCATGCGCTCGATGGGGATCCCCGACTCCCATATCCGGGTACTCCGCCGCGCGCCCAATGTCAATGATAAGTACGACATCCGTCAGGGGATCGTCGATCCCTACGGCGGAGATATCAACGTCTATCGCAAATGCCGCGATGAGATCTACGGCGCGGTGAAGGGACTGATCGC
>CAZPOG010000298.1:0-1751 GCA_964588105.1 uncultured Ruminococcus sp. | reverse complement strand
TGAGCAGCTTGGAGCGGACTTCCTGAGACTCTCTGGTAGAGATGATCATGCCGGTATAGGGCACCGCCAGACGGATACAGGCGGTGATCTTCTCAAAGGTCTCGTCGTCGATACCGCCGTCAAATTCGTCGGGATCAATATCGTCGGCGCGTCTGACACGCGGCACCGAAATGGTATGCGGGCCGACGCCGTGGACGGCTTCTAAGTGCTCCGCGTGCATCAAAAGTCCCGCAAACTCGTATTTATACAGCTCGAGACCGAACAGAACGCCCAAGCCGACGTCGTCGATACCGCCCTGCATCGCGCGGTCCATCGACTCGGTGTGGTAATCATAGTTATGCTTGGGGCCTGTGGGGTGAAGCTTGAGGTAGCTCTCCTTGTGATAGGTCTCCTGGAACAGGATGTAGGTGCCGATACCGGCGTCCTTGAGCATTTGATACTCTTCGACGGTGGTCGCGGCGATATTGACATTGACACGGCGGATCGCGCCGTTCTTGTGCTTGATGCTGTAGATGGTGTTGATACACTCAAGGATATATTCGATCGGGCTGTTGACCGGATCCTCGCCGGACTCGATCGCCAGACGCTTGTGACCCATATCCTGCAGGGCGATAACCTCCTGCTTGACCTCTTCCTGGGTGAGCTTCTTGCGCGGGATGGTCTTGTTCTTCCTATGATAGGGACAATAGACACAGCCGTTGACGCAGTAGTTCGAAAGATACAAAGGCGCGAAGATCACGATACGGTTGCCGTAGAACGCGAGCTTGATCTCCTCTGCGATCTCATAAATACGCTTGGTGACCTCGGGATCGTCACAGGCGAGCAGCACCGACGCTTCTCTGTGCGTCAAGCCCTGACAGCGGCAGCCGGTCGCGGTCTTCTGCGGTCTTGCCTTCTCCAAGATATCATTAATCAGTTCTTTGTTATTCTTGTTCTTCTCGGCATATTCTAACGTGTCGAGAATCTCCTGATGATTGATAAATTCATCCGCATGAAGCGATTTCGGATTATATACAGCCATAAAATGATTTCTCCTTTACCTATTTCGTGTCATTCCGAGGAGGGCATATAGGGATCCCCGAAAAGCTCTTGCTTTTTGGGGAGAGGAGGAGCCGCAACGCGAGCAAGAGAATGGTCACGCCTGACCGTTCTCGGTGAGCATAGCGAGCGACGACGAGACGTGGGAATCCCCTTCTCCTTAATACCGGTCGTAATGACAAGGGGATTGCCACGGCTCCTCTGGGGAGCCTCGCAATGACTTAATCTTTTATTAAATTGCCGAGTACGCGATCTTCACGCTTACTCCGCTGAGTTTTCCGATCTTGCCGGAAAGGGAGGATATCTCGTTCTGCGGCGCGTCTACGGCAACGCAGATGATCTTGATCCCTCTCTCCTTATAGGGTACCCCCATTCTGCCGATCACATAATCGGAGAAGGAGGAAAGCAGTTCGTTGATGGTTTTGGCGGAGGCATCATCATCCACGATGATGCTCAGCACAGCAACTCTGGTATCCATAGGTCACCTCTTTTTTCATGATAAAAAAGAAAACCGCGCTGACAGCACGGCGAATCGGATAAAAAACATATGGATCTTTGTATCTTGTTCGCCTTTCAGTCAGAAAAAACTCTTTCTGTCAGGGGAATCTTCGTTTTATTCATTTTATCACAGAACAGCGCATAATGTCAATGGGAATCTGTATAGATTGCAAGCCGATTCAAATTGACAATTTCTGCATATCGTAGTATAATTT
>CAZPOG010000297.1:0-1759 GCA_964588105.1 uncultured Ruminococcus sp. | reverse complement strand
TATCCCCTTCTAGGGGTTGTGCAAACCACCCGTTGAACGGGTGGTTTTGATTATTTGTTTATGTAGTGATGATTTTTTCAGCGACCTTGATGCCGTCGACTGACGCGGAGATGATCCCTCCCGCATAGCCCGCGCCTTCGCCGCAGGGGTATAAGCCTTTGAGAGTGACGCTCTGCATGCTGTCATCTCTGACGATACGGATAGGGGAGGAAGAGCGCGATTCTACCGCCGTGAGGATCGCGTCGGGATGAGAGAAGCCTTTAAGCCGTCTGTCGATCATCGGCAGGGCTTCTCTGAGTGAATCGGTCACGAACGCAGGGAGGATATCGTCCATCAAGGCGAACGTGGTACCGGGACGGTAGGAGGGGATGACCTCTCCGAAAGCGGTAGTTTTCTGACCTTTGAGAAAGTCCTCCACTCTCGACACCGGCGCATGGTAATTCTCTCCTCCCAGGAGAAACGCCTTTTTCTCCAGCTCTCTTTGGAAGTACATTCCTTTGAGCGCTTTTTCGCTTTGGATATCGTCGGGATTGACCGATACCAGCAGCGCGGCATTCGAGTTGATCTGATCTCTCTTATACTCGCTCATGCCGTTGGTGACGACGGTATGAGGCTCCGACTGGGACGCAACTACCAGTCCTCCGGGACACATACAGAAGGTGTAGACGCCTCTGCCGTCTTTGAGATGTACGCTCTGCTTATAAGATGCGGCAGGGAGCTTGTGACAGGCTTCTCCGTACTGCGAGAAGTTGATGTTTTCTCTGAGGTGTTCGATCCTCACGCCGACGGAGAATGGCTTTGGTTCGGTATGGATCCCTTTTTGATGAAGCATCTCGAAGGTATCTCTCGCGCTGTGACCGATCGCGAGCACGATCTCACTGCACTCGATCAGCTGTTTTGTTCCGTTTTGCTCCACTTCGGCGGCGGTGATCCTGCCATCATTTGTTCTGATATCCAAAAGCTTTGTGCAGAAGCGGATCTCTGCGCCGAGGGAGAGCAGTTTTTCGCGAATATTCCTGATCGTCGGTCTGAGACGGTCGGTGCCGATATGCGGCTTTGCGTCATAAAGGATCTCCTCTGGCGCGCCGTGGGCGACAAAGTCCATCAGCACCTTGCGCGCGCGCTTATCCTTGGTGCCGGTGTTGAGCTTTCCGTCGGAGAACGCTCCCGCGCCGCCTTCGCCGAACTGCACGTTGCATTCCGTATCCAACTCTCCGCCGCTCCAGAAGAGATCGATCTTCGACTTTCTTTCGTCGACGGGAGCGCCGCGTTCGATGATGATCGGGCGGATTCCCGATTCTGCGAGCGTCAAAGCGCAGAACAGCCCCGCGGGACCGAGTCCCACGATCAGCGGACGCTTGCTCTTGTCCTTTGCGGTCAAAGGCGTATAGCAGTATTCCTGAGCGAGAGACAGCTTCTTTGACTTTGCTTTGGAGAGGACCGCGTTCTCGTTGACGCTGACGCTGACGTCAACGCTTGAGACATAGTGAACGTCGTCCTTGCGCCGTGCGTCCACGGACAATCGGAAAAGAGAGCACGACAAAATCGCGCTCTCCGGTACTCTGAGCTCTTTCGAGCATATTCTCTTGATATCTTCATCTGTATAGCCCAAAGGCAGTTTCAGGTCGGATATTCTGATCATGTTACAATACTTCCGTGTTGAGATTTTCAGCGGCGCACAGAGCGGAGGCAAACGCGAACTGCAGGTTATAGCCGCCGCAGTCGCCGTCAACGTCCAGCGCCTCGCCGATGATGTACA
>CAZPOG010000296.1:0-1780 GCA_964588105.1 uncultured Ruminococcus sp. | reverse complement strand
TCTGTTTGAGGAACTCGGCTTTGAACGCCGCCATCAGGTTGACAACATCGATGACAAGGACATTTCCAGCGTTCGCATGAAGGACGCAAACGGCTTTTACTTGGACGTTGCTCGAGTGGAGTCTCTGCCCCGTGATATGACTACCATGCGGATGAACGCCGACGACTTTGATGAGGCATACGAGCTTCTCAAGGCTCACGGCTTTAAAAACGCACGTGGTGAAGATCAAACGATCGATTCCAAATCCGCCCGCTCATGCCTGATGATCTCTCCCTCCGGCTTTTCCATCCAGCTTACCCAACACATCAAGGATTAACAGCAAAACGTTACAAATTACAAAAAGGTGTAAACGTAATTCTCTGTACGGCTATACCAATTTGAAAACGATTGTGAGGTTAACAATATGGGCATCGGAAATAATCACGGAGCTTTATTGTATCAGCTTTTGGAAGAGTATCAGAAGCAGTTGGTCGAAACCATCACCCCATTACTTCGGGATGACCGATCCGGCAGCACCACGACGCCGACCGCAGGCGAAAAACTGCAAATGACAGAAACCAGAATATATATCGGACTGAATGATGCTCAAACAAAAGAGCAGAAACACGAAACCGAAAAGTATATGAGCGTATTGAAGAATGTATGCCGCAATTATCATGTTGCTTTCTCGGTTGATATCGAACACGGCGGATACTTTCACGATGACGGCGAATATACAGAGGAGACCTCATTTATATTGGTATTGATAAACGCAGATCAGAAAGTTGTAAACGAGATTGCAAAAGACCTATGCACCTTTTTCCATCAGGAATCTGTTCTTGTCACACAGAACCATATTGACGGCTACTTCATCAGAGGGAATTTGTGAAGGTGATCAGTCACCATGTCTTGACTCCGGCTCTGAATGGCATTTTATTTGAAGCGCCGCTTTTTGCCCCACAGCCTAATGTGGCGGGAGAAGGGTGATACAAAAACCATTGAGTTGTGTCGATCGGTTAGGGCAGAACAGACAAATACAAACCCGGCCGCTCATGTCTGATGATTTCTTTGTCCGGCTTTTCCATCCAGCTTACCCAGCATATCAAGTAATAACAGCAGAACATTAGCATAAACCCAAAGGAGATAACCCCATGAAAATTACATCGTTTAATCCGATGATCGTTACAAAAGACGCCGAGTCGACTATCGCCCTCTTTGAGGCTCTCGGTTTTGAGCGCCGCCACACCAAAGAGAATATCAGCGCAACAGGAGCATCGGACGTCCGCATGAAGGACGCGAACGGCCATCATGTTGATATTGTTGCCGGTGACGTAGAGTACACGATGATCCGCGTGAACGTAGATAATTTCGATGAAGCGATCGAATTCTTTATGTCCCGCGGCTTCAGAAAGCCGCACCATGAAGAAGCAAAGAAAACCACTGATACCGGATCTTCCAGATTTACCGTCGTGGTTTCACCCTCCGGTTATATTTTGGCAGTTTCGCAGCATATCAAAGATAATGATTAAAAGAGGAGCAAAACCATGAAAATTACAACATTCAATCCGCAGATATTCACAAAGAACGCCGATCCGATCGTAGACCTGTTTGAGGGATTAGGCTTTCAAAAGCGCCACGACCAAGAGGGGATCGGCGAATTGAATGTGGAAGGCATCCGAATGAAGAATGAGGACGGCTTTTATCTGGATATTTCTTGCCCGAATACTGATCTTCCGCGCGATATGGTAGGCATCCGCATGAACGTGGATGACTTTGACAGCGCATATCAGCTGCTTCTGGA
>CAZPOG010000295.1:0-1802 GCA_964588105.1 uncultured Ruminococcus sp. | reverse complement strand
ATCTTTTTTCGACACCACAATAATAGCCCGCATAAAAGCGCGCGAATGTAAACAGGAAAGCAGAGCTATTCACTTTTTCTTTACCGTTCAATCTCATGAGAATAACTCCTTTCTCCGTCAATGTGAAAACTATAACACATTAAAGCGCAAAAGTCAATAGTGTAATTTTTTTATCCCGCCGCAGATTTCAGCGCGAGAATCACGCCGTCGATGTTGTCGGCATAGTTGACAAAGGTGTAGTTCCAGCTGTGCGGCCACAAAAAGAGCAGGATGCTCATTTCCACCGTCAACACCGCCAGAATACATACGACAACAGAAAACCGCTTTTGATTCTCTTTGATGCGACTGAGAAAACCGATACAGATAAAGGTGATCAAAGCGAGCAGCCACACATAATCCAGACGATAGCGGATCACCAAAAACGGACAGTACGCGACATTTATATAGACAATCAGCAGAACGAGAACCAGCATCAGCACAAGCGTAGGCGTAAAGCGATTTTTTCTGAGGTCTTTTCTGACCGATTCGTGTCCGAGCGCCACCAGGATATACAGCAGGATCGGGAAGGTCACGAAGGTTCCGAAATCCGAAAGCAGCTTCAGATCCGAACACTCTACCAGATAGAAGAGCATATTACCGATCGTGGTAAAGAAATTGAAATTTTTGAAAAAACCGACAGTTGTCACATCCACCGCGGTGAGCTGGTAGGACTGACCGAATTCGAAAGGACTCTCAAAACGGACGTAGTTATACACCATCAGCGCAGCGCCGATCACGATGTATGGAATCGCCGCAATCACAAGACCTGTGAATATCTTCTTGGAAAAACCTCTCCTGCGGATGAATACCACGAGCATCGGCAGGATGAGAACACTCGCCAGCGCGATCGTCGGACGACAGCCGAAGCTCAGCGCGCCGAACAGCGAACCAAAAGAGGCGAGGATCACCGCTTTCTTCAGGGAGTAATCTCCCCATACCGCGCTGATAAAAAAGTACAGGCTCCATATCATCATACACAGCGCCGCGGAAATCGCAGTGCAGTATAAAGCCGGAGTCGCAGTACAAAACCACACGCTCATCGCAGACATCGCAACCGACAGAAAGAGATAGACGCTGTAGGACAGCTCCGGGAAAAAGAGCTTGGAGAGCTTTCGGAACAGTGTGAAGATCCCCAGAATAAAGCCCGCGACAAAAATCGCCGTACCGATGAAGGCGGGCAGACTCACCCCGAAGACAGCCCGAAACGGCAGAAAAACAAGGATGACCGGCACAACGCCGAAATACATATAGTACTTTCCGTGATAGAAGGAATGATCCCAGTGGTACGGGATCCCCTGCGCACGACGCTCGTGAGCGTTGTAGGGATTCTCCATCTGTTCCAGACGGACATCATAATCCTCATATTCGATATTCAAATGTCCTTCCAGAAACGCCTCGGCGGTCAGCTCATACTGGTTTCTGTGGTCAGGCTGTTTTCCGTTCCACAGATCGCACAGTCCCATCGGAAGCACACATAGCAGAATCGTCAAAACTGCCACCACAGACGTGATGATCTTATGCTTTTTGGTCAGCGTTTCTGTCAGCGGGATATGCAACGGCGAATTCGGGATGAGAAATACAAATCCGACAAACGCCAAAGCCAGCATGATCGCCCCTGCAATCACAAAATATGTCATTTTTATCACCGAAGATTATTTTAGCACATAACAAGGCAACAATCAAGAAAGAATCTCAGCATCGTGCAGACAAATCAAAACCACCCGTTCAACGGGTGGTTTGCACAACCCCTAGAAGGGGATAAT
>CAZPOG010000294.1:0-1815 GCA_964588105.1 uncultured Ruminococcus sp. | reverse complement strand
TGAGATACCCTGTCGCTCCGTAGAGTCCGTACATACCTTTTAAGAGTCGTTTGATGGGGTTCTTGCTCTCTCTTCCAGAGAAGAACAGAACGATCACCGCGCCGACTGCCGCCATGATACCGCCGATCTTGAGGAATACCGGGGGCAGTGTGAAGCCCGCGATGTTGCCCATCATCTCCAAAGACAGCAGGGCGAGGATCGCGCCGCCTACCAAGAGATACCAGCTGATGACGTCATATAAGACGGCAAGATAATCTTTATTCTTGATATTGTTATAAGCGCAGATAGCAAGTCCCGTAAACAGATGGATGATACCAAGAGCGAACGAGAACATCAGCATCCGCATGGGATCGTTGACCGGATTGAACCAGATCGGAACGACCAATCCCGGGATATTGGGAGGAGCCACTCCGAAGAAGGTGTTAGAGATCACCGATACCGCGTCTCCGAAGAACGATCCGAACAAAAGTCCCCAGATCGTAGTGGAAACGCCGCACCAGAAGAACATCTTCACGCTCTTCTTGAGTCCCTCTTCCATGTTCTTGAAACGCAGCAGCATAATACCGCACGCAAGCGACATCACCAGTCCGTATCCCGCGTCGGAGAACATCATGCCGAAAAAGACATAGTAGAAGATCGCCATGATCGCGGTGGGATCCGCTTCTTTGCGGTCGGGATAGCTGTAGGTAGCGAGCACCGACTCCACCGGCTCGGAAAACTTGTTGTTCTTGAGCTTGATCGGTGTCTCTTTGGTATCGGAGGTTTCGAGCTCCACCTCGGCGTCGTAGTGTTCTTCAAGGTAGGTCTTGAGCTTCTCTGACTCGTTCTCGGGGATATAACCCGTCAGCACAAAGGTATTGTTTGACATCGAGAGCTCGTCATACGCCTTGTAGCGCTCCGCCTTCATCACATAATAGTCTTCCAGGAATTTGAGCTTCGAGCGGTAGCTGACGAGATCCTTGATGTTGTTCTCGTTCTCCAATATCCTGCCCTTGCGGTTGTTAATGTGACGGATGATCTCCTTTTCACGTTCCTTGGGAAGCACGGGAGACTGATACGAGGGATACTCAAACCCGATCTTTCTCAGCGCGTCGGAGAGCGCCTCAGCCTCAATATTGGAACAAAGAATGAACACACAGGTCTGATTCTCGTCCGAGAAGATCACGTCGACCTCAACACGCTCGATCTCGGGATCCGTCTGAGCAAGCGCTTTGAGGATATCTCCGGAGGTTTTCTTCCCCTGAAACTTTCCGATAAACGCCTTGGTCGAAACGGTACCGGAGAAGTTCATCGACACATCCAGCGACAGCCACGGGCGTATCGCCTCGAGCTGGGACTCATACTTGATGATCTCCGCTTCGTTTTGTTCTATATTCTTTTGGTATGCTACGATATCGTATGCCACTTTCAGGATATCGGAAGAGCTGTCGACAAGGTTGTCGTATTCCTGACGGGAGATGGGCGTTCTGCCCTTGAAAGACGAGAGCAGTCCTTTCTTCTCCTTTTTATAGATGTCAAGAATCTCCAGCGCGGATCTCGCAACGTTGGCGGAGCGTACGTACTGCGCCTGCATCGCGCCTGTGTCTTCTTTGAAGAATACACTGTCCTCGATGTTGAGGTTTTCGATCTCAACGACTCCCCTGCGCTGCAGCGTTTCCAAGATACCCTTGCAGTGTTTCAGCAGTGCGTAGATGTTTATGCGTTGCATTCGAAGCATCGCCATAAAATCTGCCTCCTAATTAGGGCAGAACAGACAAATACGAACCCGGTTTAGCCGGTCATATTTTCGCCTGCCCATTGTTAAAATGTTATACA
>CAZPOG010000293.1:0-1817 GCA_964588105.1 uncultured Ruminococcus sp. | reverse complement strand
GAAGATCTCGAGAATCTCCAAGACCGCTCTTGCGATCCTCAGAGTCGCGCTGTATGAGATGCTATTTGTAGAGGAAGTGCCTGTTTCCGTATCCATCAACGAGGCTGTCGAGCTTTCCAAAAAGTATTCCTATGAGGACGACACCGCTTTTATCAACGGACTTTTGGGCGCGGTGGCAAAAGAGCTATGAGCTGGTTTTTAGGGATCGACACCTCCAACTATACCACTTCTGCCTGTATCTATGATACTGATTCCGGTGAAGTTATCTCTTTAAGAAAGCTCCTTCCCGTCAAGAAGGGGGAGAAGGGGCTTCGCCAGAGCGACGCGGTCTTTCATCATACACAGCAGCTTTCCCCCTTGATCGAAGAGCTGTTTGGCCGGTTTGACGGAAAGATTGACGCCATCGGCGTTTCTTACGCGCCGCGTACAGAAGTGGGCTCTTATATGCCGTGCTTTACCGTCGGTCTGAACACAGCGAAGATCCTTTCTGCCGCTTTGCATATTCCTCTGTATCAGTTTTCCCATCAGCAGGGGCACATTGCTGCGGCGCTGTACAGTATCCATCGGCTTGATTTGATCGACAAGCCGCACATCGCGTTTCACATCAGCGGAGGCACTACCGAAGCGATCGCCGTTAATACCGAAGAGGGATTACTCTCTACCCGCGTGATCGCAAAGACGCTTGACCTCAACGCGGGACAGCTGATCGACCGTGTCGGCGTGATGCTTGATTTGTCATTTCCCTGCGGAAGAGAGCTTGAGTCTCTGGCTTTAAACTGTACGGAAGCGATTAAAGTAAAGACCACATTAAAAGGGAATGACTGCTGTCTCTCCGGAGGAGAGAATCAATGCCGTAAGCTTCTTGACAGCGGCAAATTGCCCGAATATGTCGCTCGATACGCGATCGAATATGTTCTGACCGCGATCAGCGAAATGACTGAAAAGATCACAAAAGAATATCCGGGACTTCCCTTGGTGTTTGCCGGTGGGGTGATGTCCGATTCTATCATACGAGAAGCGATGACTGCCCGCTATGACTGTTTGTTCTCAAAGCCCGAGTTTTCCTCGGATAACGCCGCGGGAGTTGCGGTACTCGCTTCATTGACACATCAAAACGATTGATTTATTATGGTTTCGAAAATCATTACCGTTTCACAACTGAATTATTATATCAAATCCCTCTTCGATCAGGACGATAACCTTAAATTCGTTCTGGTTGAGGGTGAGATTTCTAATCTGAAAGACCACTATGCGAGCGGTCATGTTTATTTTTCGCTCAAAGACCAAAAGAGCGTGGTCTCAGCAGTGATGTTTTCATTTCACGCGAAGCATCTCCGCTTTAAGCCCGAAAGCGGAATGAAAGTGATCGTCCGCGCGCGGGTGAGCGTTTATGAGCCATCGGGTCAGTATCAGCTGTATGTCGAAGATATGCAGCCCGACGGTATCGGCGCTTTGACCATTCAGCTTGAACAGCTTAAGAAGAAGTTAGAGAAAGAAGGGCTTTTCTCCTCGGAGCATAAGAAGAAAATCCCCGCTTATCCTTCTACGGTCGGCGTGATCACATCTCCTACCGGCGCCGCGGTGCGGGATATCATCAATATCATTTCCCGCCGTTATCCCTGCGCAGAGATCGTTCTGGCGCCGGTACTGGTACAGGGAGAGACCGCTCCCGAACAGCTGATCCGCGCTGTCAGGATGTTCTCAGAGAACAAATGCGCCGACGTCGTGATCATCGGCAGAGGCGGCGGCTCGATAGAGGATCTGTGGGCTTTCAACAACGAAGAACTTGCGCGTGCGATCTATGACTGCGAGCTGCC
>CAZPOG010000292.1:0-1826 GCA_964588105.1 uncultured Ruminococcus sp. | reverse complement strand
ATATCATCGTTGAACATAGCGATGCGATCGGAAAGCTTCTTCGCGTTCGCTTTATTACAGCAGTCCTCGCCGGAGATACCGTTCTCGCCGTCGTTGGCGGTCCACGGCTCGCCGTACATCAGGATACGCTTGTCGATCTTATCAAGCTCCTCGCGGATATGATTCATCGTGTCGATATCATGACACGCCATCAGATCAAAGCGGAAGCCGTCGACATGGTATTCCTGGACCCAGTATTTAAGCGAGTCGGTCATATATTTGCGGAACATGAACTTATCGGAGGCGGTAACGTTGCCGCAGCCGGAAGAATTTAAGAATCTGCCGTTCTGCATACGGAAGTAGTATCCCGGTACCGTCATCTCAAAGGGGGAAGAGTCGGTATCGAAAACGTGATTATATACTACGTCCATGATGATGCCGATGCCTTCTTCGTGAAGCGCCTTGACCATCTCTTTGAACTCTCTGATCCTGACCTCGCCGTGATAGGGATCGGTAGAATAAGAGCCCTCGGGAACATTATAGTTGACGGGATCGTAGCCCCAGTTGTAGTCGACGCCGGTCTCTTCGTTGACAGAGCCGAAGTCGAACACTGGATTGAGCTGGACATGGGTGATACCGAGCTCTTTGAGATACGCGACACAGGTCGGATAATCGGTGAATGGCACGGTGGTGTTCTTCTCGGTGAACGCAAGAAACTTTCCTCTGTGCTCTCTGGAGATACCCGAAGTGTCGGATGAGGAGAAGTCTCTGACATGGATCTCCCACACGATAGCATCGTTGGGCGTTTCGGGCAGAACATGTCTGTCATTTTCCCAACCCTCGGGATCGGTTGATCTCAGGTCGACTACCTCGGAACGCGCGGAATTAACGCCGACCGCTTTTGCGTAGACGTCCTGGGTTTCGTGTGTACCCTTTTCGGTCTTGATGACATAGGTATAGAAGGTCTTGTCGAGGTTTTCCTCAACAGTTGCAGACCATACGCCGGTCATCTGGTCATAGTTCATCTGTTTGATGCCTAAGACCTGAGCGCCTCTTTCATGGAAGGAGCCGGTGGAATACAGCTTCAAGAGAACCTGCTCGGCGGAAGGAGCCCATACCTTGAAAGTCGTTTTTTCGGGCGTATAGGAGAAGCCTAAGTCTTCGCCTTCATATGTCTTATAAATCTCAGTACTGTTAGAATAAAATGCTCTACTCATAATATCCTCAAAATAATTGATTTTGTAGTAATAACAGCTTTGCTTATTTTAACATTAAATTATCAAAATGACAACCTTTCACAACAAGAAAATTCAAGAAAATTCTTGATTTTTTGACAGATCGTTACTGTTTTTTATCCGAATGGCGATTTTTTGTTCAATTGCTTATATTTCCCTCTGATTTTATAATATGAAATTTCAAAACTTTTGGTATTAATCGGGCGAAGATTTGTTTACAAATGCGTGATTTTGTGCTACAATTATTATGAGTAAATTTGTGAGGTGCTGTCTATGTGCGACAACCAAGACATCAACGCCGTTTTATCATCAGATAACGAGATCAAAGAGAAGATTAACGGCAGAAATAATATCTCCCGCTATAAGATGCGTGAGCAGGCGTTTATCCTGAGTTTTGAGACGCTGTTTTCCGATACCGACATCGACGAGCTGATCGATAACGCCGGCGACGCGCGGGATGAATTTCTGTCCGACTATGCGATATCCTGCGCGAAGGGGATTTTGGAGAATCAATCCGCTATTGATGAGGCGATCTCCGCTCACTTGAAAGACGGCTGGAAGATCTCGAGAATCTCCAAGACCGCTCTTGCGATCCTCAGAGTCGCGCTGTAT
>CAZPOG010000291.1:0-1827 GCA_964588105.1 uncultured Ruminococcus sp. | reverse complement strand
TGTGGGCTTTCAACAACGAAGAACTTGCGCGTGCGATCTATGACTGCGAGCTGCCCATAATCAGCGCCGTCGGTCATGAGACGGATTTTACCATCTGCGATTTTGTTGCCGATCTGCGCGCTCCGACCCCTTCTGCGGCGGCGGAACTCGCTGTGCCCGACAGGATGACTTTGCTCGAGAATTTGTCTTCGATCAGGCAGTACGTCGATTCTTTGGCGGACAATCACATCAATAACGATCGTACCGCATTGAAAAAACAAACCGAGCTTTGGCTTGCCCATTCTCCACTTTCATCGATCAACGGGGAAGAAGAGAAGCTGATCCAGCTGATGCTGCGAGCTGAAAACGCGTCGAATCATACTTACCAAAACGCCGTAAAGGACTTGTCCGAGAACGCCTCCAAAGCTGACGCGCTCAATCCTGTCGCGGTTCTCAGACGAGGATTTTCTTATCTTTCCAAAGACGGCGATCGCGTGACGTCCGCTAAGGATGTCAAGACGGGCGATATCCTGGATATCACGCTCATTGACGGAGAGATATCCGCCCAAGTAATCAAATAACAGAGGAATCTATGTCATTTACACACCTGCATCTGCATACGCAGTATAGTCTGCTCGACGGAGCTTGCCGGATCGGCGAGCTGGTTTCCTATGCCAAAAGCATAGGACAAACGTCGATTGCTATTACTGACCACGGCGTGATGTACGGTGTGATTGATTTTTATAGAGAGTGTAAAAAGCAGGGAGTACGCCCGATCATCGGATGTGAGGTCTATGTCGCGCCGCGTTCGAGATTCGATAAGGTCTACGAACTTGATAAAGAGTATTTTCATATGGTTCTCCTGTGTGAGAACGATCAGGGCTACCGGAATCTGGTCAAGCTTGTTTCCTTGGGCTTTACCGAAGGCTTTTACTCCAAGCCGAGGATCGACGATGAGCTCATTGAAAAATACCACGAAGGCTTGATCTGCCTGTCAGCCTGCCTGTCCGGTGAGATCCCGAAAGCGATTTTAAGAGGCGATTATCAAGGCGCTGTTGAGAAAGCGCGGTATTATCAGAGCGTTTTCGGAAAGGATAACTTCTTTATCGAGATACAGGATCACGGGATCGAAGAGCAGAAGAGGATTCTTCCCGATCTAGTCAGAGTCAGCCGTGAGATCGGCGCGCCTTTGGTCGCTACCAACGACTGCCATTATATCCGCAAAGAAGACAGCGAGATGCATTCTGTTCTTCTGTGCGTCCAGACAAATCATACTATCAACGACGAAGATAAGGCGGAATTTGCCACAGATGAGTTCTATGTCAAGAGCGAAGACGAAATGCGCGCTCTTTTCAAAGACTACCCCGAGGCAATCGACAACACAGAGAAGATCGCCGACAGATGCCATGTTGAGATTGAATTCGGCGTTCGCAAGCTCCCTGATTTCAAGACGCCGAACGATGAGGATCATTACGAATTCTTCCGCCGCAAATGCTATGACGGCTTACATCAATTATACGGCGATAATCCGGATAAAGAGATCATCGACCGACTCGAATACGAGCTCTCTGTGATCAAAAATATGGGTTTTGTCGACTATTTTCTGATCGTTGCGGATTTTATCTCTTATGCCAAGTCGAGAGATATCCCCGTCGGTCCCGGCAGAGGTTCGGGCGCGGGTTCGCTTTGCGCTTACTGTATCGGGATCACCGGTATCGACCCGATCCGATACAACCTGCTTTTCGAGAGATTCCTCAATCCAGAGAGAGTCTCCATGCCCGATTTTGACGTTGACTTTTGCACCGAGCGCAGGGGAGAAGTCATCGACTATGTGACGAGAAAGTACAC
>CAZPOG010000290.1:0-1843 GCA_964588105.1 uncultured Ruminococcus sp. | reverse complement strand
GCTCCATCATCGGTACCTTCTTCGTCAGAACAGGCGAGAAGACCGAGCAGAAGCTTCTCTTAAAAGCGCTCTCCCGCGGCACCAATCTTGCGGCGATATTGATCGCGCTTGCCGCTTTCCCGCTGATTTACTTTATCCTCGGCGCAGAGAACTGGACGCTGTATTTTGCGGTCTTAGCAGGTCTGCTCGCAGGTGTTCTGATCGGCAAATCCACCGAGTACTTCACCTCGGATACTTATAAACCTACCAAGAAGTTAGCGGAGAAATCCGAGACCGGCTCCGCCACCATCATCATCGGCGGCTTGGGTCTTGGCATGCTTTCCACCGCTATTCCGATCATCATCGTCGGTATCGCGGTACTGGTTGCGTTCTTTATCTCCGGTTTGTCTTCGAGCTTAGCTGCCGGCTTAACGGTTTCACAGGCGTTCTCACAAGCGATCAAGAATCCTCAGATGGGTCTGTACGGTATCGCTCTGGCGGCTGTCGGTATGCTCTCCACACTGGGTATCACCCTTGCCACCGACGCTTACGGTCCCGTTGCGGATAACGCAGGCGGTATCGCAGAGATGAGCGGTCTTGAGCCCGAGGTAAGAGAGAGAACCGACGCGCTCGATTCTCTGGGCAACACCACTGCCGCAACCGGCAAGGGCTTTGCGATCGGTTCCGCCGCGCTCACCGCGCTGGCGCTGGTCGCGTCTTATATCGACAAGATCCACGGCTATGTGAAAGAAGTGAATTATGAGAGCTTCAGCGTCATGAATCCGCTGGTTCTGATCGGTCTGTTCATCGGCGCGTGCCTGCCGTTCGTATTTGCGGCGCTGACCATGGACGCTGTCGGCAGAGCGGCGCAGAGCGTAGTTATCGAAGTCAGACGTCAGTTCAAGAACATCAAAGGTCTGATGGAAGGCAAGGCGGATCCCGACTATGCGAAGTGCGTGGATATGTGCTCCCGTTCTTCCTTAAAGGAAATGATCCTTCCCACCGCGATCGCGATCGTTGTTCCCGTTATTGTCGGTCTGGTACTTGGCTACTACGGTGTTGTCGGTATGCTCGCGGGCGCTACCGCTTCGGGCTTCCTGCTTGCGATCTTTATGTCAAACTCCGGCGGCGCATGGGATAACGCGAAGAAGTATATCGAAGCCGGCAACCACGGCGGCAAGGGCTCCGATCAGCACAAGGCGGCTGTCGTAGGCGACACCGTCGGCGATCCCTTCAAGGATACTTCCGGTCCCTCCATCAACATCCTGATCAAGCTGCTCTCGATGGTCTCCATCGTTTTCGCGGCGCTGGTCGTCAATGTTCACCTGTTCGGATAATACATTATTATAATAAACATAGGGCAGACGCAAAAGAGCGTCTGCTCTTTTTTTTGTCATTGCGAAGCCCCAACAAGGGATCCCCGAAAAGCACCTGCTTTTCGGGGAGAGGAGGAGCCGTCACACGAGCACGAGAGTGGTCAAGCCTGATCGCTCTCAGCGAGTACGACGAGTGACGACGATGTGGCAATCCCCTGTTTTTTACTACTGTTTTCTGTGAATTATCCTCCTTTCTCAAATATTTTCAAAAATTTTTTGATTTTTTTCAAAATGTCCGTATTTTTGTCCCTATCTTGTCATAGTGGGTATGTTATGCTATAGCCACAGTCAAGGGGAAAAGCCGAGGCTCGAAGCCCTCGTCTAACGACGGACGAACCGGGACCGCCCGAAGAGCTCAAAAGCTCGTAGGGTGGTTAGGTGAGTAGGAGTTATACGAGGAACAGCGCAGAGCAACGAGGCTGGACAGGAAAACACGAAACACCTAAGACAAAAATCAAATCAAATTCAAATAAAGGGAGGTCATTACA
>CAZPOG010000289.1:0-1843 GCA_964588105.1 uncultured Ruminococcus sp. | reverse complement strand
CCGAGATACATTTCCTCTCTCAGCCTGTTGATCATCTCTATTGCGGTATCATTAAGGGGGATGTCACGAACGCTGGTGGCTGACTTAGGCGTCCCGAGTTGAGTTTCCTGCCCTTTACCGCGCTCCATTCCGTCTCTGCGCCAATACTCCTTGGCTGCATGTCTGACATGAAGTACGCGCTTATCGATGTCAATATCTCGATTAAACAATCCGCATACCTCACCGCGTCTAAGCCCAGTGTTCAGCATCAGGAAGTACACTGCCGCTTGCTTGTACATGTGCTTTCCGTTGCCGTAACGCTTGAACGCTTCTGCTTTGAGTCGTTCTATTTCTTCCGGAGTAAAAACGGTCACGAGCTCGTTTTGGGGCTTGTTTTCTTTGCCCTGGGCAGTCAGATAGTTCGCTTTCTTGATCATCTCTACGTTTCGCATGGGGTTCTTTTCAATGTGATCTTCCCTTTCAAGGTATCTGAAATACTCGTTGAGGAGGAGATATGCTTTCTTGCAGGATGAGTATGACAAGCCTTTCATCATTATTCCGTTCAGAAGTTTCTTGATGTCAGCTGCGGTAATGTTGCTGACAGGCTTGTTTCCGATGATGGGATAGATGTGATGCTTGGCGGTCATATCGTATCTGTCATAGGTTGTCCGCTGCACGGATGGATATTTGAATACCTCCAGCCAATTCTGCATACTCGCTTTCAGCGGCTTGTTGCTTTCACTGCCGGCTGACTTCACTTCATCGTTGAAGTGCTCGATGTACTCCCGAATTCTCTTATCAACCTCTTGCTTTGTCTTGCCAGAAAAGGATTTGCGCTTTCGCTCACCAAACTCATCCTGATACCATACCGATCCATCCCAACGACCTTTCTTGTTTTTGCTTGTAGTGCCGTTTGTAAGTAGTTGTTTTTTCATAGAATCACACCCTTTCTTAGCCCAACACAATACCACACTTTTCTTTCTATATCCAGCTAAAATGGCTCACTTTTTCGAAAAGCCTTTTCTTTGTTTCATGCGGTCCAGATTTTGACTCGGGATTTGTCCCTACATAGACATCCCCCAGCCTTGTTCTTCGTCCTCGTCGTATTCTTCATCATCAATGTACTCCGATTCGTATTCAGCATAGGCATTGTCGAAGTCATAATTACTTTCAGAAAGAGTAGTTGGAGCTTCAATCTCTTGCTCACTATTCTGATCACTGAGTGAAATCAAGTAATCAAGCATGGTCAGGATACCTTCTGCAGCTTGGCTGTCATAGACCTCGTTTCTGTAGTCAGGCTCGGCGTCCGATCCTTCTTTCTGTCCGTGAACGAGCTTCTTGTCGCGTATCTTTTCGCGCTCCTTGCTGTCAGCACGGGGCATCATCTTGTTCAGTTCGTCTAACCTTTTGCCTGCGCTGTTAACGATTGCCTTCGCTAACATGGAGAACAGGTATCCTATACGCGCTGTATTCAGTTTGACGTCGGTGCTGAAATTCATACTCAGCGCTGTCCTGATCAGCATATTTTTCAGCGATCTAAGCTCTGTATTCTTCTCAATTGACACGTCCGGCTTGTCCTCAGTGTCGTAATACAGACTCAGTTTCTCGCGGTTAATCTCGTTCCACTTGGAATAGATCTCTGCTAAATCACCTTCCTTAGCGAATTCATGCAGGGCGAAATCAACAAGCTTCTTAGTCTTCCTCGGCAGATAACCGTAGAGCTTCTTCCCCTTTTGCTTCTGCACTTCTTCCTTGAGCTTTCTTAACAGCAGAAGAAAATAATCGGCATTGGGGATCGATTGCCGTGTTTGAAGCTGCTTTAGCAGCTCCGCCATCTGTTCCTTCAGCTCGTTACGATACCCTG
>CAZPOG010000288.1:0-1844 GCA_964588105.1 uncultured Ruminococcus sp. | reverse complement strand
GCAATAGGCAGTCCACCATAACCCAATCCACTCAAAGAAAGCTTTTCTTCCTTTTTTATCAAATTATCATATAATCCGCTAATCATCTAATACCCCAACTTCTCAACAGAATCTCTTTGTTTGTTATCTCCAGATTGAACAATATGTATTATATCATCATTTTCATTTTTTGTCACTACCTTTTTCGTTCAACAGTTTGAAATGAATCAAAATAGACTGCAGTGAATCAGAGCGCTATCCACCTCGCTCTGTAAAACAATCCTTTCATACTCGAAAGCCCGAATAATCAATATGGGTACACCAGAGAGATACATAAGGTAATAAACTGAATAAAATAAGAAAGAGACTTTGATTATGACATCGTGGAATCGAGAATGTCTTTTTGTCAAACTCAACATAGTATATATTATGAAAGGATGATGTAAATGAACGCCTGTGAATTGACTGCCTCTGTCACAGCCGCCGCGAACGCGATCACCTGCAAACTGAATGACGATGAACTTGCGCTGCTCTCCGCAATACTGGTACAGCTGGGCGACACACTGGCAACCATCGCGACACAGAGGGCGATATGCAGTACTGACGATAAATAACAGGTCTATTCTTTACCGATGCTCAATCTATTTTTTTGTTGCTGAAAGCAACGATCGCGCCGATGTTGTCGACGATAAAGTGCTGGGCTTTCGTACCGTAGAAAACGCCCTCATATGTTCCGTACTGACCGCTTCTCTCTTCGGTGAAAATGCCTATGGATTCCCCCTGCGGAGTCGGTCGGCGGCGGGTTTTATTATTCACGATGATATTGGTGAGCAAACCTGCATCGACCAACCATTCCAGAACCGCTTTCGATTTCAGCTCATTGATATGCACAGTATCGATCAGCGCGTTGATACGCTTGGTGAACTCCGTGATCGAAATTCCATATTCGGCGTACTCAAAATGCGCGAGCTGTTCGGGTATGATCGCAAACGGCTTTCTCTCGGGCATTTCGACCTTGAACTTGCCCTTGTTCTCCACGATCTGTTTCAGGATGCCGGAGGTGTAAAACAGACAACGGGAGATCCGCACATTGTTGACGATGTCGCTCTCCCCTACTTCTTCGCCGGTCAGAGGATTTACCCCGTTGGCGAGCTTTTCCAGATATATCTGCGCCCTTGCGATAGTTTCCAGTTCTGTCATATCAATCTCTCCTTATTCATATAAAGTCCATCTTCAATAAATCAGATTCTTCTCCCTGAGTCGATCCAGAGCAAAACGAATTGCTCTTTTTGTTCTGTTATGACCCCAAGCAATATCTTTGATACTCATGCCGCTATTGTACTCTGCTATCAGTGCAGATGTTTCTTCCTCTGTCCATTTATCGTATGGAATGGTATATCTGCTGACAGTTCCTGCTTTCTTTGCAGGAGGCTTTTCTATAATACTATCGCTTTTCGTATCAGACAGAATAAACCTCCTGATCTCATCTGTGAAAAGTTTACCGTAGAGCTTCAGCTTTGTTTCTCCAACTCCGTTTACGGTTAAGAACATATCCGTGTTGGTCGGCTTGATTCGACACATTTCATGCAGCGCAGAATCAGAAAAAACCTCATAGGGTTGTATCCCTCTCTTTTCTGCTATCTTCGATCTTAGCTTGCACAGCCTTTTGAAAAGCTCACTGTTACTTCTATCTTTCATCATATCCACAGGCTTTCGATTGCGAAAATATGTTCTATTTCTACAGTTGTATTATAGCATATCGAATGTATGTTTGTCAACGTATAAGTATAATACTATCGAAAAAAACTTGTTCCTACTTGACAGCAGCAGGCGACACTGTGGTTTCCATATTTTGACAAAATCAA
>CAZPOG010000287.1:0-1869 GCA_964588105.1 uncultured Ruminococcus sp. | reverse complement strand
CCGCAATCGCCTCGCAGGCAGCAAGTGGGACGCTGCTCCGCATTACGACAGGTCTCCACACTGCCGCACCCTGAGTCAACGGGATTGACACAACCTCCTTTGAAATGTACGCCGGTCCAGAGATGTGGAGTGAACAAGCGCCATGGGGTTATAATATCGCCAGATATACATTCTGACAGTACTTAGTTTACAGGATAACCGAACAAATTAGTATAGATAGATGTGATAAAAATATGTCAAAATGTTATTTCTCTAACAAAAATCAATATTTTTTCAACCTACCTACCTCCCAAGGCGATAGGGGAAAGCCGGTGAAGATGGATACAAAATTATAAAAATGGCTTAAACAGTGGATTTTTGATAAATACTCCAAAAAACATTTGACAAATCCGATAGATTTTGACCATAAATTTGTGCAATATAACGGAAAAACTTCACAGTCAATTTGTCAAATAATATTGAATATTGTGAAAAGATAATATATAATTTGTATATTCCTTTTCCATAAAAAGAAAGCGTTTATTATGCGAAAATAGAATTATTTAACGAAATTATAACATTTCACTATGTTTCGCTCACATTGCACCATAGTAAAATGTTACGTAAGAGAGTACAATTGTTGTGTAAAGGCATAAAAGACGACGGTCTTTGTGCAAAATAACAAATACTTTTCAGGAGGAAAGACATGAAAAAAATTATTGCTTTATTACTCGCAGTCCTTTTGGTTGCGTCGTTGGCAGCTTGCTCCGGTTCCGGTTCCGGCTCCGGTGACAGTGGTTCCGGCGGCAGTGGTACGAAGGCCGGTTCGATCACTGTTAATATCTGGGACGCAAACCAGCAGAAGGGCATCCAGGAAATCGCTGATGCATGGACCGAGACTTCCGGCATCAAGGTCAACGTTGAAGTTGTTGACTGGGATAACTACTGGACCCTCTTAGAGGCCGGCGCTTCCGGCGGCACAATGCCCGACGTCTTCTGGATGCATTCCAACACCGTTCAGATGTACATGGAGAACGACATTCTTCTCGACCTCACCAAGTATGTCAGTGACAACAACATTGACATGAGCGTGTACTATGAAGGCGTAAAGGATCTGTACACCCGTTCCGACGGCAACATCTATGCGCTGCCGAAGGATCATGACACCATCGCGCTGCTCTACAACAAGGCGATCTTTGATCAGTACGGCGTAGAGTATCCGAGCGATCAGTGGACATGGGATGACATGTATGAGGCTGCCAAGAAGATTACCGAAGGCTCCAACGGCGACGTTTACGGTATGGCGATGAACACCTCTAACAACCAGGACGGCTGGTACAACCTGATCTACTGCTACGGCGGCCAGGTTATCACCGACGATCACAAGGGCACCACCATCGGTTCCGACGAATCCAAGGCCGGTATGGAAATGATGCGTAAGCTCCTCACCGTAGGCGCTCCTCAGTCTGTTGTTGCCGAGACCGGCACCGACTCTCTGTTCATGTCCGGCAAGGTCGGCATGATCACACAGGGCTCCTGGATGATCAACTCCTTCTACACCGCTGAGAACCACGCTGACTATGCTTGGGCTCTGCTTCCCTACGCTGACCTCAACGGCAACGGCACCTGCGAGAAGGAAGAGCGCTGGTCCGCTTACAACGGCCTCGGCTGGGCTGCTTCCGCTGCTACCGCTGATCCCGACTCCTGCTTCAGCCTGATCAAGTATTTCTGCTCCGAGGAAGGCCAGCTCAAGCAGTCCGAGCTCGGCGTTACCATGGGCGGTATGAAGGGCGTTTCCGAAGCGTTCACAAGCGCGTTTGAAGGCATGGATGTTGCTCCGTTCCTCGAGGCAGAGGACTACAGCCTCTACTTCCGTCCCTACACCCGCAA
>CAZPOG010000286.1:0-1874 GCA_964588105.1 uncultured Ruminococcus sp. | reverse complement strand
TGCCGTTTTGCTCTCCCTCTCTGGGGGCTCGGGTGGTAGCGGACACGGAAAGGCGGCAGTTGCTGTTTTCGCTGAGCATCCGCTTCATCATCGTGCCCTTGCCGACGCCCGAAGCGCCCGCAAAGACGATCAGAAGACCTTTACTCATCCTCCATGCCCTCCATTCTGGACGCGATCGTCTCGGGAGTCAGCGCGGACAGGACGATATAGTCCGAGTCGGTGATGATGACCGCCTGACACTTTCTGCCGTAGGTCGCGTCAACCAGCGTCGCCGCCGCCTTGCTCATCTGGACGATACGCTTGATGGGAGCAGACTCGGGGCTGACGACCGACACGATCTTGTCGATGTTGACGGTGTTGCCGAAACCGATGTTGACAAATTTCATAACGCTTTCCTCACTCGATGTTCTGGACCTGTTCGCGGATCTTCTCGATCTCGCCTTTGATATCGACTACCTTGTGCGCAAGAACGGAGTCGGTGACCTTGGAGCCGATGGTGTTGGCTTCGCGGTTCATCTCCTGCACGATAAAGTCAAGCTTTCTGCCGACGGGAACGTCGGAGTCGAGGAACTTCTTCATCTGGTCAAAGTGGGATCTGAGACGGACGGTCTCTTCATCCACCGCGACCTTATCGGCGAAAATCGCCGCCTCGGTGAGGATCCTCTGCTCGTCGATGTTGGTCGACTGCAAAACTTCGCTGAGCTTTGAGAACAGTCTGTCGCGGTATTCCCTGACGGTGATGGGAGAACGCTCTTCGATCTCGCCGACGATACCGATGATCGTCTGAGCTCTGCCTAAGATATCCTCCTTGAGCTTCTCGCCCTCTGCCTTACGCATCGCGATAAAGTGGGACAGCGCCTCGTCGACGGCGACTTTGACGTCAGCGAATACCGCCTCTTCATCCTGCGGCGGACGGTGGATCTGGAAGATATCCGAAAAGCGCGACAGCGTGGAAACGGATACGTCGTCGTTGATCCTGTATTCTTCCGCAAGCGTTCTCATCGCGTTCACATAGCCCGACGCGAGCGGACGGTTGAGCTCTACCTCCACAGCGGAGTCGTCGTTCTCAGTGATGGATACATACATATCCACCTTACCTCTTGCGACCTGCGCGCCGATATACTTCTTGAGCTTGTCCTCCAAAAAGCTGTAGCCTCTGGTGGTGCGGCAGGAAAACTCAAAATACCGGTGGTTCACCGATTTGATCTCTACGATAATATCGCGGGTGTTAAGCGACATTTCGGCTCTGCCGAAGCCGGTCATGGACATTACCATACACATCTCTCCTTGTACAAATGATTACAAGATACAGTATATCACCGAGGGCTTTTACAGGCAATAGAGTTGTTACAAAACTGTAACTTTAAAATTTGATTTGCATTATCCGATCTTTTATGATATGATAGCAGTTGTGGATAATCGTATTACCCCCTCCGCCGCTTTGCGGCACCTCCCCAAGGCTGTTGGGGAGGCTTGGGAAATTTTTTAAGAAGGAATGATGAAACCATGTCAGGACATAATAAATGGAGTACCATTAAACAGAAAAAGGGCAAGAACGACGCCGCGCGCGCCAAGGTGTTCACCAAGATCGGCAGAGAGCTGATGGTAGCGATCCGCGACGGCGGTTCCGCTGACCCCAATGTCAACTCGAAGCTCAGAGAATGTATCGCAAAAGCAAAAGCGAACAACGTTCCCAACGACAACATCGACCGCATCATCAAGAAGGCACAGGGCGGCGAAGGCGCAAACTATGAAGCAGTCACCTACGAAGGCTACGGTCCTTCAGGCGTTGCCGTGATCGTAGAAGCGCTGACCGATAACCGCAACCGTACCGCGGGCGAAGTCAGACACTACTTTGACAAGTTCGGCGGCAA
>CAZPOG010000285.1:0-1877 GCA_964588105.1 uncultured Ruminococcus sp. | reverse complement strand
TCTTCACGACAAACCTGTTCTCGGGATATAAGAACAAGCTGATGGCGAACTTCTATTCGCAGAAATACAGTGAATATGTGTCGAAGTACTCTAAAGAGTTCGGCGTGGACGAGGCGCTTGTCTATTCCGTGATACGCTGTGAGAGCGGATTTCGGGAGGATGTGGAGTCCCATGCAGGCGCGATCGGTTTGATGCAGCTGATGCCGGAGACCTTCACGTGGCTGCAGATGAACAAGGACGGCGAAGAGACCTACTCCGCCTCCGATCTGCAAAATCCCGAAATCAACATCGAGTACGGCACCTACTATCTCTCTTGGCTGTTAAACAAATACGGTGTGGAGAATACCGCTGTCGCCGCCTACAACGCGGGTGTCACCAACGTGGACGATTGGCTTTCCAACACGGCGTATTCTTCCGACGGCAAGACGCTGTCCACCATCCCGTATCACGAGACGGACGAATATGTCTCCAAAGTGGAGAATACCAAGAAGATGTATGAGGAAATATATTATCAAAAATAGAGAAGAGAGAAAAGAGAAGAGAGAATAGAGAAGGGAGGGCTTCGCCCTCATCCAAATTTTAGAATTTGTCATTCAGAGGGAGCACCGCGACCGAAGAATCCCCCTGTCATAGCAACCGTTTTCAAAAGGAAGGGGATTGCCACGCCCTGAAGGGCTCGCAATGACAACGATCCTAAGAACTATAATAACATTCACATATACTGGAGGTACAAAATGAGCGAATCGAAAGCAAAAGAACTGAGAAAGAATCTGATGATGAAAGCGAGAAAGGGCGCCGCATCCTTCTCGGAAGAACAGATCAAAGAGGCGTATGACTTCGCCGAAGGCTACAAGAAATTCTTAGACTACTCGAGAACCGAGCGCGAGGCGGTGGAATATACCAAGAAGCTCGCCGAGGATCGCGGCTTTGCGGCGTATGATCCGACAAAGCAGTATAAGGCGGGAGACCGCTTTTATGTCATCAACCGCGGCAAGGACATCGGTCTTGTAGTCGTTGGCAAGAACGGCGTCAAGAACGGCGTCAAGCTTGCAATCGCTCATATCGACTCCCCGCGTATCGACTTAAAGCCCAATCCGCTTTATGAGGACAGCTCGATGGCGCTGTTCAAGACACACTACTACGGCGGTATCAAGAAGTATCAGTGGACCGCGATCCCGCTTGCCCTGCACGGCAGAGTGGTCAAGCTCGACGGTTCTTATGTGGATATCCGCGTGGGCGACAACGACGAGGATGAGTGTTTTCTGATCACCGACCTGCTCCCGCATCTCGACAGAGAACAGGCGACCAAGACGATGAACAAGGCTTTCACCGGCGAGGATCTCAATATCCTGATCGGCTCTGTGCCGCTGGATGACTCCGACGAGAAGGAGCTGGTCGCGCTGAATATGATGAAGATCTTGAACGAGCGCTACGGTATCGTGGAAGACGACTTCCTCTCCGCGGAGCTTACCTTCTGTCCCGCCTACAAGACACGCGATATCGGCTTTGACCGCTCGATGATCGGCGGCTACGGCCACGACGACAAGTGCTGCGCCTATCCCGCGGTGATCGCCGCGCTCGATACCGAGACGCCCGAATCCACCGTGATCACCTTCCTGACCGATAAGGAAGAGATCGGCTCGGAGGGCAACACCGGTATGCAGTCTGACTTCCTCAGATATTTCATCTATGACCTCGCGAAGGCGGAAGGCGTTGAGGGCTATCATGTGCTCTCAAAGTCCAAGTGCCTTTCCGCCGACGTCAACGCGGCATACGATCCGACTTTCTCCTCCGCATATGAGCCCAAGAACGCGAGCTTCATGAACGAGGGCGTCGTGATCTCTAAGTACACCGGTCACGGCGGCAAGTATGACACC
>CAZPOG010000284.1:0-1882 GCA_964588105.1 uncultured Ruminococcus sp. | reverse complement strand
TTCGACGAGATCGAAAAGGCGCATCCCGACGTCTTCAATATGCTGCTCCAGATCTTAGAGGACGGCAGACTGACCGACTCTCAGGGTCGCACGGTCGACTTCAAGAACACTGTCATCATCATGACCTCCAACGTCGGCGCGAGAGCGATCAGCGATCGCAGAGAGATGCTCGGCTTCAATCCCGAAAACGACGAGAAGAAGACCGAAGAGGATATCCGCGAGTTGGTTCTCTCCGAACTGAAAAACGTCTTCAGACCTGAGTTTCTCAACCGTGTGGACGACATCATCGTCTTCAATCAGCTGACCAAGGAGGAGATCAAGGAGATCGCGTCCAAGATGCTCGACACCTTGAAGAAGCGTTTGGATACTCTCGGCGTGAGCGTGGAGTTTTCTGACAAAGCGATCGAGAAGATCGCAGACGAAGGCTTTGATCCGACCTACGGCGCGAGACCCTTAAGACGCGCGATTACCACGAACATCGAGGATAAGCTCTCTGAGCGTATGCTGGAGGCAGACTTCGAGAAGGACAAACCTATCGTCTGCGACTACGACGGCGAGAAGTTCACCTTCGAAACGAAATAATCCCCAAGCCTCCCCAACAGCTTTGGGGAGGTGCCCGAAAGGGCGGAGGGGTTTCATCCCTCTTTTACAAAGAGGGATGTGCACTATGATCTAAAGTTAACAATAAATTGACCGGCAGAGTGACACTCTGCCGGTCTTTTCTTGCGTTAAGAGCCGTTTTTGATTATGATAATAATAAATTGTCGCATCCTGCACCCAAATGGGGGTTCTCAGGTGTAATATCAGTGAAAGGGGTTTTGAGTGTGGGGAACATATCCGGTACCGAAAAAGCGGAACAGGTTTTCAGAGAATACGCTGATATGATTTACCGTATCGCCCTCCACAATCTTTCTTCTGCCGCTGACGCCGAGGACATCCTGCAGGAGATCTGTCTGATCCTGATGACCCGGTCATCTCCCGAGGATGAAAACCATCTCAAGCGTTGGCTGATCCCTTTGTGAATCCAACTGGAAATAGATGGATTCCTTCCGATAATTGTTCTGACCTTGGAGCAATTTTGTATTCACACGTATGATGTTTTGATTGTTTTCTAAATCATCATGATATTTTTGTAAATTGAGTTGGTATTGTCTCTCTTCTTTAGTTACTTTCCCCGCATCGTGAACTTTTTTGATGGAGAAGTATTGATAACCACACAAAACAACGGCCCCAATAATTGCTGCAATTAGAATACTACGCCAACGATAAAGGATGTGAAAGAACAGGTCCTTCAGATTAATCTCGATTACTCGGTTCTTGTTGAGCTGCATAGAGTTTCCCTCCGATTTGTTTGTATGGTTATGTTTGATTGTTATGCTTTTGCTATCCAGAGTCCGTGCAGGTTACAGTATTCGTAAGCAGCAATGACCGGCTCAGTTACAGCGAAATCTGCTATCGGCTTGTCGCCGGGTTTCAGATCCTTCTTCTGGTAGCCTGTAGCTGTCTCCAGGACAATCCACTCAATATAATGAGCAGGCAGCATAGGGTGTTCGACAGAGCCGACTTTCACAATGACATGCTCACCTTGATGTTCAATAACAGGAACATGCTTTTCATATGCGCCGTCCGTTGTATTCGCAATGATCTCTTCGCCTTCGTTTCCGCCAATGACGATCTTTCCGTCAAGCTTATAGAATTTCATGTTGTCATCCTCCTAAAAAAGTCATGGCTCCGCCACGCGAAGCGCTTCGCGCTTCGCTTTTTTTCCGGTCATCCAGCTCCGGCAAGCCACCGGTAGCAAACCGTTCATGGGGTCAAAAAGGGCATAAAATCCCCATGATTATACAGAGTATATTATAACGTTTCTTCTATATATATGTCA
>CAZPOG010000283.1:0-1904 GCA_964588105.1 uncultured Ruminococcus sp. | reverse complement strand
ATTCTTTCCCAGCCTCTCTGTTTGCCGTACTTCCCGTACCGCTTGACGTCCTTATGCGCCTGCCACCCCTTGATAGCGCCGCTCTGGATACACGTGTTCATGATCTCGCAGATGTCGCGGGTCTCCCATGTCGCGGGCGGATTGATGTTGCCCGGTGCCTCGGCAAAGAGGAGCTTGGACAAATCCCGTCCTACGGTGCAACATACATCTACTCTTTTGTTGATAAAATCTAAACAAAGCGTGAACAATCTGAGGAATTTGTAAATAATTCCTAAAAGCGGTTGACATATCGGTTACATTATTATAATATAATTATCAGAATTGTAATCAACGCGGAGGATAAAATGCTGAGAACATCATTTCAAAAATGTATAGCGGCGATCTTATCCTTCGCTGTTATTTTGTCCTTATTTACAGTGGCGGCTCCCGTCTTTTCTGCCGCGGAGAGCTTCTATGATACCGCCGTAGAGCTGCCGATCAAGGATAACATCGAAGAAGACGCTTCTCTCTCTGAGTACGCTACTGCCCAAGGCTCCTGCTCTGACGGCAAGTACGCTTACGTCGCGATCCAGAACGGCTCCACAACCATTGTAAAATATGACCTTAACACCTTCCAGTGTGTTGAAAAGAGCGACAGCATTTCGGGCTTAGGTCACGCGAACGACCTGACCTATAATACAAAAGAAAAATTCATCGCTGTGGCGAACAACGCTCCCGATTACGACGTCATCACGCTGATCAGCCCCGACGACTTTTCCGAGATCAAGAGCGTCAAGATCAAGCTCGACATCTATTCGATCGCTTATTCGGAGAAGTTAGACAGCTACTTTGTCGGCGTTTCCGGCGGCTACGATTTTGCCCGTTTGGATAAAGATTTCAACGTGGTAAAAGAGTACAAGGGCGTCGATACCGGCTACACCCGACAGGGCTGTGACTGCGACGGCGAGTATATCTATTTCGCCCAGAGCGGCGGTGGCGGCAACGTGATCGTCATCTATACGCCCGACGGCGCGTATGTCGATACCATATCGATCGACAACAGCGACGAGATCGAGAACATCTTCCATTCCGGATCGAGTTTTTACGCCACCTTCCATTATTACGGCAACTTTATCTATCGGCTCGGACTTTCCGATCAGAAGAGAATCACCTACACCATCCACTATGACAAGGGCGCCGGTGAGGGAGAGATGCCGGATACGATCGTCTATTACGGCGAGGATACCAAGCTCTCCAAAAACGTTTTTACCAGAGAAGGTTATTTCTTCTCGGGTTGGATGCTCAAGAGAGAATGTGACGGAAAGATCTTCGGCGTGCGTCCGATGTCCTCAGAGCCTGAGTGGCTTGATGAAGAAGAGGCCAACGGATACGCCCTTGTCGATGACGAATCCTTCGTCAGCGAGACGGTCAGGATCGGATCGGCTACTCTGACGCCGTTCTTCGTCAATGATGATTACGATATCCTCTATGACTGCGAAGAGGGCGCCGACGGCTATATGCCTCCCATGCTTGTTAACTACAACGACGAGGCGCAGATCCCCGAATGTCTCTTTACCAAGCCGGGCTTTATCTTCAGCGGTTATGTCGCGACCAGAACGGCCGATGGGAAGGTTTACGGTTATATGAAGGGCTATGATACCCCCGAATGGCTGTCCGAGAGCTTTCTTGACAGGCCGTATCTGTTCCAAAGCGGCGATATCGTTTCCCGTCTGACCTATGACAAATCCGTACATATGACGGCGACCTTCCGATCCGCTTTCTCCTACAGCGACGATCAGAGCGAATTGCTCAGCTACGCCGGAGTGGATGAGAATGTTGAGATTCCCGACAACGGCGGAAGCCTTACCGAGATCTCCGAGCACTGCTTCTTCAACAACGACAGTGTAACGACGGTCAGCTTCCCC
>CAZPOG010000282.1:0-1908 GCA_964588105.1 uncultured Ruminococcus sp. | reverse complement strand
TTGTCGCAGAGATGAGACAACAGCGTGAGGAATATCACGAATCTCTCAAAGAGCTCTATCAGATCAAGGCGGATATGGAAGCCGAGGGAAAATCCATTGAAGATATCGCGCGGGCGGTCAGCACCCGCCGCAACGAAATCAGGATGGAAGCCTACAAAGATGATCCCGAAGGACTGGAAAAGCTCAAAGAAAGCAACCTTGCGACCTTCGGAAACGAGAACGGCGGAACGCCCGATTACTTCTATCAAAAATACGGATCGTGGGAAACGGTGATCGAAAAATCCTTTTCAACAAACGAAGGAGCCGACGCGATCCTCGGTCTGTATGACAAATACTACGATACCTATATCATAGACAACGACCCAAGCGGCAACCGGAACGCAACGGACACTACAGAGGCTACAGAGGCTACCATCGCGACCGAAGCCACCACAGCGACACAACCTTCTGAAACCGCCGCTGTTACCTACATTAAATCGCCTGACACCGGTGATCATTCGATCATCCTGCTCTGGATCATAGGCGCTATGTCGGGCGTTGTGATCATATGCGCTGCAACTCTCGTATCAAAAAAGAAACAATAAATCTACACATCAAAAAGGAGCTATCGCCTCTCGACGACAGCTCCTATTTTTATTCAGTTTCTCATGAGTCCTGCAAAACTGCCTCTCCGATACCCTCGGGGCAGGGAAGCGACGCTAAATATTTTTGGATATAAGTCGCGTCAAGGATCGTAACCTTTTTGTCTTTGTCGACGTCCGCGCAGGTCTCGCTGAACGGATCGACAGTCATGCTCGCGAGCTTCTTCTGGATCGCGGTCGCGTCTAAAATGGTGACGGAGTTATCACAGTCGGCGTCGCCGAGCGGATGACCGTGAACATCTGCGGGAACAAGGTACGCTTTGATCGGGAAGTTATCGATCGCGATACCGTCTTTTCCTCTCGGAACCGATTGGTCAAAGTCCTCTTGACCCCATTCGCTGATGATCTCTTCATAGATCAGATCGATCCAACGGCTCTTGATCCCTTCATCAGACATATCGTGCCAAGTATCGCCTATCATCACATAGCTCTCGCCCGGATTGACGATACCTGTTAACGTTGTGCCGGCGTTCTGCTCGAGCTCATAGGCGAATACAACGTCGAATAATTCGGTTTCATCGTTTTCATGTTTTTGCGTGATCACAACCGAATACTTCTCACCCTTTTTGAGGAAATATTCCTTTTTGAGATCGATACGCTGATAGCCGCCAAGATGATAGGTATTTTCGCCTTCCTCAAGCAGTATTCCGGAAGTCGGATCGTCATTCTCTAAGCCTTTATATACGGCATAGTGTACGGTCGTATTCGGAACAGCGGTCATATAGGAAATCTGATAGAGGTATTCATCTTCTTCTGCGTCGAAAACATTCGCCGTCTTCATATCGGATTCGAATCCGAAGTCCTCATAGTCGCCACCCTGAAGAAGGTCATACTGGTCGAAGTTGACCTCTTTATACTTGAGCTCGTCCTTCTTGTAAAACTCAAAGCTCTCGGTGTTCGAAATGCTGTGATCATAGTAAGAAAGATAGAAGTAACCGGAGTCTTCATAGCCCCATCCGTTCGCATCGGGACTGACATAAACGGGGTTGCCGTCGATGTCATATGTCATTGTCGCTTTATCCTCTTCGGTCAGAGCGCCCCAGCTGTTTTTGATGATCAGAGCGCCGTCGGCAGGAGGCGTGCTGCCTTCAACTACCTCACCATTCATGATGCGGGTGAAATTCTCCTTGGGATAATTATCGTCATATCCGACGATGGAAACCGCGTGGTTGGTCGTTCTTTCACCGTTATAATACTGCGCCCAGTTGGTGGTGTTCATATACCCTGCGTCGCCGATCTCCTGGTTGGGTTTGCTCTGATCGGCAAG
>CAZPOG010000281.1:0-1926 GCA_964588105.1 uncultured Ruminococcus sp. | reverse complement strand
AGGCGTCCCTTGCTACCGACTCCTTCCTTTCCGCAGCGTCCTTCCAGGAGACCACCCGTGTTCTGACCGACGCCGCGATCAAGGGCAAGGTCGACCCGCTGGTAGGCCTCAAGGAGAACGTCCTGATCGGTAAGCTGGTTCCTGCCGGTACCGGTATGGCAAGATACAATACGGTAGAGCTGGAGGAGAACTTCATCCCCACCATGCCCTCCCAGTCCTCTATCGACGAATAATCTTTTCAACACAGAAGCGTTCCTTCGGGAGCGCTTCTTTTTTTAGCTTTTTCACTTCTGATCTGCCCGATTTACGGGTCGTTTTCTGTAATATTCCTGCAATAACTGTTACAAGATGTTGTGTATCTGTTTGAAAAAGCGCCTGTATTTGGGGTATAAAAACCGAAAAACAGCGCAAAAATCGGCAAAATATGTCAGTTTGTAACCGCCTTTTATGCCTGATTATCCGCGAAAAATCGACTGTTTTTAATACTATTGCATTAAGATAATCATTTTTGTTTGTAAAAAATATACAAAAAACGACCTTGATTTTCTAATATGAATTATGCTTCCTTTCTTGAATTGATGACACGTTTGTAATATAATAAACACGATAGCGTAGTGTGCGTAATTGTACGCTAAGTTCATTAATCTTTTTTACAGGGAGGAGTTTCAATGAAACAAATCAAAAAAGGTATTAGCTTGATTTTGGTTGCAGCAATGATTGTCAGTATGATTACGATTGGCATAGTTTCAACTGGAGCGGCTAGTACCAGACTGCTCGGTGACGCGAACAATGACGGCAAAGTCAACGTCCTCGATGCATCCTACATTCAGATGGCTATCGCCAGAATGATTGATAATCCTCAAACCGGTGAAAAGCTGGATATCAATAAGGATTACGATCATTCATCTGATGATTTCAGAGCTGCTGATGTAGACAAATCTGGCAGAGTAAACGTTATCGACGCTTCTCTGATTCAGATGTGGCGTGCTCACTATCCTCAGGCTATGGGCTATGGAATCGGCGATCCGCTCGATGGACCAGAGCCTCCGACAACTCCTGAAACGGAGCCTGAGACACAGCCTGAGACACAGCCCGAGACACAGCCCGAGACACAGCCCGAGACAGACGAGCCTGTTTTAACTGAGGGCTACTATCTTGCCGGTTCTATGAACGGCTGGGTACCCACAGAAGGCTACAAGTTCACACTGTATAAGGAAGAAGATAACGAGTATAAACTCGCTAACGTAACCTTATCGGCAGGCGACAAGTTCAAGGGCGCATATTCCGCAGACGGTGCGACCATTCAGGACACCGATTGGTATCCGACCGGCATGGGCAATGACTATGAGATCACCGAAGACGGAACCTATAACATTTATCTCAGACCCAACGGCAACGGCAACGAAGACTGGTACGAGAAAGTTCTGTACGTGAGAGCGGTAGAACCCTCCACCGGCGATGTGACCGAAACTCCCGAGACCCAGACTCCCGGAACTGAGGGATATTATCTTGCCGGTTCCATGAACGGCTGGAAGCCCGCAGACGGCTACAAGTTTGAGCTGTATAAGGAAGAAGACAACGAGTATAAGCTCGCGAACGTGACCCTGAAGAAGGGCGACAAGTTCAAGGGCGCGTATTCCGCAGACGGTTCGACCATTAAGGACACCGATTGGTATCCGACCGGTATGGGTAATGACTATGAGATTACCGAAGACGGTACCTATAACATTTATCTGAGACCCGACGGCAACGGCAACGAAGACTGGTACGAGAACGTTCTGTACGTGAGAGCGGTAGAACCTTCCACCGGCGACGTGACCGAAGCTCCCGAGACCAGTGCGACTGAAGCTCCTGCTGCAGGCTACTATCTCGCCGGTTCCATGAACGGCTGGAAGCCCGCAGACGGCTACAAGTTTGAGCTGTATA
>CAZPOG010000280.1:0-1932 GCA_964588105.1 uncultured Ruminococcus sp. | reverse complement strand
AAATTTGTGAAAGAAGGTCTGACCTTTGACGACGTTCTGCTGATCCCCGCAGAGTCCAACGTGGAACCCAAGGACGTCAAGGTGGACACATGGCTGACACAGAAGATCCATCTCAACACCCCGATGATGACCGCCGCGATGGATACCGTCACCGAGACCGAGATGGCGATCGCGATGGCAAGAGAAGGCGGTATCGGCATCATCCACAAGAATATGCCGATCGAAACGCAGGTTGATATGGTCGATCGCGTCAAGCGTTCCGAAAACGGCGTTATCACCAACCCCTTCTTCCTCGCTCCGGACAACACCATCGGCGACGCGGAAAATCTGATGCACAAGTATAAGATCTCCGGTGTTCCGATCTGTGTAGACGGCGTGCTGGTCGGTATTATCACCAACCGCGACCTCAAGTTTATGGAAGAAATCGACTTTACCCAGAAGATCTCCGAGGTCATGACCAAAGAAGATCTCGTTACCGCTCCCGTAGGCACTACCTTAAAGCAGGCGCAGGCGCTCTTAAGAGCTCACAAGGTGGAGAAGCTCCCTATCGTTGACGCTGACGGCAAACTCAGAGGACTTATCACGATCAAAGATATTGAAAAATCCGTCCAGTATCCTCACTCCGCGCGTGACGCTTCGGGCAGACTGCTCTGCGGCGCAGCCATCGGCGCGACCAGAGACGTCTTAGACCGTGCAAAGGCGCTGATCGATGCACAGGTCGACGTACTGGTACTCGACTCTGCTCACGGTCACAACTCTAACGTACTCAACTCCGTATATAAAGTGAAGAATGCTTATCCCGACATCCAGCTGATCGCCGGCAACATTGCTACCGCAGAAGGCGCAAGATCCCTGATCTCTGCGGGCGCGGATGCGGTTAAGGTCGGTATCGGTCCCGGATCCATCTGCACCACCCGTATCGTCGCAGGCATCGGCGTTCCGCAGGTCACGGCGATCTTTGACGCAGCAAATGAAGCGGCGAAGAGCAACGTACCCGTGATCGCAGACGGCGGTATCAAATATTCGGGCGACATCGTCAAGGCGCTCGCCGCAGGCGCGAATGTCATCATGGTAGGCTCTCTGGTAGCGGGATGTAAGGAATCTCCCGGAGATACCGAGATCTATCAGGGCAGACAGTTTAAGGTCTATCGCGGCATGGGCTCTCTCGGCGCGATGAACAAGGGCTCGTCCGATCGTTACTTCCAGGCGAACAACCAGAAGTATGTTCCCGAAGGCGTCGAGGGTCGTGTCCCCTATCGCGGACCTCTTGCCGACACGGTTTATCAGATGATGGGCGGCGTCAAATCCGGTATGGGCTACACCGGCTGTAAGGATATCGAAGAGCTGCACAGCAAGGCGCAGTTCGTCCGCATCACCGGCGCAGGCCTCAAGGAATCCCATCCCCATGACATCCAGATTACAAAAGAAGCGCCGAACTACTCGGCAACGGTATAAGAAAAAGCACCCCGCAGGGTGCTTTTTTAATGAATCGGGTGTTGTCATTCAGAAGGGCGACAGCCCTGAAGAATCCCCTTCCTACTGCAACCGGTAGTAAAAACAAGGGGATTGCCGCGTCGCTTACGCTCCTCGCAATGACAAGTTTTTATTCTATTATTTCTCAAATAACGGTCTGAGCTTTAAGCCGTCTTTGAATTCAAAAGACTTTTCAAAAATCTTGGAAAACGCGCCGATGATCAGACCGTTGACCAGCGCGCAGATCACAGTTCCGAGTTTCACTCCTTCAAAGTGCCACAGTCCGAAGAAGATAAATGACATCGCGACGGCAACCAGCATGCTGGTAATATCATAGATCCATTTGACCTTGGTGATGTTCCATGAGAATTTAGCGCTGATCTCTTTGACAAACAGCTCATACGCTTCGGGAGAGATATAGGTATGAAACACCAACGACACGCCGCAGGAGCAAAACAG
>CAZPOG010000279.1:0-1933 GCA_964588105.1 uncultured Ruminococcus sp. | reverse complement strand
GCCGGAGAGCGCCTTGACAGGGCGTTTCTCATAGCCTTTGAGGTCGACGACGGCAAGCATCGACTTGACCTTCTGCTCGATCTCTTTCTTCGAAAGCTTCTTGAGCTTGAGACCGAAGGCGACGTTATCAAACACGTTCAGATGCGGAAACAGCGCGTACTTCTGGAATACGGTGTTGACGGATCGCTTATGAGGCGGAACATCGTTGATCTTTTTGCCTTCAAAATAAATATTGCCTTCGTCCGGCGTTTCAAAGCCGGCGATGATCCTCAGCGTCGTGGTCTTACCGCAGCCCGACGGACCGAGCAGAGTGATAAACTCTTTGTCATAGATGTCGAGGTTGATATGGTTGAGTATAACCTCGTTCGAATACTTAAAGCTGATATCGTCCAGCTTTACTACTGCTTCTTTTAACATTCCTGCCTCCATTAAGTTTGTACCCGTTTGTCAATTGAGAAAGCCCCGTATACACTACAAAATTCAGGACTTGAGACTAGACCTCGATGATCTCCGTAGTTATCCCAATTAACTGATTAATGATTATATCGTTTTAACACGGTAAAGTCAAGATAATGCGAAAAATAACATATGTAGAATTTTGACAGGAAAAGGAAGCATTGTTTATGGATTATGCAGAGGAGGATTCTTATCCGATCATATTGACAAACGGTGTTTTTTTCCTTATAATAATATTACTTATATTAGAATGGATTAGTCTGTGAAAGTACGCTCTTTTTTCAGCGCTTTTTCAGGCTTACTGATAAGTATTCAGTCGTACGGGCGTGTCCCAAGTCGCGCCGAGGGAGAAAACTATGTTTCAGATTGCAAAAGAACACAGTCATTTCGGAAAACAGATATTGCTGCTCGCCAAAAACGAGTTGATCAAGAAGTACAAAGGCGCCGTCATCGGACCGCTGTGGTCGGTCGTCAAACCGATGTTCACGCTGTTTGTGTACTGGTTTGCGTTTGAGGTCGGTCTGCGAAAAGCGGGTAACGTTATCGTGACTCTTCACGGTAACGACGTTGAGTTCTCCCGTTTTCTGTTTATGTTGGTCGGATTTATCCCGTGGTTCTTCATCAACGAAAGTATCGTAGAAGGCGCCAAATCCATCCGTATCAACCGCCAGTTCGTCACCAAGGTCTCCTTCCCTGTTTCAACGATCATGACCTATACGCAGGTGGCAAGGCTGTATGTCCATATCTTCCTGACGGTGCTGATGTATCTGTACGTCACCTTTATCGGCGGAAGGATCGACGGCGTCTACAGCGGCGTTGCGCCAAGCCTCTATAATTTGCAGTTATTATTCTATATGCCGCTGATGTTCCTGTTCTTCCTGGTACTGTCATGGTCGACGGCGCCGATGTCGGCGTTCTCCAAGGACTTTGAGAACATGATCATTTCTATCATGTCCGGCGTGTTCTGGCTTTCGGGAATCATCTATAACTCCTATGACCTGCCCGATGTGCTGCGCCGTATCATGCTGTTCAACCCAATCAACTTCTTTGCCAACGGTTACAGAAACGCGCTGATCTATCATCGCTGGTTCTGGGAGTATCCCGCAGAGCTGTACATCTTCTTAGCGGAGTTTCTGGTGCTGATCATCTTGGGTATCTTCAACTACAACCGTTTAAGAAAGAAACTGCCGGATGTACTGTAATTCATAATGCATAATTCATAATTATTGACCGTCATTCTGAGGAGAGGCTTTCGCCTCGACGTGAGAATCCCCCTGTCATTACGAACGGTTAAAAAGGAAGGGGATTGCCGCAGTCGCTTTGCTCCTTCGCAATGACTTTTACAACCGAGAACGGAGACAAATATGTCGGAACCTATTATTAAATTTGATCACGTATTTAAAGAATATACGCTCTACAAGGATGACCGCGAGAGATTTAAGGCGCTGTTCTTCAAATTAAAGCACGCGAAAATCAA
>CAZPOG010000278.1:0-1966 GCA_964588105.1 uncultured Ruminococcus sp. | reverse complement strand
AAAAGAATCGGTCGCCGAGGAAAAGCCAAAACCGAAAACAGCGCCTTCCCGCGCCTCGCGTCCCGACTCTACCTTTGTCGCGCAGCTCTTAAAGGACGATGTGAGTCTCAGAGGTTTGCTTGAAGAAGCGCAAACTGCTTTGAACAAGCCGCTTTCCTCAGGAGATACTGCTGTTGTTGTGATGCTGTATCACACCTATGGACTGCCGTGTGATGTGATCGCTATGCTGATCCATTACTGTATTTCAATCGGCAAAGGCAACATGCGCGCTATCGAGAGAATCGGTCTTTCCTGGTCGGATAAAGGGATCGTTACCGTTGAACAGGCGGAAGCGGAAATCGAACGCGCTTCATCCGGATATGAGGCTTGGAAACATATTTCTTCGCTGTTTGGTATTCGAAACGTCGGCAATCCTACGCAGTCACAGATCGATCACGCCGACCGCTGGCTCAACACTTGGAATTTCTCGGATGAAATGCTGATAGAAGCCTATGAGCGCTGCGTTAACACCAAGGGCGAGTATAACATTCGCTATATCAACGCGATCCTTTCTCGCTGGTACGAAAAGGGGATCAAATCCTTTGATACGCTGAAAGAATCTGAAGCGAATGCCAAGAAACCTAAAAAGTCAACGAAGAAATCCGCCTTTACCTTTGAAAATGACTCCTATGATATTACCAAGCACAAGAGCCTGTTTGACGATTGAGAGGTAAGATATGTCCTATTCCAAAGAAGTAGTCAAAATTGCAAGAGAGAAGCTCTCAGAGCGTCGCATGAATGCGATCCATTACGCTGATATCAGACGCGAGCAAATCTATAAGAATATTCCAAGGATCGAAGAGATCGAGCGTGAGTTATCCGAAATCGGCGCCAAAGTCTCCATGTGTATTCTGAAAGGGGAGAGAGGCAGCGAAGAAGTTGCAGCCCTCTCTGACCGCAGTCTTCAATTACAGGAAGAAGAAAAGGATCTTTTATATCAGAATGGATCCTCTCCCGAGTCTCTTATGCCGCAGTATAGCTGTAAAAAGTGTTCCGATACGGGTTATATAGAGCTTGACGGTAAGACGGTAATTTGCGATTGTTATCAAAAACTCCTCACCGATACCGCATGCGAACAACTCTCTGCTGTTTCTCCCTTGAAGCTGTCCACCTTTGAATCGTTCAGACTTGATTGCTACAGCGACAGACCGGACGCGCAGGGGAGAGTCCCTCGCGACAGGATGTCAAAGATCTATAATTATTGCCGCAACTACGCCGACAGCTTTTCCGTAAACGCTAAAAGCATTTTGATGAGAGGCTCTACAGGTCTCGGCAAAACCCACTTAAGCCTTGCAATCGCAAATGAAGTCCTGCAGAAAGGCTTTTCC
This sequence comes from uncultured Ruminococcus sp., assembly GCA_964588105.1. Taxonomy (GTDB): domain Bacteria; phylum Bacillota; class Clostridia; order Oscillospirales; family Acutalibacteraceae; genus Ruminococcoides. The sequence goes on along the minus strand of CAZPOG010000278.1, from coordinate 599 downwards.
GTTGTTTATGTTTCCGCTCCGGATATCATCCATAAGCTCGAGAGAGAGCATTTTTCGGGTGATTATGTCGGCGAGGAGGATTCCTTCAAGACGCTGATGAACTGTGATCTGCTGATTATCGACGATCTCGGCACCGAGTTCAAGACACAGTTCTCTGTTTCCGCGATATATAATATCTTCAATTCACGCCATCTCAGCGAAAAACCGATCATTATGAACACTAACCTGCCTTTTACGGATTTAGAAGATATCTATTCCGCACGTTTTACCTCCCGTGTGATGGGCTGCTGTGACGATCTGGAGTTCATCGGCGCTGATTTAAGAGCATAACTTTTTATTTATATATAAATCTTCTGAAAGAATAACGAATTAGCTCTTGACATCTGAAGAAAAATGTATATAATAATAAAAGTGCAATGCGGAATTGTGTAAGGGTAGCACAGCAGACTCTGACTCTGTATGTCTGGGTTCGAATCCTAGTTCCGCAGCCATGAGGCCCCGATCAATCGGGGCTTCATTTTTCGAGGTGTGGCGCAGTTTGGTAGCGCGCTTCGTTCGGGACGAAGAGGTCGCAGGTTCAAATCCTGTCACCTCGACCA
>CAZPOG010000277.1:0-1966 GCA_964588105.1 uncultured Ruminococcus sp. | reverse complement strand
CCGCGTCCCGGATCGATCATGTAGTTGGTGGTAATGATCGGAAAATCATCGTTCTCCAGATAATAGGTCGATGTAGAACAGATCTTGGAGAACATCGGCAGACCCATCGCGTATTTGGTCATCAGGTACAGATCGCGCGCCGTGGTGTAGTGGTTGTCGTCGTGGATACCGGTGGGGTTGGTAAAATGCGTACCGGTACAGCCGAGCTCATCTGCCTTGTCGTTCATCATATCGACAAAAGCAGCCTCGGAGCCGCCGCCGATATAATCCGCAAGCACCATCGCGGAATCGTGACCTACGGGGATCATCAGGTTGTAAAGAATATCCAGCACCGTCAGGCTCTCTCCGGTATGCCACTCGAGTCCGGAGGTCACCATGCCCATATCAAGCACCTTGTCGATGACGGACTGCTTGATATCGATGCGTGTATTCTCAATATCGTCAAAATACTCACAGGCGACGATATAAGTCATCACCTTGGTCAGTGAAGCAGGATAGCGTTTGGCGTCGGGATCCTTCTCATAGACAGGCATACCCGTATCCAGATTCACCATATAAATCGAATCCGAATAGACTTTGACATCGTTATCAAATGTGACCGCGGAAGCCTGCAGCGCCGAAACGGAAATCAGGATCCCGACTATCAAAGCAGCGGATATCAATAACATCAATACTTTTTTCATAGTTCACCTTTACTCGGAAAGCTCGCTCTGAGAATCATCCTTTGTGGTTTTCTCAGAAGTGACAGGAAACAGCGACGCATATCCCGCGCCGATAAACGCGCCGAGATCGGGAAGCATGGAAACGCCTTTTGACTGGGCGGCAGACAGCGAGATCGTATCGATCTTAGTACCGTCATACAGAATGTTGGCGTTGCCGAGGCTCTGACCTTCGTAGACGGGAAGCGCTACGGACTCGGGAATATCAAATTCTACGGAGAATTTGGCGCTTTCGAAATTCTTCGGGATGGTTCGAAACGGAGACTCCGATACGGTCAGCTCCACTTCATCCACACGCCATGTGCTGTCGATCTTAACGGAGGAGGTGATATCTCCCTGCTCGACGAGCTTTCTGTCGGAAAGGTTCAGATACGCCCATGTGGTAAGCTTCTTCGCGTCAACATAGACGTTCTCTTCCGCATCCATCAAACCGTTCATCGCGACAAACAGATAGGTGGAGTTGCGGTATTTAGTCGTCAGCGCCAGCGCCGCGTCCGCTTCCGGATCGTTGGAGAACTTCGCGTTCTCTACATAGCGGAAGTAGTAGGGGCTGTTCGGCTCCATAATAGAAATCTCCGTACGCATCTTTTCGGTGTTCTCATCGTAGCCTTCGGGAACATATTCTTTCAGGGAAGCGATCTCTTTGAAGATATCAAACGTCAGCGCGTAGGAATACAGCGTGTAGATATCTCTGCAGGTCGTCTCGGCTCCCATGTCCGCGTCGAAGCAGGGAGTCGTATAGTTGGTGCTCTTCATACCGAGCTCTGCCGCTTTAGCGTTCATCAAAGACACGAAAGCGTCAAGATCGGAATCGGAGATATAGTCCGCCAGAACATATGCCGCGTCGTTGCCTTTGGTCATCATCAAAAACGCGAGCAGATCCTTCACGGTCAGCGTGTTGTCCTCAAAGCGATTCAAAGTACCGTCGGAATCGGGGATCGAAGAGAGCAGCTCGGGAGTGATGTCGACATTAGTCGTAGAAATATCCTTGGCATTTTCCACCACGATCACAAACGTCATCAGCGCAGTCATATAAGAGCTGTACCACTTGGAATCGGCGTTTTTATTATACACGACAGTGTTGGTATCGGTATTGATCAGCAGAACATTGTTGGAAGTGACCGGAACATCGTTCTCAAACGACATCGCCGGAAAGCTGAACAAACCGAAACATATCGCTATTATCAATGTCAATGAAATGATAAAATTCAATCGTTTTTTCATAATAATTTCCTTATAGCTTTTTT
>CAZPOG010000276.1:0-1967 GCA_964588105.1 uncultured Ruminococcus sp. | reverse complement strand
ATTTTTCTTGTGAATGCAATACGGTGGTTGCTGTTGATGACTCTGATAACGGTATTGTTTGGGGAGAATGTTTACAGAATTCATCTAATGACCAAGAGGAACCTTATTGGGAGATACTCGACGGTAAAGTGATCCAAAAAGATGTTTCCAAGGTTTTGCGAGGAAGCAGGTGGTCTGTTTCTTTTATCTCAACAGATCACAAATCATTATATTACGGATATTGGAATCAGTGGGGCTTCTGCGGCAATTCATCGGATAAAGAGTATATCGGAATCAAAAGCGATCCATTAACATGGATATAGACCTTTTATAAGACGAAAGGCATTTTCTACTTGAAAAATTGCTGGAACAAATTGCTGATATTGAAGAAGGAGACGGTTTTATGAAAAAAGTTATTTCAATCCTATTATGCACATTGTTTCTTCTGTCGGTTGCCTGTATTTCTTCTTCCGCCTTGCCGAATGTCAATGTGATCGTCGGCGATGTGGATCTTGATGAGACGGTCTCCGTTCTGGACGCGACCTGTATCCAGAAGAGCTTGGTCGGTATGGAACAGCTTTCTTATCTTCAGGAGGTCGCTGCGGACGTTGACAATGACAGCTCTTGCACCATCGTGGACGCGACATGGATCCAGAAATATATCGCAAGCATCAAGTCAAAAGAAACCACTATCAACGAGTGGATCTATTACGGATTTTTCAGTACATCCTTAACATCGGATAAGGGTGATCGATATATTGTTGTTTCCAAAGGCGATACGGTAACCTTTGAAGCGTCGGGCGAAACACCCGAGCTGTTTTTGCCGGTAACCTATGAATTTTATATCAATGACGAAGTCGTGCAGGAGAGAGGAGAGAGTTCCTCTTTCGAATATACCTTTGACGAAGCGGGCAGTTATGCGGTAAAGGTGAGGATCTATAACCGCGCGGACTGGTATGATGAGCGCACCAAGTTGCTTGAAGTAACCGAAACGCAGGAAACCTCTCCGACTTAAGCAGAAGCGTAAAACATTTTCAAAACAGACTTTTCATATAAAGCAAAAACGTCCCCATTTCGGGGACGTTTTCTTATATCAATTATGATTTATGTCGGAGTTATCAGACAACACCTTGTGCTAACATTGCGGTAGCGACCTTCTCGAAGCCTGCGATGTTGGCGCCGACAACATAGTTGCCTTCAAAGCCGTACTTCTTCGCGGCTGCGTCGAGGTTGCGGAAGATGTTGACCATGATGGTCTGCAGCTTCTGGTCGACCTCTTCAAAGGTCCAGGACAGTCTCTCGGAGTTCTGGCTCATCTCGAGAGCGGAGGTAGCAACGCCGCCTGCGTTCGCCGCCTTACCGGGAGCGAAGAGAACGTTGTTCTTCTGGAAGTACTCGGTAGCCTCTAAGGTGGTGGGCATGTTTGCGCCTTCCGCAACAGCTAAGACGCCGTTTGATACCAGCTTCTTCGCGTCTTCGATGCCGAGCTCGTTCTGAGTCGCGCAGGGAAGAGCAACGTCGCACTTGATATCCCATACGTTGGAGCCTTCCGCCTTCTTGTCATGATAGACAGCGGAGGGACGAGCAGCAGCGTACGCGTCCAAGCGAGCGCGCTGGATTTCTTTTACGTCCTTTAACAGTTCAACGTCAATGCCGTCTTCGTCATAGATCCAACCGGTGGAGTCGGAGCAGGTGACAACCTTCGCGCCGAGCTGCTGAGCCTTCTGGATCGCATAGATCGCAACGTTGCCCGCGCCGGATACGCAGATGGTCTTGCCGGCGATGTCGATGCCGTTGGTCTTGAGCATTTCGTCGGTGAGATAAAGAAGGCCGTAGCCGGTAGCCTCGGTTCTTGCCAAGGAGCCGCCGAAGGTCAGACCCTTACCGGTGAGAACGCCCTCATAGAGGTTGCGGATTCTCTTATACTGACCGAACATATAACCGATCTCTCTGCCGCCGGTGCCGATGTCGCCTGCGGGAACGTCGGT
>CAZPOG010000275.1:0-1984 GCA_964588105.1 uncultured Ruminococcus sp. | reverse complement strand
GTCCTCGGTCGGAAGCGCGGTACGATCCATAAAGAGGAACTCGGTACGGAAGAGTCCTACGCCCTCGCCGTCCGCTTCCATCGCCTTGCCGGCGTCCTTGGGAGAGCCGATATTGCAGCACAGCTCATATTCTTCACCCGAAGCGGAGATAGTGCGTCTTCCGCGGAACAGCTCCAGCTCGCGCTTCTCTCTGAGGAAAGCCTCACGGCGGGCAGTGTACTCGGTGATCTCCTCCTGTCCGGGAGCGGTAATAACGTCGCCGTTGGTACCGTCGACAATCACCTGCTCGCCGGAGCTGAGCTGGGACAGCGCGTTCGGTACGGACAGTACGGCGGGAATCTCCATCGCTCTCGCCAGAATCGCGGAGTGAGAAGTCTGGGAGCCGGTCTCGGTGATAATACCGACGATATTGTCCTTGTTGATACCGGCAGTCATCGAGGGGGTGACCTCTTTCGCTACCAGTACGGTGCCTGCGGGAGCATCAGAGATCTTGACCTCGCTGATTCCGAGCAGGATAGACAACAGCGCGCGCTTGATATCTTTCAAGTCGGAAGCGCGCTGACGGGTAAGATCATCGTCAGTCATCGAGAAAATGTTGATAAACATATCCAGCATCTGCTCCACTGCAGCCTCAGCGCAGGTGCCCGCTTTGATGAGGTTCTCTATCTCCGTGCTCATCGCGGGATCGTTCATAATCTGGATGTGACCTTCCATGATGCCGGCTTCTTTTTCTCCGGCAGAAACACGCAGAGCATCCGCCTGTTTTTTGGTCTCTTCGATGAAAGAAGCAACAGCGTCCCTAAAACGCCCTTGCTCAGCGTCGACGTCGTTCACGGCATGAGGCGTATATTCCAGCTTCTTTTCCTCTACAATCAGGATTTTGCCGATACCGTAGCCCTCCGACGCGCCTATTCCTTTCAACATAGTTTTCACCTCTTTGCAATGTATTCAGATATAAAGACAATATCCCGCCCCGAAGCCGAAGCGGGATGAATTCTCAAGTTTATTCGCCGAGACCGCTCTCGATGAGCTGTACCGCCTCAGCCAGCGCCTCGTTCTCATCGGGGCCGTCGCATACTACCTCTACGGTAGCGCCGCACTTGATGCAAGCTGCGATGATGTTTAAAAGAGACTTCGCGTTATGATCCGCGCCGTTGTAGCGCAGGAAGATATTGCTCTGATACTTTGCCATTGCCGCGGCAAACATCGAAGCGGGTCTCATATGGAAGCCCTGAGCGTTCACTAAAGTAACTTGTTTGGATACCATAATTATTCTCCTTTTGCTTTTGGTATCGTGGAGAGGCAGAGCCTCTCCACGCATTCTTATCAATTAAACAGTGATATTATTCCTTAGCGGGTTTCATGAGCAGGGAAAGCAGCAGACAGCCGATTACAGAACCGGCAATAAGAGCCACAATATAGAGATACCATGTGCCCTGCATCGTAGCAAATACGAACACACCGCCGTGAGGAGCCATCAGTTTGCACTTAAAGAGCGCTGAGAGAGCGCCTGCAATCGCGGAGCCGACGATACAGCACGGAATAACCGGCCACGGATGACCCGCCGCATAAGGAATCGCACCCTCAGTGATGAAGGACAGACCCATGATGTAGTTGACAGGACCGTTCTTTCTTTCTTCAGCGGTCCACTTCTTCTTGAAGATTGTAGTGGACAGAGCGATTGCCAGCGGAGGAACCATACCGCCGATCATAACAGCCGCCATGATCATATAAGCCGCGTCAGTCTGGAACGCCAGCATACCGGTAGCAAATACGTAAGCCGCCTTGTTGAACGGGCCGCCCATATCGATCGCCATCATACCGGCGAGCAATGCGCACAGCGGAACAAGAAGAGCGGGATTCTCGGACATCTTGATCAGCGCGTTGTTCATTGCGGTATTGATCCAGCCCATGACGGGGTTGATCGCGCACATTACAACCGCTACCATTCCCAGACCGCAGAGAGGATAAATCAGTACCGGTT
>CAZPOG010000274.1:0-1997 GCA_964588105.1 uncultured Ruminococcus sp. | reverse complement strand
GACCCATGAGAGCAAATCGCCGATGTAGCAGTCGTTCACTTCACGGTCAAAGTCATCCTCTACCAACGTTTTCAGATTCAGTTTTTCGGCAAGTTCTTTTACGGTCATAATTACCTCACTTATCGTTGTCAAAAAGCTCGGGATGAGCCTGCATATATTCTTCGTAAAGCTGCGCGGCGAAAGCGTCGGGATCAAAGAGCTCATCCGCCAGAACAAATTCCTTTTTGTTCAGCTTTTTAAGGATCTTCTCATCGCCCCGGCGCGGCTCGTCCTTTGCCTTTCTCAACACTGCCTGCTTATACCTTGTATACTTTGCCATCCGGATGTTATGCATCAGCCTTCTGTCCTCCTTACCGTACGATGACGACGGGACAAAAACCGAACGGAATAACGCCGCAATAAAACTCAGCGCGACACTCCCAAAGAGAGACGCAGCCGATGACGCGGAGGAGGGCATTTCCACATCACAGTCGAAGTATTCTTTCTCACGCTCGGTGAGCAGTTCTCTTTTATACTCACTCATACTGGATCATCAAGCTGTCCGTAGACGGACTGGATCTTTGCCTTGAGCTTGTGGATACAGTCGGTCTCCTTTGCCTTGCCCTTGACGATATCCTCCGCCATCGCACGGCAGGTCGGAGAGCCGCAGGAGCCGCAGTCGAGCTTGGGCAGGTTCTCGTAGATCTGCTCCATCCTGTCCATCATCTCCATCGCTTCCATCAGATTCTCGGAAAGACGGAAGGACTCGGCGTTAAACTCAAGCTCGTTCTCCCACATCATCAGATCGAGATCCTTCTCATCAAGATGGTTGAGAGAAACGGGCATATATTTTCTCAAAGTCTGGATCCTCGCCTGCGCGACGTACGGATTCTCCACCGTCAGCACACCGCCGACACAGCCGCCGGAACAGGCGTTGAGCTCGATAAAGTCCACGTCACGGATATGCTCGTCCTCGAGTTCTTCGAGTACGCGGATCACGTTCTCGATACCGTCAGCGGCAAGATACTTGTCGCCGAGCATCGCAGCGGCCTCTCCGCCGGAGGTTGCCCAGCCGACGCCGATAAGTCCGGACTTCGCGATAGGTTCAATCACTTTGAGGTGATCCATCGCGTGGGTAAGCTCGGGATAGAGCTGAGAGATCGCGATCGCGCCGTTGACAGCGCTCTTCTCGGAAGAGTTCGGAGAGTTGATCTCTGTCACCTTCGCGGGACAGGGCGTGATAAAGAACACACCGATATCGTCATCCGAGGATCCGGTCATCTCTCTGACTTCGCGTCGTGCCATCTTCGCCGCGACCTCCATCGGAGCGAGCAGCGGCATAACGTTGTCGCACAGCTCGGGGAAGCGGATTTTGATCAGTCTCACCACCGCGGGACACGCCGAGCTGATAATGGGCTTTTCAAGCTTATCCTCACGGATCAGCTTTCTTGTCGCCTCGCTGACGAGCTCCGCCGCGCGGGAGACTTCGTAGACAACGTCAAAACCCACCGCTCTGAGCCCCGTCAGAATGATATCGACATCGTCGAGATTGTTGAACTGACCGAAGAGCGCCGGCGCGGGGATCGCCACTTTGATTTTAAATTTTTGAATATCTTCGAGCTGGTCGGAGTGGGCGCGCTTCGCGTGGTGAGGGCAAATCCTGATACACTCGCCGCAATCGATACAGCGCTCCGAGAGGATGTTTGCCTTTCCGTCGCGAACACGGATCGCCTCGGTAGGACAGCGCTTGAGGCAGTTGGTACAGCCGCAGCACTTCTCCGCATCCAGCTCAACCGAATGGAAATAGTTGTTCATAGTTTTCCTCAAATCAGTTTTTCTGTCATTCTGAGGGGCTTTTGCCCCGTGAGAATCCCCTTCCTGTTACTACCGTTAGTAATGACAAGGGGATTGCCGCGCCCTAAAGGGCTCGCAATGACATTTTAATGATTGACGTTCACCGTCATACTTCTATTGGGAATGAGGAATTTTATAATTGCGCGTCGTTAACATCAATAACA
>CAZPOG010000273.1:0-2031 GCA_964588105.1 uncultured Ruminococcus sp. | reverse complement strand
ACAACGCCGCCGGTCTGGTCGGAGGAGCCTCTGCCGCCGATCTCGGTCTCGTTCTCATAGCCCTTGTAGGGGTCGAACTTCCAGTTAGAAAGCTCGCCGAGACCCACGGTGTCAATATGACCGTCAAAGGCGATGATCTTCTCGCCCTTTCCCATATAGCCGTGGACGTTGCCCTGCGGATCGATGAAGTACTCATCGAATCCGAGGCTCTCCATCTCAGATAAAATTCTCTTCGATACGCCCTCCTCCTCGGCGGATTCGCTCGGTATCGCGATCAGGTCTCTGAGGAATTTTGTCATATCCTTTTCGTAGTTTTCTGCGGCTTTTTTTACAGCGTCAAAATTCATAGTGCCTTTCCCCTTTGCGCAATCTTTGTGAGAGTATTCTCATACACTTCTATTATACTATAGAAAACGGCTAAGTCAAATACAAAAATGACATTTTCTAAAAAAATTTTAGGATTTATGAAAAGTTTTTGATAAAAAGCATTGATAATCATTTTGATTTATATTACAATGGGAAAAGAGTAAGAAAAAAGGAGTTTCCCATATGCTGAATCAACAACTTCTTTCTGTCCTCACCGCGCTCGCGCACGCAGTCGCCGCGCACTACGGCAAGAACTGTGAAACGGTCATCCACGACCTGACGCAGGACTCCGCGGCAGAGCACTCTATCGTCTATATCGAAAACGGTGAAGTCACCGGCAGAAAGGTAGGCGACGGCGCCTCCAAGGTCGTGCTCGAACAGCTCTTCCAGAAGGATGTGCAGGAGAAGGATCATATCGGATATTTCACCAAAACCGCCGACGGCAAGCTGCTCAAGTCCACCACCGTATACATTAAGGATGAGAAGGGCAAGCCGGTCGCGATCTTCTCCGTCAACCACGACATCACCTCCCTCTCCGTAGCGGCTTCGGCGATCGGCGAGATGGTGCAGCCCGTGGAGGAAAGCCGCGACAGCTTCGAAAAGATCACGCCTAACGTAGGCGCCCTGCTCGACGAGCTGATCTGGGAAGCGACCGAGCTGGTCGGCAAGCCCGTCGCGATGATGAACAAAGAGGATAAGATGCGCGCGATCCGCTACTTAAATTCCAAGGGCGCGCTGCTGATCACCAAATCGGGAGATAAGATCTCCCAGCACTTCGGCATTTCTAAGTTTACACTATACTCATATATTGACGTCAATAAGGAGGAACCGAAAAATGATTGACTTCAGAATGAACCCCGAGGGATTTAAGCACAATGTAGAAAAGGCAAGGGAGAACAATATCATCATCCCTACCATCAAGCAGATGCAGCATCCCGAGACCATCCCCGAATCCATCAAAGAGAAACTCGGCAAAACAGGACTGTGGGACGTTGATCCCGTCAACCTCTTCCGTATCACATGGAAGAACGAAGCTAAGGAAAAGGGCGGACTCTTCCAGGAGGTACCGAACTACATCGAACTGCCCTCAGAGCTGACCGGCGTTAAGGCGAGGATCTTAGCAATGGCGGGCAAGTGGTTCCCCACCGGATGTCACAAGGTCGGCGCGTCGTTCGGATGTCTGGCGCCGAGACTGGTCACCGGACAGTTTGACGCGACCTATCACAAGGCGGTATGGCCGTCTACCGGCAACTACTGCCGCGGCGGCGCGTTCAACTCGAAGCTGCTCGCGTGCGACTCCATCGCGATCCTCCCCGAGGAAATGAGCAAGGAACGCTTTGAGTGGCTCTCCCAGATCGCGGGCGAAGTCATCGCTACCCCCGGATGCGAATCTAACGTCAAAGAGATCTTTGACAAGACCAATGAGTTAAAACAGCGTGAAGACGTCATGATCTTCAACCAGTTTGAAGAGATGGGCAATCCGCTGTGGCACTATAACGTCACCGGTCACGCTCTCGCGGACGTCTATGAAGCGGCGAAGTGTGACGGCGACCGTCTCGCGGGCGCGTGCTTTACCTCCGGCAGTGCAGGCACCATGTCGGCAGGCGACTACCTCAAAGAACAGTATCCGCAGATGAAGCTCGCGGTAGGCGAAGCGCTGCAGTG
>CAZPOG010000272.1:0-2054 GCA_964588105.1 uncultured Ruminococcus sp. | reverse complement strand
GAGATCATGAAGTATTGTCAAAAATGCGGAAAGGAAATTGCGGACAACGCTGTATTTTGCGCTGTTTGCGGAACAAAACAAGATGCGCTATCCCCCACAGCAAATATGCCAAAAACCGTTACAATGGTATGCAGCAAGTGCAGCGGAACCATGACGGTAGATGAGCAAAACAACAGCGTGGTTTGCCCGTACTGCGGCTCCAGGGAGCTGATCTTGGAAAGCGACGCGGTAAAGGTCGAAAAGATCAAAACCGAAGCGCAAAAGGAGATCGAATTCAAAAGACTCGAACAAGAAAACAGGGTCTTGGATGAGCAAGCGAAAGAAAAGCACGCGCAGGAAGTAAAAAGAAGAAAACTGCCTGTGGTCGCGCTGGTGTTCGGAATCATCAGTTTGCTGTTCGCGGTTATGATCCTTGCAACAGGAAAAATCTCAACGGGATTTATCACCATGATCCAAGCGCTGTTGTTTATCTTTTCTTTTGTTTCCGGCAAAGAACTGATCCCTGTTGATTTCGGCAAGGTATTCGTTCTTTCAGCCGTAGCGGGGTGGATCGTATATATCCCCTGTTTCATTTCCATAATCGGTTAAGGAGGTAAAAAAATGAAAAAAATGACTCCGAAAACAATCGCTGTGATCGCTGTTTGTTTATTGGTCGCGATCGCGTTTGCGATAGCTATTATCGGAAAAGGAGCGAAAGCTTGTACCGAAAAAAGAGAAGAAGCCGAGTGGCTGAAAGCACTGGAGGAAATGACCGAAGAACCCTTTGCCGAGTTTAGCTTCCCCACCGACGGGATCGCCGCCAGACTGCCCGCGCCCAAATCGAATATCGGAAGGATCGTCAGCGACTCCTCCGACTATTTCCACATAAAGGTCGGCGAGACCTCTCAGGCGGATTTCACCGCATATGTTGAAGACTGCAAGGAAAAAGGCTTCACCGTTGATTATGACAAAACATCTTCCCGTTACTCCGCTTATGATCAGGAGGGATACTATCTCTGTATCTCTTATGATAGTGATGACAGCGTAATGGACATCACATTGGACGCGCCTGAAAAGGAAACAAAGGCTCCGACAGAAAACACCACGGAAAAAGCCACCGAAAAACCCACTCAGGCTCCCGAGACCAAATCCCCCGACTCAAAAACCGACAGCTCTCCTGCCGTAAATCAGTCAACGATCCGCGACGACATCAAGGAAGCGATCGACAGCTACGAAGAATTCGTCGACGAATACTGCGAATTCATGAAAAAGTACGATCCATCGGATACGAGCCTGCTGTCAGAATATCTGGAATTATTATCAAAAGAAGCCGAAATGACAGAGAAGTTTGAAGCGATAGAAGACAAAGATCTTACCGACGCAGAGGCAGCGTATTATGCAGAAGTCTCTCTGCGATGCACGCAAAAACTGCTGGAGGTCGCGTCAGTAGTCGCATAACAGCTCTCTTTGATTATCGCAAAACCATACCATAACAGAAGAAGCTCTCCGGGCAGATCGATCCTGTCGGAGAGTTTCTTTTCATGGTTCAAATAATAATTGCTTAACGATCACACCTTTGGTTACAAATCCCGTCGCCGCACGCGCAGAACGTGGATGTAACACCGTAGGGCAAGGCGCCTTCGACTTGCCGGTCGCAGTAACGTTTTATCAATATCAAACGTTTCATACAGGAGCAGTATTTTACCATTACATATATCAAGCTGGTTGTAACAGTCGATGAGAAGGATAAATTTGATCCCACCCAGCTCAACTCTTATCTCTCTGACAAGCTCGAGAAGTATAAGATCCCCAGAACCATTGAGGCTGTAGATGAGCTGAAGAAAACCTTTAACGGCAAAATTAACAGAAAAGCCTACAGAAAGAAATAATAGGATTTTTAATAAAATTTTAGTATATCATAAAAAAAGAAAGCAGACACTTTTTTCGTGTCTACTTTCATTTTACACCTTCAGTTCAGCCTGTCGGTTTTTGAATTGAATCTATGTGTTGATGACCATTTCGACGGCGTCGGACGCCGAGCCTCTTTAAAGAAACGCTCAATTTCATCGTCCCGG
>CAZPOG010000271.1:0-2073 GCA_964588105.1 uncultured Ruminococcus sp. | reverse complement strand
CAACATTCTTGACGTCCATCTTGATCATGCGGTTGACAGCGTTTCCGCCGCCGCCGCCTACGCCAATCACTTTGATAACCGGCAGACCGGAAGCGGGGTTGTTTTCTAATTCAAAAGCCATTTATACTTCCTCCTTGTTGAATATGCGGTGCGAAAATACATTAAAAAACGCAGTAACACATATTAACGTATTATCTATACTATTCTAATGTATCATATATCGAAGATAAATTCAATTGTTTTTTCAAAATTTCCCTAAAATTTCATAATTTGTTTCCAATTTCCACCGTGTTTTGCTGTGAAAAGTGTTCACCGAAACAAAAGATTTACCCTTTTTCAGTCTATATACCACTTATCCTGAGGAAGCGGCTCAGTCTCCTGCTCCTCTTCATAGCCGCCGGACTCAGAGGGTTCGGTCGGATTTCCCGACGTGATATTTCCCTGCGCGTCGGAGTCGCCCGAAGTCGGAGACTGCGGCTGATCCAGAGACAGCAGCGACTTCTCGTCAAAATACGACCGCTTGGTCACATTGCAGCGTGAAACGTCCAGCTCGCCTTCTACCGAAACGCTGGCGTTGACGTCGATCTTCTCCGTGATGATCGTCATCGCGGTACGGATCTTATAGCTCAAATCCTCCGGCAGTCCGAGACGGACCTTGATCCTGTTATCATATGTAAAGGAGACGTCGGCGGGGTTCTTACAGTTGATCTCGGTGATTCCGCTGTAGCCGTTGTCGGCGAATACCTCGGTGATGGTGTCGGTGATAGCAGGCACCGCGTCGTCCTCATATTCGATATAATCCCCTATCTCGCCCGACAAAGGAGCGGGACCGATAAAGACAGGGAGCTTGTTGCCGCTGATATCGGCGACCTTATCGAGGATCCTGCCCTTGGTAGAAACAAGCAGATACCCCTCATCGCCGTATTCCACCAGATATCCCTCTACCGCTTCTTCGATCTTGATCGTGATGGTATCGGGGATGTGGAAGCCTACCTTGACATTCTCCACATAGGCGTATTTTTCTTTGATCCTCTTCTCTGCAGGAGCTTTCGGCGCAAGAAAGATGTTCTCGCCGGTCGAGATACCGCAGGTGTCGATGATCTCCTGCTCGTCATAGTGGGTGTTGCCCTCTACCGAATAGGCTTGGGTCTTGAACAGCACCGTCAGCGACAGCACCACGCCCACTACCAATATCACGGTCAGGATCGTGATGAAGCTGACGATCCGGATGATCTTTCTGCCCGTGGGAGTCATGGGGCGCTGCTGTTTTTCTTTTTTCTTTACCTGTTTTCTTTCGCGGCGTTCTTCTGTTCTTTCACGCCGTCTTTCCTTGATCTCGTCAACATAAAAGTCGTTGGAGCTGTCGGAAAATTCAGATAAGGTATCGTTGTTGTTCGCTTCTCTTTGCTCTTTGAGACGTCTGACCCTCTCGGTCAGGCGATTACTCTTTTTTCCCATCAGCTCACCAACTTCCTGTTTGAAATTTTTCCTTATATTTTTTTGACGTCCGCGCCTAAAGCGCTGAGCACCAGCTCAAAATCTTCATAGCCTCTTTCGAGATAGGGCAATCCCTGTATCTCGCTTTCGCCCTGCGCACAGAGCGCCGCTACCGTCAGCGCCGCGGCTCCTCTCAAATCAAAGGCGCAAACCTGCGCCGAAAGCAGTCTTCTGACGCCGTCTACCACGGCAACCTTTCCTTCTACCTTGATATTCGCGCCGAGACGGTTGAGCTCGGTAACATGCTTATACCGTGACGCAAACATATTCTCAATAAATACGGTGATCCCGTCCGACACCGCCGCCATACTCATCAAAGGCGCCTGCGCGTCGGTCGGAAACCCGGGATAGGGCATGGTACGGATCAGCTTCGGCGCTTTGAGACGATAAGGGGCGCTGATCTTCAGGTCTCCCCTCTCGCTTTGTATTGTACAGCCGCTCTGGATGAACACGGGGATCACCGCGCCCAGATGGCTTTGGCATACGCCCTCCAGCGTGATATCCGATCCGGTGACCGCCGCTGCGGACATCAAGGTCGCCGCAACGATCCGATCGGGAATGATCGCGTGGGTCGCT
>CAZPOG010000270.1:0-2078 GCA_964588105.1 uncultured Ruminococcus sp. | reverse complement strand
ATGATGGAAGAAGCCATCAAGGTCGTCATCGAGGCGGGACAGGCGTCTACCTCACTCTTGCAGAGACGTTTAAAGGTCGGTTACGCAAGAGCGGGACGTATGATAGACGATATGGAGCAGATGGGCATCGTAGGACCTCATCAGGGTTCCAAGGCACGTGACGTGCTGATGACCTACAACGAATTGCTTGAGCGCAACAATATGCTCAGTCCCGAGCAGGACGAAGAAGAATAACAAAAAGGCGGGGAGACCCGCCTTTTTTAGTGAAGAGAGAAAAGAGAAGAGAGAAAAGTTGCGGTGACTCGCTTCGCTCGGACAAATTTTTATGTCATTGCGAGCCCTTTAGGGCGTGGCAATCCCCTTCCTCTTGCAACCGGTAGTAATGACAAGGGGATTCTTCAGTCGTGGTGCTCCCTCTGAATGACAAAAAGTATAATCGGGAGCCTGTGTTCCGCCAATATTTCCTCATTCCTCATTCCTGATTTCTAATTGACAAAAGGACTTGACCTTTTGTCGAGAAAAAGCTATACTATATCTATCTACGGACTATTTGTCATTAGGAGGAAGTTTTTTGGGAGTATATGAAGAACTGGTGGCGCGCGGACTGATCGCGCAGGTCACCGATGAAGATGAAATAAGAGATTTGGTCAACAACGGAAAAGCGATATTCTACATCGGCTTTGATCCTACCGCTGATTCTCTGCACGTCGGCCATTTTATGGCGCTGTGCCTGATGAAGAGATTACAGTTAGCGGGCAACAAGCCCATTGCGCTGATCGGCGGCGGTACCGCGATGATCGGCGATCCTTCGGGACGTACCGATATGCGTCAAATGATGACCAAAGAGACGATACAGCATAACTGTGACTGCTTCAAGGAGCAGATGAGCAAGTTCATCGACTTTTCCGACGGCAAGGCGCTGATGGTCAACAATGCCGACTGGCTGCTTGACCTCAATTATGTCGAGCTGCTTCGTGAG
The DNA here is from genome assembly GCA_964588105.1 of uncultured Ruminococcus sp. Lineage (GTDB taxonomy): Bacteria > Bacillota > Clostridia > Oscillospirales > Acutalibacteraceae > Ruminococcoides. The sequence goes on along the minus strand of CAZPOG010000270.1, from coordinate 1,099 downwards.
GTTGGCGCGTGCTTCTCCGTCAACAATATGCTCAGAGCCGAGTGCTACAAGCAGCGTATGGAGAAGGGCTTGTCTTTCCTTGAGTTCAACTACATGATCATGCAGAGCTATGACTTCTATGCGCTGTACCAGAACTACGGCTGCAACATGCAGTTCGGCGGCGACGACCAGTGGAGCAATATGCTCGGCGGCACTGAGCTGATCCGCAGAAAGCTCGGCAAAGACGCTTACGCGATGACCATCAACCTGCTGCTCAACTCCGAGGGCAAGAAGATGGGCAAGACCGCCAATGGTGCAGTATGGCTTGATGCGAACAAGACGACCCCGTTCGACTTCTACCAGTACTGGAGAAACGTCGACGATGCGGACGTTGTCAAATGTCTGAAGATGCTGACCTTCCTCTCGCTTGATGAGATCGAAGAGCTCGCGAAGCTGGAAGGTTCACAGATCAACAAGGCGAAAGAGATCTTAGCCTATGAGCTGACCAAGATGATCCACGGCGAGGAAGAGGCGAAGAAGGCGCAGGAAGGCGCGAGAGCGCTGTTCTCCACCGGCTCCGATACCGAGAATATGCCCACCACCGAGCTCTCCGGAGAGGACTTCTCAGACGGCGAGATCAGCTTGCTCGATCTGATGCTCAAGTGTAAGCTCATCCCCTCTAAGGGCGAGGGCAAGCGCCTGATCCAGCAGGGCGGCGTAATGGTCGATGACCAAAAAGTAACCGATATCTTTGCGAAAATCGCGAAAGAAGCTTATGACAAGGGAAATGTCATTATCAAAAAGGGTAAAAAGGTTTATCACAAAACCGTTATTAAATAAAAATCAAGGAGTGTAGAAGAAATGAAAAAAATCGCAGGCGAATTTAAAGAATTCATTATGCGCGGCAACGTGATGGATATGGCAGTCGGCGTTATCATCGGCGGCGCTTTTCAGGCGATCGTCACAGCGCTGATCAATGATCTGCTCATGCCTCTGATCGGTTTGATCACCGGCGGTATCAACTTTACCGAGCTGTTCATCATCCTCAAGTGCCCGGAGGGCGTAGATCCTGCTACCGTTACTTACGGCAACGCTGCTGATCTCGGTGTTTCCATCTGGG
>CAZPOG010000269.1:0-2094 GCA_964588105.1 uncultured Ruminococcus sp. | reverse complement strand
TGCCTTTCGGTCATCTTCTTGATGATGTTGCCCTTGATGATGTCGATGGTCAGCGTCGAGCTCGAGTTGATGACAAGGCCGGCCAGCGTGCTCATGGATGCCGAGAGCACGAGTACCACGGTGATGCCGATGAGCAGGTCAGGCAGGCTCGAGAGCATCGTCGGGACGATGGAGTCGTATATGGGGGTGCCATCGGGTGCGTAGGCGATGTTGTCGCCGAAGAGACGACCGAAGCCGCCGAGGAAGTAGCAGCCGCCTGCAACGATAAGCGCGAAGATCGTAGAGACGATCGCGCCGGTGCGGATGTCACGCTCGGACTTGATGGCGTAGAACTTCTGCACCACCTGGGGCAGACCCCAAGTGCCGAGTGACGTCAGTATGACAATGTTTGAGTTCAAATGCCGACTGCGGATCAAGACCTGTCAAGGGCTCGTCCAAGATCCATACGGACGGGTTATGTATCAGCGCGCCCATTATCATGATTTTCTGACGCATTCCGTGAGAATACGAGAGGATCGTGCTGTTCAGTGAGTCGTAAATGCCGAAGCGTTTGGCGTAATCCTCAATGAACGCGGATCTTCCTTCTAACGGCGTATCATAAATATCCGCCATAAAATTCAGATATTCGATGCCGTTGAGTCTCAAAAAGTGATCGGGGCTGTCACAAACATAGCCAAACTGACTTTTCGCCTTTTTTCCGTCCTTTTGAATGTCGATCCCATTGATCGTAATACAACCGCTTGTCGGGCGTATAACGCCCGTGATCGCTTTGATCGTTGTTGATTTGCCGGCTCCGTTGTGGCCGATAAATCCGGTGATCGCGCCGTCTTTCGCGGTGAACGAAATATCGTTCACAACGGTTTTATCGCCGTACTTTTTGGTATAGTTTTGTACGCAAATCATACTTATCATCTCCTGTATAATCGAATGAATTGCATTCGCTGCTCTATGGCAGTTAATTTACTGACATTTAGATTGGAAAAATTTGTATTATCAGGAAATTCCCTGAATAGAGTGTTGATATAAATACTCCTTCAGAGCGTCACTTGTTCCTGTATTATAGTAATCAAGCAACAGCTCATTGAATCTTTCCATATACTTGTCCGTGATCGTCAGAATGCCCGCGCCCGCCGTAAGCAATACCTTATTGGCGATTGTCATCGAAGTGCGTTTATTGCCGTCCCGGAAAAACTGTCCGCGCGCGCCCCAAACAAACAACTCCAGCGCTTTATCGGTGGCGGTAAGATCATCATCTTCAAGCACAGCTCTGAGTTCGGCGTTGACCTGTTCTTCAACAGGAACAGGTGGTTCATAGTCCGTTCCCGATATGCCGACGCTGCCCGTTCGGAGCTTTCCCCATTCCGGTGCTTCGTTTCTGGCAATAAATTCATTGAGCTTGCACATATACGAAATGGTTAGTGGTTCATCAAAGGTATTTAGCAAATATTTCCACGCGTCACGCATATTCAGGATCGCTTGGATATCATCAAGCCGGACATTCGGTACATTGACGCCGTTTAAAATCGTCTTTGTCTGAGGGAATGTTACGGCGCGATTTTCCATTTTCATACCGCAATAAACATTTTCATCCCATTTCTTTTTTGCAAGAAAAAGGCTTCCTTCGCGTGTCATATTAAACCTGTTTTCAAACACTTTATACGCTCCTTTCATAAAGATTAAAAAAGGAGTGCAGGACAAAAGCACCACCCTCCTGCATTGTTTATTTATCGAGGAATTTCATCGTGAGGAAGCAGTCGACGCCGCTTCCTGCGCAGCCTTGCAGGCTTCCTGAGAGGGGCAGGTATTGCATGCGCATTCAAAATCCGCCGGCAGTACTTTCGCCTTCTCTTGCTTCTTCGGCTGGTCGATAGATTTCATAGTGGGAATTTCGGAAGTGTTCATTTTATATCCCTCCATAACTTCTTATATCTTACCATTTATCGGCTTATTTTTCAAGCGATTTTTTATATCTTATTATAAGTTATTATAAAAGCTGTTCAAAATGGTGTATGAAATGGTGTATGGGGTGTAATCCCCCAAAAAAGAGATGTCTTTCATTGGTCTTTTTTCAAGTACATATCAAGTTCCTTGAAT
>CAZPOG010000268.1:0-2096 GCA_964588105.1 uncultured Ruminococcus sp. | reverse complement strand
ATGATCTCGGCGCTCAGACTGGGCTGGTACAAGGTTCACAGACCCGTCGAATACTATGCCGCGTACTTCACCGTCAGAAACGATAACTTCGACGGAGCGACGCTCTTAAAAGGCAGACAGGCGGTACTCGACAAGATCCGCATGATCAACGACAAGGGCTTTGAGGCCACCGCCAAGGAGAAAGCGGAAGTGTCATTCCTACAGATCATGAACGAGATGCTCGCCCGCGGCGTCGAGGTGCTTCCTGTAGACATCTACAAGTCCGAAGCGAAGAAGTTCCGTATCGATAGCGGCAAGATCCGTCTGCCGTTCTGCTCTCTCTCCGGTATCGGCGAAGCTGCCGCGGAGATGCTTTATGAAGCAGGGCAGAGGGGAGACTTCCTCTCGGTAGAAGAGCTGGTCTCCAAGTCCGGCGTATCCTCCGCTGTCATCGAAACACTCAGAGAATGCGGCGCCTTAGGTGACCTCCCCGAGTCCGCACAGATGAGCCTTTTCTGATAGAGAAGAGAGAATAGAGAAGAGAGAATAGATGTGGGAGGGCTCCGCCCTCAATTGAAATATTTGTCATTCAGAGGGAGCATCTCGACCGAAGAATCCCCTTGTCATTACTACCGGATTCTGAAAGAAGGGGATTGCCGCGTCGGGCATCGCCCTCCTCGCAATGACATATTAATTCCTCATTCCTAATTCCTCATTCCTAATTTCTGATTGTATTGGGGTGATTATTTGAGATTCAAAGAAATCAAATTCAAGCACATTATGATCATGATAGCCTTCGCTATCGCGCTGATATTCCTGTTTGTCTATATCAAGCCGATATGGAACGTGGTATCAACGATTCTCAAGGTGCTGACGCCGATCATCTACGGTCTTGTCATCGCTTATCTGCTTAACTATCCGTTTAAGCTGTTCCATGATAAGGCGTTCAAGAAGATGGGTACCAAGCACAAATGGCTGTTAAAGGTTAAGAAGCCTTTGGCGATGACGCTGTCTTATATCATCGTCTTCGGTATCATCACCTATTTGATCGTGATTCTGGTGCCTGAGCTGACCAAGAGCGTCAACCTGCTGGTCAAGAACCTGCCCTCCTACGGTCAGACGCTGTTAAAAGAGATCAACAACGTCGTCGCTTTCTTTGAAGAGAAGTTCAACTATAATCTGACCGACGGTGATATCTATACTACGATCGTCAAGTTCATCACGGGCGATTCTATCAGCGATTTTGTCAAGGATACCGCCTCAAGTCTGCTCCCGGCGGCGTATACCACCGCGGTGTCTATCGGTACTACGCTGTATAACTGGGTGATCGGATTAATCATCTCCATCTATGTCTTAGCGTCCCGCGATAAGCTTTTGAGTCAGTTTAGAAGGACTGTTCTCGCTTATACTCCCGCGAAGTTTCATCTCAGATTCTTTAAGTTTACCAAGATCTGTAACGAGAAATGCGGCAAGTATATCGTCGGCAAGATCATCGACTCCACCATCATCGGCGTGATCTGCTTTATCGGTCTGTCTATCTTCAAGTTTGACTACGCGCTGCTGATATCTGTTATCGTCGGCGTGACCAACATGATCCCGTTCTTCGGACCCATCATCGGAGCGGTGCCCTGCGCGTTTTTACTGTTGATCATCAACCCGATCGAGGCGTTCTGGTTTGTCGTATTCATTATCGTGCTTCAGCAGTTTGACGGCAACATCTTAGGTCCCAAGATCTTAGGAGAGTCCGTCGGTATCTCCGGCTTCTGGATATTAGTGTCGGTTCTGATCGGCGGAGGCCTGTTCGGTGTAACGGGTATGATCTTAGCGGTGCCTGTTTTCGCGGTCTTCTATACACTGATCGAAGAGGGCGTTGCGCTTCGAGAACGCAAGAAAGCCGTAAAGGTAAAACTTGCCTCCCAGAATAAAGCTGAGGAGGAATCGGACGACTCCAAAAATTCGTCAAGTTCTTCTTCAAAAGACGAACAAAGCTCTTTACAAAATGAAGAAAAAAATGTATAATTAATATGTATGATATTATACGTTTAACATAAGGAGGTTTTTTGATGTTAACAAAAAAAGCAGTGAGCCTGATTCTCTGTATCGCGATGCTTTTGACG
>CAZPOG010000267.1:0-2109 GCA_964588105.1 uncultured Ruminococcus sp. | reverse complement strand
TTTTCATAATCCTTTATTTGATTATACAATAATTCTTTGCTTTCTGTAAATAGATGAAAAGGAAGAAAAAACCATCCTGTTCAAAATGAAATAGTAACCATTTATACAAATCATCATTTAAAGTGTTAACACGTTAATATCTTTATCCGGAGGATTTTTAGGTTAAAACAGCAAAAAAAACAGGAGGATTTTGAAGTCCTCCTGCGCTTTATTCTTTTGCATCTGTCAAAACCAGAATCGCCTTGATCGGGTAGTTATCAACAGTAAAGGTCTCTTTGCTGTCGAGCTTGATCGGCGTGTATGTCCTTTTCGATCCGAGTTCATCGACACACTGCCCAAAGGCTCTTTCGATCAGGCTGTCCTTCATCGATGCCATGTCGCTCCATTTGCCGTCGGAGTACAGATAACTCTCTCCCGAATTGATGATACCAAGCACCTTTAAACCGGAGGAGAACTCTGTCGCATAAGGAAAAACCTCGGTATAAACCATATCACCGTCTTCATCGACGACACGTTTCATGGTCAGTACAACGGAATACTTCTCTCCTTTTTGCAGCGGATACGCTTTCTTCAAATCGATTTTATGAGATCCCGCATACCGATGATCGGTAACGCCTTGTTCCAGCAGAGTGCCGGAGGATGGGGCACCATCCTCCACATCTTTGTATATCTGATACGATACCTCGGTTTTGGGAGAGGCGGTTCTGTATGAAATCTGATACAGGCTTTCGTTCTCCTCTGCGTCAAACACATTCGCCGTCTTCACTTCACTGTCATAATCCGTACTCCCATACCATCCTGTCATCATCAGATCGTACTGATCGTAATTGATCTTTAAAGGATCAAGAGAATCGGAGCTGTCAAACACATAGCTCAGCGGAGAGCTGAGGCTGTGATCATAATAGGAAAGATAAAAATAGCCGTCGTCAAGATAGTCTTCATCATCCGTAAAAGTGCCCCAGCTGTTTTTGATGATAAAAGCACCGTCACCGGGAGGCGTGGTGCTCTCGATCGGTTCTCCGTCGTTGTTTGTGTTGGTAAAATACTCTTTCGGAAAATCGTCGTCGTAGCCGACAACGGTGACCGCGTGATCCGCCGGAAAATCGCCGCTGTAATACGCCGCGATATGCTCCATATTAAAGGAACCGTTAGAAAAAAACGCGATCGAAACGCCGTGTCCCTGATAAAGCTCCGATTTGATAGCGTTGAGTCCGCTCTCGTTCAACAAATAGTCGCCGTTTTCGTCGACGCCGGCGGGACTCGGCAGCACATGAGCGTCTCTTAAATACGCGCAGTCAGGCGCGTTGCGGTATTCGGCGTTCAGAGGCAGTATCCACTCTTCCTTCGACGCGCCCCCGTATTCATAGGGATATTCATCGTCGATCTTCACGCTCTCGTCGACCGGACCGAAGCCGGATCCGAAGAAATTCGCATAATGGACAAACTCTCCTCCGATATTATATACGGCCTTCACATCCTCTCTTTCCGCCGCAGACGGATCGAATCCCTCGCCGATCTGAGAGGAGCGCACCTTTCCCTTCACAACATCCTCTTTCATGATCCCGTGATACAGATACCATGCGATGTATTTCTCGGAAAAATCAATATTGTTGTTGGCTTGACCCGCCGCAACGCCCAGATCATTGGCGTACAGATAGGCGATCTCGGCAGACCCCGCAAGGCTGAACGACCAGCAATCGCCGTTCTTCTGCTTTTTCACCGGAGTGACATAATTCTTTCCGTTAAAGTTTCTCAGGTCGACCTTTGACGGCAGCGCCGCAGAGTCGATCTCGGCAAAAGCATCAATCTCGGAAGAACAGCCTGCGACACAGCAAACCATTAATACCGCAAGGAGCATCGCTGAAATCTTTTTCATTTCAAATACTCCCTTCTTCAATCCGTGTCATCCCATATTGTCATTTGCTTGATCCGCAAGGTCACTGTGTTCATTTTATCAAGATCCATTTTATTGGTTGAAGCAAAAAGATTATATCCTTCAGCGGGAACGGTATACATATGCGTCAGATAGGAATCCACTGCGCCCGCGTGCCACCAAGCTCCGTCAGAGGAGATAAAAAGGCCGTAGCCGTAATGACCGGACTGTGGAGA
>CAZPOG010000266.1:0-2116 GCA_964588105.1 uncultured Ruminococcus sp. | reverse complement strand
TGAGAGGAACGGAACGGTTCTCGACGATCTCGGGTTGACCTCGATGATATACACCTTTTCATCGGGAGCGACGATGAACTGAATGTTATACAGACCAACGATGCCGATTGCCTTGCCGAGCTTTTTCGCGTATTGTAAAATAATACCCTTGACTTTATCACTGATCGAATAGGACGGATAGACGGAGATAGAGTCACCCGAATGGACGCCGGTGCGCTCGACCAGCTCCATGATACCGGGAACAAAGACGTCTCTGCCATCGCAGATCGCGTCGACTTCGACTTCTTTGCCGACAATGTATTTATCAACTAAAACAGGTTTATCAACATCAATTTCGACCGCAGTCTTGAGGTAATGACGAAGATCTTTTTCTTTCGAAACGATCTGCATCGCTCTGCCGCCTAAGACAAACGACGGACGCACCAGCACAGGATAGCCTATCTCTTCTGCCGCCTTAATTCCTTCTTCGATGGAGGTAACGGCATGACCCGCAGGCTGCGGGATGCCGAGTTCTTTGATGATCGCGTTGAAGCTGTCTCGATTCTCCGCTCTTTCGATTGCTGCACAGTCGGTGCCGATGATCTTGACTCCGCGATCCATTAAAGGCTGAGCGAGATTGATCGCCGTCTGACCGCCGAGAGAGGCGATCACGCCCTCGGGCTGTTCATAGTCGATGATTGCCATAACGTCCTCGGAAGTGAGCGGCTCAAAATATAGCTTATCAGAAGTGGTATAGTCTGTCGAAACGGTCTCGGGGTTATTATTGATGATGATCGCTTCATAGCCGGCGCGTTTGATAGTTTGCACCGCATGGACGGTACTGTAGTCAAACTCCACGCCCTGACCGATGCGGATGGGTCCCGCGCCGAGCACGATGATTTTCTTTTTCTCCGTGCGGACGGACTCGTTTTCGTCCTCATAGGTCGCGTAGAAGTACGGTACATAGCTCTCAAACTCCGAAGCGCAGGTGTCGATCATCTTGAACACAGGCGTAATACCCGCGCTTTTTCTCAGTTGATATACTTCGACTTCGTCCATACCCCACAGGCAGGCAATCTCTCTGTCGGAGATGCCCATCCGCTTCGCGCGGTACAGGGTATCGAGGTCTCCTTTGTGATACCTCAACTCATGTTCCATGCTGACAATGTTGCGAGTCTTGCGCAGGAACAGCGTATCGACGGCGGTTTCTCGATAAATATCGTCAATTGAACCGCCTTTTCTGAGCAGCTCGGCGAGGGCGAAAATTCTGTCGTCGGTGTCTTTGACGATATAATCGCTGAGTTCTTCCACACTCATATCGTCAAAGCGCGGATGATGCAGGTGATACGCGTCGATCTCTAACGAGCGGATCGCTTTTAAGAGGCTTTCTTCGATCGTCCTGCCGACGCTCATCACCTCGCCGGTCGCCTTCATCTGGGTGCCGAGGGTGTTCTTGGCGTCGACGAATTTATCGAACGGGAATCGCGGCATTTTGGTGACTACATAGTCGAGCGCGGGCTCAAATGACGCGAGGGTGTTGGCGAGCGGAATCTCGTCAAGGCGCAGACCCACACCGATCTTCGCGCTAACGCGGGCGATGGGATAGCCCGAAGCCTTACTTGCCAATGCCGACGAGCGCGATACCCTCGGATTGACCTCGATGATGTAATACTGTGACGACTTTGGGTCGAGCGCAAACTGGACATTACATCCGCCCTCCACTTGCAAAGCACGGATCAGCCGCAGGGCGCTGTCGCGAAGCATCTGGTATTCTTTGTTGGTCAGCGTCTGGGACGGACAGAAGACGATACTGTCGCCTGTGTGGATGCCGACGGGATCGAAGTTCTCCATATTGCAGACGGTGATCGCGGTGTCGTTATGATCGCGGATCACCTCATATTCGATTTCTTTATAGCCTTTGACGGACTTTTCGATCAACACCTGATGAACAGGACTCGCGGCAAAGCCGTTCCTGCCGATCTCGATGAGTTCTGCTTCATTATTAGCAAAGCCGCCGCCCGTGCCGCCGAGGGTGAAAGCAGGTCTGAGCACGACCGGATATCCGATCTTTTCAGCTGCCTGTTTTGCTTCTTCCAGATCATAGGTGATTTGTGAGGGGATGACCGGCTCGCCGATA
>CAZPOG010000265.1:0-2122 GCA_964588105.1 uncultured Ruminococcus sp. | reverse complement strand
CTTCAAAGTACCTGATAAGTGTTGCATTTTGTATACGCCTTTGATAAAATAGATTTGGGAAAATTATCCTAATAATCTTTTAAGGAGAGTAAAAAATGGTAAAAAAGTTTTTTGCTGAATTCATCGGCACATTCGTGCTGGTACTGTTTGCTTGCGGCGCAGCGGTTGTCACCGGCTGCAGCACCGATCCCGTCAGCATCGGTTATCTGCTGACCGCTTTAGCGTTCGGTCTTGTAATCGTTGCGATGGCGTATTCCATCGGTAATGTATCCGGATGCCACATCAATCCCGCTGTTTCTCTCGGCGTTCTGCTGACCGGCGGAATGACTGTCGCTGAGTTCTTTGTCTACATCATCGCTCAGTTTGCGGGCGCTACCGCAGGCGCGGCTGTGTTAGGCGCATTGGTAGGATTTGACTCCGGCTTAGGTTCAAACGGACTTTACGCTCCCACTGAGGGTCAGCCCAGCATCATCCTTTCACTGGTTATCGAAGTAATCCTCACCTGCGTATTCGTTCTTGTTATCCTCGGCGTTACCTCCAAGAAGAAATATGAGAAGTGCGCCGGCTTAGTCATCGGTCTTACCCTGACTCTGGTACATATCTTCGGTATCCACTTCACCGGCACCTCCGTCAACCCCGCTCGTTCTTTCGGTCCCGCTATCTTTGCAGGCGGCGACGCTCTGTCCTCTCTGTGGGTCTTCATCGTAGCTCCCTTAGTAGGCGGCGCTCTTGCGGCTGGTATCTACACCTTTGTGATCAAGTCAAAAGAAGCGGAATAAATCTTTACAATATACAAAAAGCTCTCCTCATCGGAGAGCTTTTCTTTTATGTTTTAATTGTCTATCAGAAAAGAGAATAGATATCTGTCCACTCATAGCCGTGGGCCTTGGCGACGTTTTTGTTTGTGAGCTCACCCAGATAGCAGTTCACACCTGTTGAGATCACATCGCTCTTCTTACAGGCTTCTTCGAGACCGTTCTTAGCGATCTCCAGACCGTAGCGCAGGGTAGCGTTTGTCAGCGCGATGGTGCTTGTTCTCGGAACAGCGCCGGGCATATTGCCGACACAGTAATGTACAATGCCCTCTTCGCAGTATACGGGATCGTCATGGGTGGTAACACGGCTGGTCTCGCCGCATCCGCCCTGATCGATCGCAACGTCGACAAAAACGGCTCCGTCCTTCATCTCGGACAGATATTTCTTCTTGAACAGCTTCGGGGTGGAAGCGCCGGGGATCAGTACCGATCCGATCACAAGGTCGGCGTCCTTTACTGCGCGTTCCACATTGCTGTCGTTGCTGACGAGAGTCTGGATCTGAGAGCCGAAGAGGTTGTCCAGTTCTTCCAGACGTTTGAGGCTGATATCGAGGATCGTTACGTTAGCGCCCATACCGACTGCGATCTTGCAGGCGTTCATACCTACCGTACCGCCGCCGAGGATGACAACGTTCGCTTTAGGTGTACCGGGTACGCCTGCTAAGAGGATACCTTCGCCGCCAAAACGCTTCTCAAGGTACTTTGCGCCTTCCTGGATCGAAAGACGACCGGCGATCTGGGACATAGGAGCCAAAAGCGGTAATGATCTGTCGGTCTCCTGCAGGGTCTCGTACGCGACTGCTTTCACCTTACCGGCAAGCAGCGCGTCGGTCTGCTTTTTGTCCGCCGCCAGATGGAGATAGGTATAAAGGATGAGTCCCTCGCGGAAGTACGCGTACTCTTCCTCCAGCGGTTCCTTGACCTTGACCATCATATCGACAAGATTCCATACGTCTTCAGCGTTGTCAATCAGCGAAGCGCCCGCCTTGACATACTCGGTATCCGAAAAGCCGGAGCCAATGCCGGCGTTCTTCTCGATATAAACATGATGTCCTGCGGCAACATAAGCGGAAACGTTGTCGGGAGTCAAGCCCACGCGGAACTCGTTGTTTTTGATTTCTTTTACACATCCTATTTTCATAAACAATACCAACCTTTCAAAATTGTTTATTATATAATACCGAATCGGATGGCAAATTGTTTTCCGAAAAAGAATTATACTGACTTTTTTCTACAGTTGTCGCTTGATACTGTCGATCGCGCCTTTTTCGATGCGGCTGACCTGCGCCTGAGAGATACCGATTTCG
>CAZPOG010000264.1:0-2132 GCA_964588105.1 uncultured Ruminococcus sp. | reverse complement strand
TATGGGTGATGATGATGATGGACTTGCCGTCCGCCTTCATGTTGCGCAGTACCTCAAACAGCTTGTCGGTCTCCTGCGGCGTTAATACCGCGGTCGGTTCGTCGAGGATCAGCATATTGGCGCCGCGATAGAGCGTCTTGACGATCTCGAGCGTCTGCTTCTGAGAAACGGTCATGTTATAGACCTTTTTCTTCGGATCGACGTCAAAGCCGTATTTCTCGCAGATCTCTTCGATCGCCTTGGCGATTTCACGACGTCCGCCGGTGACTTTTCTGTCCATACCGAGCGCAACGTTCTCGGTGGCGGTAAAGACGTCAACCAGCTTGAAGTGCTGATGGATCATACCGATACCGAGCGCATAGGCGTCCTTCGGCGAGTTGATGTGAACTTCCTGTCCGTCGACGAAGATCTGGCCGGAATCCTGATGATAAATGCCCGAGAGCATGTTCATCAGCGTGGTCTTTCCGGAGCCGTTTTCGCCTAAGAGCGCAAGAATCTCACCCCGCTCGATATCCAAAGAAACGTCTTTGTTCGCGACAACCTTGGTACCGAAAGCCTTGGTGATATGTCTCATACTGACGGCTGCATTATTTTCCAAAACTATCTACCCCCCATAGTAGTGAATAGTGAAGAACGAAGAGCGTCATACCGGATATCCCGCCCAAAAAGCGCAGATCCACGCTCTTCTCTCTTCACTTTTCACTGTGGATATAAACCACGCAAAGGGAAGCCGAGATGTCAGCTTCCCTTTGCAATTAAGCTCAAATAATATTACTCGTTGTTCAGCTCAGTGATACCGTCGATACGCAGACCGAAGGAAGGAGCGGACTGAACGAAGGACTCGTGATAATAACCGTCGAATACAACGTTCTCAGCGTCGGGAGCAAAGTCGCCGTCGGTGTCGATAGCGAACGCCTCGGTAACTTCCTCACCGCCTACGGTGAATGTAGAAGTATCAAATACATGGAGAGTGCCTGCCTTGATGGCTTCCTCAACCTCAGCAACCTTCTCAGCGGTGCCAGCAGCGCAGGATGCGCCGAGATCGGTGATCTGAACGCCATTGCTCTCGAGACCGCAAACGCCGTTGGTAGCAACCTTCTCGCCCTTCATAGCGGTGCCGATAGCATAGGTATAATAAACAGCCCAGTTGTTGGTAGCAGAAGTCAGCGCAGCGTTGGGAGCGACGGAGAGCATGTCTACGTTGTAACCAACAGAGTAAGCAACCTTACCGCTGTCAAGAGCAGCCTGAACAGCAGAGGGAGCGCCGGTGGAGTCAGCGTGCTGACCGATGATGACACAGCCGCGAGCCATAAGAGCGTCGGCAGCAGCGCCTTCAGCAACCATATCGAACCAAGAGTTGGTGTACTGAACGTCCATAACTACGTTAGGAACGATGCTCTTGATACCGAGATAGAAAGCGGTGTAACCGGAAACAACTTCCGCATAGGGGAACGCGCCGACATAACCGATCTTAACGTTGCCGTTCTCATCAAGACCCTCAGCGGGGATCTTCTCAGCATCGATGAGTTCCTGAACCTTCATACCGGCAACAACACCGGACATGTATCTGGACTCATAAACACGGGTGAAAGCGTTGGAGAAGTTCTCCAGACCAGCAGCTCTGGCGGTATCGCCGGTCATCGCAACAAACTGAACCTCGGGATATTCCTCAGCAGCCTGCTGGGTGTAGCTCTGGTGACCGTAAGAGTTGGTGAAGATAAGGGTGCAGCCCTGACCTACGAGGTCGTCACAAGCGTCTTTACACTGCTCATCCTCGGGGATGTTGTACTTCCAGATGATCTGGTCGTCAGCAAGACCGAGAGTCTTCGCAGCTTCCTGGATGCCCTGCATGTGAGCGAAGGTGTAACCCTCGTTCTCATCGCCTACGAGAACTACGCCGACCTTGAAGTCGGGGTTAGCTGTTACGGTGCTGGCGTCAAAGTCGCCTGCTTCTACAACACCGGATTCAGCATGAGCAGCAGCCTCGTTGCCTGTCGCGGTGTCGGTGTCCGTAGTTGTCTCGGTGCCGCCGCAAGCAGCAAGCGCAGCGCATACGAAAAGAACCGCAAGAATCAGTGCAAGAATTTTCTTCATTTTTGTTTTTCCTCCTTAAAAATTACATTTAGAAGATG
>CAZPOG010000263.1:0-2162 GCA_964588105.1 uncultured Ruminococcus sp. | reverse complement strand
TGATCACAACCACATCATTACCGAAAGAACCGAGTGAGAACGCCACGCCGGGATAGGAGCGAATCTCATCCGATATCGGCGCGTTCTCCACGATCTCGATATCGTTACCGTAATAGAACTGCAGTATTTCAAGATAGTTCAAGCCCTGATTTGCCAGATCGACCGTTCCCCATTGGGAAAGCCCATTACACCGGGTGATTTTACCATCACAGAACTGGGCGTATAATGGTTCCACCCTACCGACCTTGCGGATATAGTTGTTGAACAGCTGATCGGTCAGGATGCTGATCGTATCGTACACCTCGCCGTTCTTGACATAGGCGTGGTCAATGGCAGTATTATTGGTAATATCGAAGTTATAGCCGCGCGAGGGATAATACTCGGTATAGACCTTGTTCAGCGTAAAGGATATCTGAGAAAGCAGATTTGCTTTGATCGCCTCCTCGGGCCAGCTCGGGTAGATCTCATTGGAGGCAACATTCTTGATATAATCCGTAAAGAGCACGGTGACATTTTCCGCCGCCTCGTCGGGACGACCGAGATGCACAGTGATATACTGCGGCACTACGGGCAAAACCGCCATCAGTCGCTCTCCTCTCTTGTCGTTCTGGGAATCAGTGAGATCGGCAGGATGGTCTCGATCTTGTCCTGAATCGTGATACAGCAGTCGTTGACTGCTTCAAAATCGGGATGGTAGACGGAGACATAATACTTTGCTTCATCCACTCCGGCGGTGTCGAAATTGAGGGTGCTTTCCAAAGTCTTTGCAGGCAGAACCATATTATCGACGATACCGGAGATATCGGTCACGTCGTTGTACAAAGAATAACGAACGCCGTTATAGATCTGGGATACATCCACCACGACATTTTTCATCGGAAAGGCTTCATTCGCGATGGAAATCTGTACTTTTAATGTACCCCTGCCGGGGTATTTCTCAACATACTCGGCATATTCGGGACGGAAGGGGCTCTCCCCTGTTCCGGTCGGTTTTTGGGACGAAAACGCGTCGGCGGGGTTGATCCCGCTGTTCAGATAATCTCTAACCATATAAAAACTCCTCTCACTCTCTATCGTATGAGAATGAAAGGAGTTTTAGTATTCAAATTTGTCATTGCGAGGGCCTCAATCCGGGGTCCCTGAAAAGCTCCTGCTTTTTGGGGAGAGGACGAACGGCGACACGAGGTCAAGGTATACCTACCGGATATGCCTACCAAGTACAGCCGATGAGGACGACGTGGCAATCTCAACCAAATCAATAACTATTTATTTTGTATCGAAATGATAATCCGAAAAATCAAAGGTGGCAAAATAGTCATCCATTGTCTCGGCGCGTCGGATGAGTTTGAAGGATCCGTCTTCTTTGAGAAGAACTTCAGCGGAACGAAGCTTGCCGTTATAATTATATCCCATCGAATAGCCGTGGGCTCCGGTATCGTGGATATAAACAAGATCGTCGGGAAGAATCTCGGGAAGCATACGGTCGATCGCAAACTTGTCATTATTCTCGCATAAGCCGCCGGTAACGTCATACTTATAGGTACAGGGCTCGTTCTCTTTTCCTAAAACGGTGATATGATGGTAGGAACCGTACATCGCGGGACGCATCAGATTCGCCGCGCAAGCGTCAAGACCGATGTAATCCTTATAAATATGCTTGGTGTGCAAACACTTGGCGACGATCGCGCCGTAAGGAGCGAGCATATATCTGCCGAGCTCGGCGTATATGCTGACATCGTCCATGCCCTCGGGGACAAGGATCTCATCATACTTCTGTCTGACCAGATCACCGATGATCGCGATATCGCCTCTGGGCTCTTCGGGACGGTAGTCTACGCCGATACCGCCGGAAAGGTTGATAAAGGAGATATGCACGCCGGTCTTGTTCTTCAGACGGATCGCAAGCTTGAACAGGATCGCGGCAAGCTCAGCGTAATAATCATTGGAAACGGTATTAGACGCTAAGAACGCGTGAATACCGAAATGCTTGGCGCCGGAAGCTTTGAGTTCTCTGAATGCTTCTTCCATCTGATCCTCTGTCATACCGTATTTTGCTTCACCGGGGTTGTCCATGACCTGTACGCCGGTTCTCGACGCGGCAAGCTCAAACACTCCGCCGGGATTATAGCGGCAGCAGATGGTCTCAGGGACATATGCGACCC
>CAZPOG010000262.1:0-2170 GCA_964588105.1 uncultured Ruminococcus sp. | reverse complement strand
AACACTCCGCCGGGATTATAGCGGCAGCAGATGGTCTCAGGGACATATGCGACCCTCTTGATAAAGGGTACAAAGTTGATATCGTCGAGATTGATGATGGCACCCAGATCATATGCCTTCTTCATATCCTCTTCAGGAGTGACGTTAGAGGAGAACATAATGTCATCGCCCTTAAATCCGCAGGCTTCACTCATCACAAGTTCTGTCAAAGAGGAACAGTCTGCGCCGCAGCCCTCTTCTTTCAGAATCTGAAGGAGGAAGGGGTTGGGCGTCGCCTTGACGGCAAAGTACTCTTTGAAGCCCTTATTCCATGAGAACGCTTTGTATAAGGCGCGGCAATTCTCGCGGATGCCCTTTTCATCATAGATGTGGAAAGGGGTCGGGATCTCGCGGATGATCTCTTCGGCTTTTTCTTTTGTCAAAAACGGTGTTTTTTTCATATACTTTTCCCCAAACTGATTTATTCTTTGACAGAAGAGTTGATCGCCTCTTCTATCTCCTGTTTACCCTCTCCCGATAAAGCGGAGAAAGGATAAAGCGAAATACCTTCATAGTCTTTCAGCTGTTCTGAAATGATCGTCAGCTGATTCTGATACTCAGTCTTGTTGAGCTTGTCGGATTTGGTCATCACCACGATAAACGGGATCTCGGACTGATAGAGAAAATCGATCATTCCTAAATCGTCAGCGGTAACCTTGTGACGCATATCGACGATCTGCACCACCAGCGCAATATTTCTGTCGAGCTGAAAATAACCTTCTACCAGCTCCGCCCATCTGAGTTTCTCCGCCTTGCTGACCTTCGCGTAACCGTAGCCGGGAAGATCGACGAGGGTGAATGTTTTTGCATCAAAAAAATTGATGGTAGCGGTCTTGCCGGGTTTGGAGCTGACACGCGCGAGTGACTTTCTCTCACACAGCTTATTGATCAGAGAAGACTTGCCGACGTTGGAGCGTCCGGAAAAAACGACTTCCGGCATATCGGAGGGCTTGATCTGAGAAGAAAGCCCTGCCGAATAAACAAATTCTACATGCAACATACGTCTCTCCTTACTGGGTAATCGAAACCCTATGAGAGGTTGACTTCTTATCCTTGATCATATAAGCTTCGGCAGAATTGATCTTCTTTAAAGGAAGCGCAGCGAGTGAGATAACCTCATCGATCGTCTCTACCGGATAGAAGGTCAGCCCGTCACGGACCTCCTTATCGATGTCTTCCAGATCTCTCTCGTTCTCCTTGGGGATGATGACATTGGGAACGCCTGCCTTGAACGCCGCCATGCTCTTTTCTTTAAGGCCGCCGATCGGAAGCACCTTTCCGCTGATGCTGATCTCGCCTGTCATCGCAAAATCAGAACGAACAGGACACAACGTCAAAGCGGAATAGATCGCGGTCGCCATCGTGATACCCGCGGAGGGGCCGTCCTTGGGGATCGCGCCCTCTAAGGCATGGATATGGATATCATACTGCGAATAAAAATCGGGGCTGACGCCGTACTTTGCCGCGCGGGTACGGATCGCGGTGATCGCGGCCTTTGCCGACTCCTGCATCACATCGCCTAAGGAACCGGTCAGCTCAATCTTTCCGCTGCCTTTCATCACGGCGCACTCCAAAGGAAGGAGGGTGCCTCCCACAGCAGTCCACGCGAGACCGTTGACAGCGCCGATCTCGTTTTTCTTCGACTTGATATCGTCGATAAACTTCACGGTGCCTAAGAAATCGGTGATGTTTTTGTCGGATACTCTGACGACGACCTTTTCGTCCTCAAGAATCTTGATAGCAACTTTTCTCAGCACGGTCTGGATCTCTCGTTCGAGATTTCTGACGCCTGCTTCTCTGGTATAGCCGTCAATGATACGATAGAGCGCTTTATCGGTGATGGAGAAATTCTTTTTCTTAATACCGCAGAGGTTCATCTGCTTGGGAAGCAGGTGCTTCTTCGCGATATGGAACTTCTCGGTGCGGGTATAAGAAGTCAGTTCGATGATATCCATACGGTCTCGAAGCGGCGCGGGGATCGCGTCAAGATCGTTAGCAGTAGTGATGAACATCACATCGGATAAATCGAACGGGATATCTATGTAGTGATCAACAAAAGCGTAATTCTGTTCGCTGTCGAGAACTTCCAATAGCGCAGAGGTAGGATCGCCCTTGTAGTCCGAAGAGAGCT
>CAZPOG010000261.1:0-2178 GCA_964588105.1 uncultured Ruminococcus sp. | reverse complement strand
CGTAGCCCCATCCTGCCGTCTGAGGATTTTTGATAGCGCCGTTGATATATTCGTAAGTGATGTCATACTTCAAGGTGCCGTCTGCGTCTTCCATCGGCAAAGTGAAGTACATGATATTGTTGTCCTTGATACGTCCGTCGATACCTTCGACCTCGACCAGCGCAAACCACTGACGCTGCATGGTGTTATAGTCATAAATATCGAGGTTTTCAAATCTCGCGATACCGTCCGCGCCCGTCTCCTTAGCCTGACCTACCGGTGTGCCTTCATCCACGTCCGCACCGTTGTCGGAGACCTTGTAGACGTTGAAAGTAGCGCCGCCGAGCGCTGATGCGCCGGAGTTATTATCCTTCGGATTATTACTGTACTTGACTACCTTAACGGATCCGACCTGTGCGGGATTGCGGAATGCGGGATCTCTTATGACCGTGGTCAGAGAGGCGTCGGAGTAGTAGGTCACGCTGTTGACCTTGAGAGCGCCTCCCGCTGTTGTCGCGGATGAATCCTGTACGACGTCGATCAGCGCATAGATCGTTGCACTGTCCTTGCCGATATCCGGGGTCGAAGAAGCGGTCTCGGTGATTTGATAGGCGTATTTTCCGATCTTGCTGAACTTTAAGAACTTATCGCTCTGGCTGTTCGTATTCGCCGAAAAATTGACCTTGCCGCTCGAATCGGTCTTGGTGACCTCCTGAGACTGCCCCTTGGTCGAGACCGTGGACTTTCCCTCAACGATATCCATGCCCTGAGCCTTGAAGGAGAAGAGGGAGCCGTTCTTGTAGAGATAGTCCGTACCGCCGGAGTTGATATACTTCTTGACGGAAAGGAAACCCTCACCATTGAGTGGGATGTTGACGATTTCAACGGCGTCGTTATTCATCATGATCATTCCGTCAAAGTCGGATACGGGGCGATAGCCGTCCTTGGTCTTTTCTTTGAGGAGATAGGTCGCGCCGTAAGGCAGACCGTTTACGATAATTCCCTCGTTGGATTTCATCGTGAACTTGCCCTTGTTCATCGTACCCGCGTTCGGGATAGTCCTCTCTCCTACCGTCTTGTCAAAATCGAGATCATATCCGATATAGTTTCTGCCGCCGTTGATATCGACCAGCAGCTCAAACTCAAAGGCGTCGGTGTTGGAGGAATCGCCCTCGACACTCTTCGCTATCGCCAGAGGCCCGCCGACCAACGGATAGTTGTCAAAGTTGACCTGCAGGTTCGCGGTGTTGGTGGCAAGTCGCGGATCCTCGAGCGTAAAGCTGTCGGTAGCGGTAGAAGTTTCATAGACTGCGTCCGAATAAGGGTCATACTCGTAGGTACCGCTTTTCAGCTTTTTGCCGTTCTGGTTGTTATCCACAAGCTCCCAGTCGGTCGCCATCCAGACAACGCCTTCTTCCGCCTTTTTCTCGGTAACGGTCACAGCGGAACCGGTGTCGTACCCGGTGAATTCCTTGGTACCGTTATGTCCCAGTGTATAGCTGTCCTCGTTTGCAGTGTTGTTTACGGAATTGGTGAAGTTCAGATCCATCGCCTGTACCGCGCCGGCGATACCGTCGTTCAGACCGTCGGTGTGGATGGTCTTCTTGACCTTGAGGTTGTTCTTGACGGGAGTCATGGTGAACTTCATCATACAGTTGGACTCTATCATACCGCGCTCCATATAGAATACGGTCAGGTGATAGGTCTTGTCGGGATCGAGATTATCGCCCAGATCCTTGATTTTCTGAGTGTCGTTTGCGTAGCTGACGCCAGCAAGATCCGTATATTCTCCGTCACAGGGATATTTGGGCTCGATCCAGTTGGGGTTGTCCGACCAGCAGACATTGCCCAGCTGGCTGTGGATAACGCTGTTGAGAGGCTTATTGTATTCATTATCCCAAGCCTGCTTCGTCCAGTCCTTATCCGAGGCGGTCGTGAACTTGGTTCTGCCGCCAAAGTCGGAGAGCTTAAAAGCATAAAGCTCCTGACCGTCGATCGTCACTTTCGACTTGTTGACCCAGATGCCGTCCAAGCCGTCGTCCCATGCCCAGACGTTCACATCGCTCCAGCCGTCGCTGAGCGCGATATACATCGTATCGCTCTTATACTTGACGTTAGAAGCCGCAAACGCAGCTTCTGTGGTAATATAGGACTTCATCTCGCTGAAATCGACATAACCCTTCGCCTGCTTATGGTTGC
>CAZPOG010000260.1:0-2190 GCA_964588105.1 uncultured Ruminococcus sp. | reverse complement strand
CCGAGAACTCTGAGAGGGATCGAGACGATCGCGCCTTCGGGGAAGTTCTGGATCGCGATGCCCGTCGCAAGGATCAGCGCACAGGTCATCGTCACGCCCGACTCGCCTCTGATCGCTGCCGCGGCGATGACGCCTACCGCCAAGCCTTCGGGAATGTTGTGCAGGGTGATGGCGAGCACCATCTTAGTCGTTTTTTTCAGCTTTTCCGTGTCGGTGTAGGCGGGGATGGTTTCCTTTTGAAACAGCGGTGTCAGCCGATCGAGCAGCATCAAAAATCCGATGCCCAGCGAGAACCCGACCGCCGCGGGCAGGAAGGTCAGCGCGTAGCCCTGTGACATCTCTATTGATGGCAGGATCAGCGACCAGATCGACGCCGCGATCATCACGCCCGAGGCGAAGCCGGTCATCAGCTTGTCGACTGTCGGACGAAGTGTTCTTTTCATAAAAAACACCGCTCCCGCGCCCAGTGTGGTGCCGAGAAGCGGTATCATCAATATCAGCAAAGTATCCATACCTTATTATATGAGTAACAGTATGAAATGTTCGGACAATAAAGATAGAAAAGAGTTGATTTTCGAACAAAAGTGTGATATAATTTCGAAAGAGAAATGGCGGCGGCTGTTTCAGCACCTCTGAAAGGGGGTGTGTTCATGGAATATATTGTTTTTAGTAATGATAATGGTGTTCCTTATAACACTTTCCATAAACAAGAAATAACCGCCCTGCAGTAGCAATACAGGACGGTTAATCTATTTAACCCAAATATTGCGAAACAGCTCAAGCCGTTTCTCTATTTTCATTTTACACAGAATATATCCGAATGTCAAGAGGGTTTCACGCTTTTATCATATTCTTCCAAGAAGCTGTGATCTTCGCCCTTACTCTTGTACGCGGGGAAGGTGTCGAGATGTACTGCGTGCAGGGCGTTGAAGATGCTTTGTTCGATGTTGGGATTGGTTTTTTTCAGCTCTTTGATCAGCGCTTTTGTCTCGGCGCGCTTGCTGTCTCCGATCCCGTCCTCGCTGTGTTTGACGCTTTCCGTGAAGCGGCAGGCACAGTCAAGGAAAGCGAGATGATTGTAGTTTCTCCAGCGGATGATGTCGTCCTCATGCACACAGTAGAGAGGACGGATCAGCTCCATGCCTTCGTAGTTGGTGCTGTGGAGCTTGGGCATCATCCCTTGCAGCTGGGAGGAGTAGAACAGCGCCATCACGGTGGTCTCAATCACATCAGAGAAGTGGTGCCCCAGCGCGATCTTGTTGCAGCCGAGCTCCTGCGCTTTTTTGTACAGACATCCCCTGCGCATTTTTGCGCACAGATAACAGGGATATTTCTCTGCGGAGAACGCGATGTTGAAGATATTGGTCTCAAAGAATTCGACGGGGATCTCAAGCATCTTCGCGTTTTCTTCGAGCTTTTTTCGGTTTTCTTTGTTATACCCCGGATCCATGGAGAGATAGACGACTTCAAAGGGAAAGTCCGAGTGCTGCCGAAGCAGCTTCATACAAAGCGCGAGCAGCATGGAATCCTTGCCGCCCGAGATACACACCGCGATACGGTCGCCCTCTTTGATGAGTTCATATTCCTTGATCGCTCTGATGAAGGGGTTCCAGATCTCTTTGCGGTAGGTCTTGGTGATACTGCGCTGCGCCTGTTCTGCCGCTGACAGGATTTTATCCATTGGATTTTCCCAGTTCGATATTGCGCTTGTACGCTGCGGCGAGCGCTTTTCTGACGCTCTCTTCCATTTGATCTGCTTCTAAGGACTTTACACCCTCGATGGTGGAGCCGCCGGGGGAGCAGACGTTTTTGATCAGGACGTCGGGAGAAAGAGGACTTTCTCTGAGCATCTTAGCGGCGCCCTTCACAGTCTGCGCGGCGAGCTTGATCGCGGTCTCTTCGTTAAGACCGCAGTCGATACCGCCCTGTGCCAGAGCGCGGATGAACATATAGACAAAGGCGGGACCGCAGCCCGAGAGAGAACATCCGGCGTTCATCAGGTCTTCGTTGATAGGCATGAGCTCTCCCGCGTATTGCATATTATCGAGGAATCTGCCGAGTTCCTCATAAGTTGTATTCCCCGATTTGGCGTATAGGATCTCGCCCTCTCCCACTTCTACAAGAATGTTGGGCATGATGCGGATTACCTTGTAGTCTCCGCCCGCGTAGCTGCGGATGGTATCGATCGAG
>CAZPOG010000259.1:0-2198 GCA_964588105.1 uncultured Ruminococcus sp. | reverse complement strand
ATGGCGCAGACCTTCTCCAACAAGGTCGCGATCCAGGAAGAAGAGATCGACTCCTTCATCTGGGTAGACCTCTTCGAAGCGCATCACCGCTGTACCTATGATAACGACCTGCGCGTGATCAGAAAAGCAAAGGAAAATCTGCATTTGCTGAAATGATCAAATCGGTTGAGATTGCCACGGGCTAAAGCCCTCGCAATGACTATATTGTAATATAAAATCCTCCCTGATAGCAGGGAGGATTTACTGTTTTATAAGGTTGTTATCACTCGAGCCAGACGAGATCGGTATCGGAGGAGAGGTTATCGACCGAATAGATGAACAGTACGCGGTCAAAGCCCTCCTGCTCAATCAGCTGGCTGACGTTCTGCTTATAGTAGCGCATATCGAGCATGGTGATCGACGCGTAGTGGTCGCTGAGGAACGGCACCAGAGAATGGGCAAAGCTGTCCTTGATGACAAGCAGCTTCTCATCCGAAGTCGCGTTCTGGTTCTCGATGGTTTCATGGGCGTGGTTGCCGTCGAGGAATACGGGGTATTTATCGTCCTCCTCGAGATGGTCATAGAAGAACAGATCATCGTTCTCTGTCACATTCGCGCCTTCGGTGATCGTTACCTTCACAGCGCCGTCGTGGGCGTGGTTCTCCCACACCTCGATCTCATCGGGCGGGTTAAGCCAGAAGGACGAGGAAGAATAGGTAGTGCCGTAGAAGTCCGGATAAGCGGTCTTCTCATAAGCGTCCTCACCGTTTGCGGAAAATCCCATCGCGGGAGCAAGTTCTTGATAAGCGGTATAGGCGCCGTATGAAGTCCAGTGGTGGTCGGTCTTGTAGTAAATCTGGTTACCGCTGTTATATTCATTCTTGAATGTCTCTCTGACGTCGACAAAATCAACGGAAGTGAGCTTCTCTGTGAACATTTCAAAATATTCGTCGTCTTTGTATTCCTTATGGACAGCAGGCAGGACGTCGGGACAGACATATCCCGTAGACGGCGCGATCAGCACGGTGGTCGGGATATCGGGGTGTTTTGCCGCGAACTCCTCAATCACTTCGGTGTTGGTCGTCAGTCTGCCGTCGCCGCAGGGGTCGTTGAGCAGATAATCGTTCTTGCCGAAGTAGATACCGGTCGAACCGTTGTTGCCGATGGCAAGGTTGTAGTAGGAGGAAAAACCTACCCAGAAATTTCTGAAACTGAACTGATCGGACAAAAAGGTCTCAAAGTCTTCGCCGAATTTTCCCGAGAACAGATCTTCAAAGGAAAACGCAGGAGCCTGCTGGAGATAGCGCTTCTCAGAGGAGCTGTATTCTTTTTTCGGCATGACAAAGAACAATATCGTCAGGGAAAAGACGAATATCAAAAAGATAAACATCGGTACCAGCCGCAGTTTTGACTTTTTCATTGTTACAGCTCCTTTCGTTAAGATTTACGTTATACAGACAAAGTCATTCAGAGGGGCGTAAGCCCCGTAGGAATCCCCTTGCCATAAATATAGTGATTAGTGATTAGCATATAGGGTCCTGCGGACAGCAATTAATAGCACTAACCACTATCCACTAAACACTAACCACTCGTATCGGGGGATTGCCGCGTCGTCCTTATCGGCTGTACTCGGTAGGCATATCCGGTAGGTATGCCTTGACCTCGTGTCGCCGTTCGTCCTCTCCCCAAAAAGCAGGGGCTTTTCGGGGACCCCGATCAAGGGCTTCGCAATGACTATTTGACAAATCAGAATCTGAAATACAAGAACGGGTTATAGCTCTGGGACACCAGGAGCGCAGTGCAGATCGCGAGCACACCGAGGCAGTATAGCGTCTGGGGAACCCAGATAAATTTTGCTTCTTTGATCTTCGAATAAAGCTTCGCGGCAAGCGGAGTAGACGCGATAGCCGCTACGATCAGCATCGGCAGATAAGAGAGAGCAGACGCTGCCGCGCTTTCTCCGATTACGCCGGATCCGAAGTTGAACATCGATACGATATAGTTCCACATCTTTGTCAGATCGGAGAAGTAGAACAGCACCCAGCCGATCACGATGAAGAACAGCGAATAGATATGAGAGACAAAGGCGGGCGCCTTGTCGAGCCATTTTTTGAGTACAAATTTCTCGATGATCAGCAGCAGACCGAAATACAGACCCCAGAAGATGAAGTTGAAATCCGCGCCGTGCCAGAAGCCGGTCAAAAACCATACGATCAAGA
>CAZPOG010000258.1:0-2234 GCA_964588105.1 uncultured Ruminococcus sp. | reverse complement strand
TGAAGAAAATACAAACGCTAAGAGGACAGTAATTGCTGCAAACACAACAGCAAAGACGATCACCAGAGGGGATTTGCGCTTCGGACGCGGCTGATAAGCCCACTCTCCCCCGCTTTGGTACTTATAGTATAAGCACGACAGCTTTAACAGACACATAGGCGTAAAAAGCTGAACAAAGAGCATCAATAAACCCGAGCCCATCATCAAGAAAAACGCAACCAGCCAAATCTGTACAGACTGCGGCATAGAAACAAAAGAAATGATATTTGCCGGCAGATATCCTAACAGTATAACGATCACGGAAGCAGCGATCGTATATATCAAAACATACCGGATGACCTCAAACAGGTAATTCTTCCAATTCTTGCGAAACAGTCCGATAGAGGTTTTTGCGGATTCTTTGAGAGTCATCTTATCGAGCAGCGCTCCGTGCAGGATAAACGAAAAGAAAACACCTACGATAAGAAGCGCCAGAACGACCACGATCACGCCTATCAAATATACCGGATTATTATAAATCACCGAGGTGATGAACTTCGGGATATAGAAGTTCGACGTCAAAGAAATCGAAACGCCGAAACCGATGATGGGAGAAAGCAGGGAAAGATACAAAACAACCAAAAGTCCCCGCGGCCCAAACATCTTTTTCAGTGATAAAACGCCCTCTTTGATACACCCAAAGACATTGGGCTTCTCCCCGTTGAGCAAGCGTCCGGTCAGGATGATCGTCGCGTTGATGTCGATCGATATATATATCATCAGCGTCAAAACAGCTAAAACGATCAGCACGATCCCCTGCCAAGAGGTAAACAAAAACTTGAGATCGCCGCTGGTGACAGCCACTCTTCCTCCGCTCTTCATCAGAAGCCTCGATAACACGGATAATCCCAGCATCCAAAGCTGTAAAACCACATAAGCGATTATCTGAAGGGCTAATATAGCGGGTCGGTTACGGTCTGTCCGCCGTAATCATGGAAGTAATCACTCTGCTCATCTGTACACATGCCCTGGAACGTGAAGTTGGGCGTCTTCTTGTTATCAAGGAAATCCTTGATGATGTTCTTGAGCCACGGCCTTGAACGGTACTCGGTCAGGTTAATCCTGATGTTGTAGCCTTTCCAACGCGTATCCTCACCGGTATGTCCCAGCGTCTTGGTAGAGCTGGTGATCGGAGAGAAGATGATGGAGAAAGCTGTTGCATCAAGGCACTCTTCGCCGTCTATAAACGCCTTGCCCTGGGAACAGTCAATGTGTGATCTGAGATCTACTAAATCTGACATCTACTTTCTACCTCCTTAATCAGTTATTACTGTGAAGTACAGCTTCTCAGCTGCATCAACAGCATGGATCCTCGCGTCGAAATAAACGCTATCGCCTTTGCTCTCGCTACGATTGACCTTCATATCGGTGGCAAGGTTCACGTTCATTATGGCGCCGATATCAAGATAGTGCTGGAGGATCGTCTGGCATAAGCCGTCCATAAGATCCCACCCTACCTTGGAATTCGGGAACCTATTGGGAGGGAAGGTCTGCCTGATCGTCTCCGAAACTGCATCATATACGCGGATAACTTTATTCTTACGGTATGACTCCGTTCTTGTTGCCGTAAAGGTATGAAGGGAATTGATATCATACTCCACAATTACGTTGTCACCGTCCTGCGAGAAGAAAAACTCTCCTGCGTCGATAGCTGCCTCGGCCTGCTCGTTGGTCTTCGCGTCCACAACGGTATCCGCATCGGGCACCAGTCTGTACGTATTGGATACAAGTTCTGTGCCGGAGGCTGTGATAGCTGCCACATATGCGGTAGCCTGTGCATGAGTGAGGGCGGTCCCGTTACTCAGCTGATATGAATTGGTTACATTGATAACTCCTTCGTAATCAGCCGTAGGATAGTCCGCAACTACCACCTGAAAGACTTTCCCAAAGGTATCTCTCAGGTACTTAGCCTTTGATACAGCGGCGGCCTTTAAAGCAGTTTCCTCGAAAGGAAACGCCAGAGCGCTAATGTTCTCATTCTCGATTGAATCAAGCATCGTGGTGATATCAAGGTTCTCGATACCTGTACTTGTTCCGCCTTCGAGTGAAGCGCTTGCGAAAGCCACAAGAGCCTGTGTCTCACTGGATGCCGTGAAGTCGATGTACTGACTTCCTGCTGCGATCAGATCGGCTGCAGTGCTGAGCTTTTCGAACACCTCGACTACATCCCAGCCGAACAGGATCTGTACATCGAA
>CAZPOG010000257.1:0-2257 GCA_964588105.1 uncultured Ruminococcus sp. | reverse complement strand
TTTGAAACGGATGATATCTACGCTCAGACAATGATCAACGCCTTTGATCTTGGCGTGATCTATAATGAACAGACGGGATATAAGCTGGCGTGCTTCCATCTGGAAGACGCTGTAGCGGTAGATATCCCGATGATGGGAGAAGGAGAAAGCCTCCTGTAAAAATCGCACAGACAAAAGCTCAGACGCCTTTATAGGCGACTGAGCTTTTCTTTAGGATGATTATTCTATGATTAATTTGTTGATTGCTATTGGTTATCAATTTCAGCGTTTACTGCTTCTCTTATTTTGTAAGGCTTCATATGACTGATCGTCATATAGATCCTGCCGATGTATTCTCCGACAAATCCGACAGCGAGCAGAATCAATCCTCCGATCAAAAGCAGCAGAACGGTCTCGGTGGAATACCCGATGTATAACTGAGGCGTGATCAGTTTAATAATAAACTTAACGAGTCCCATCACAAAGCCGATCAGCGAGATAATGCATCCACCCGCCATGATAAACCTCAGCGGCGTTATGGAAAAATTTGTGTAGCTGTTAAGCCACAGATTCCACAGCTTTTTGAAAGTATAGCCGGATTTTCCGCCGGCTCTTTCTTTATGTGGCATTTCGATCTCGGTCGCTTTATCCGAAACGCTGTTGAGATAGGCTCCCATAGAGGGGAACGGACTGTCATACTCGCGGAAGGTATCGATCGCGAATTTGCTGACAGCAAAAAAGCTGGAGATATGGATCCCTTTCTTTTTGATGCCGTTGATCTCGCACAGCTTCGAGTGGATTCGGCTGGTGATTCGTTTGAAGAGAGAATGCTTCTTGTTCTTGAAATACGCGTATACGATGTCATATCCTTCTAAGATCTTATCGGCAAGCGCGAAGATCCCTTCAACGGGATGCTGACCGTCGTCATCCATAAATACCAGAACATCGCCTTTTGCATAGGGGATCGCAGCCATTTTTGCGGACGTCTGACCGAAGTTCTTCGACAGATTCAGACCGATGATCTTTCGGTCGTTCTGACATAGCCGTTTAATGATAGAGAAGGTTTGATCCGCGGGATAGTCATTGACCAAGATGATCTGATAGTCGTATTTTTCCTGTTCTTCAAACGCTCGGATGATCTCACTGACGACCTTTTCAATTGTATCGGAAGATTTATAACATGGTATTGCTATTGAAACGGTTATCACAGGATTCGCTCCTTTTTTGTTGATTCAGAGAATATGGGCATTTGGAAATCGATCGATATCAGAAGTGGTCAACTGAGCGATTTTATGTGCGTCAGTGACGTTGATGACAGGACTCGTTGAGGTGCGGAACATCCCGGTGCCGAAGTAGTAGTTATCTACGGTGAGGATCGTTCCGCTGACATAGTCGTTGATCTCTTCTCCGTTCAGCACAGTGGGGAAGCGCTTTTGCTCCATAAACGGCTGGAGGATCATATGCTGAATATCTCCGCTTTTAAATAACTGTTCCCATTGTTTCTCGGACGTCATCGGACCGGCGTAGACCGACTCACTTTTCCCAAGACAATGATGCTTAAGAATATACCGATCCTTATTCTTTCGCGCGTCTTCCCAGATCTCCTCGTGAAACCCGTACAGATAAGTTGTCACCGTATGTTCTCTCAGGAATGTTGCTTCTTCTTTTGTCAGACATTTCTGTACAAAATCATCGTCAGAGAATAACGCGAAAAATCGTTTGTCATGCAGCAGAAAGATCGTCCTGAAATCGTTATACATGTATGCATTTGCGAGCGTTGACAGGGTTTTATCAGAGAAGGACAACAGGTCTTTCTGATTCAGCGCGCTGACGACAAACGCGTCCTGCAGTAAGGAAAGATTACTTTCCACCTCATATGCTTCAAGGATCGTTGTTTTCAGTCCAAGCGCCTGGTAGAAGGGAACATACAGCTTGATAGAATCGGACTTGTCAGCGCTTTTGATTACGACAAGGCTCTCTCTTCCGCGCGCAAGATACGCCATATAGTTGAGAAGTTGCTCGAAGTATTTTTTTATGATCTTTACACCTGCTTGGGCAGCAAAGACCTTCGCGGCATATTCCGTGAAGAACGAGAGAAAGTAGCCGTTGCCGAAAAATCGGGAAGTGATCTCGCACAGCCGCAGCTGATTATCGGAACATATCAGATAGTCAGGACGGTATGTTCCCGCACGAAACGGCTTGTCTTCTACATAAGAGAGAATCTCAAGCACCTTTTCATCATATGGGATTCTGGCAAGATATTCTTTGTAGTGAAATA
>CAZPOG010000256.1:0-2270 GCA_964588105.1 uncultured Ruminococcus sp. | reverse complement strand
TCGGCGTCGTAGGCCTCGGCGCAATCGGCGTATTGGTCGCAAACGCGGCAAGAGCGCTGCATATGCACGTTGTCGGCTATGATCCTTATCTGTCCGTAGAGGCTGCGCTGCACCTTTCCCGCCACGTTACTACCGTGTCGAATCTCGACGAGCTGTACGCGCAGGCGGACTACATTACCCTGCATCTTCCGCTCAACGACGGCACTCGCGGCATGATCGGCACAGAGTCCATCGCGAAGATGAAGGATTCTGTCAGACTCTTAAACTTCGCCCGTGACGGCTTGGTAGATTCCAAGGCGATCATCGAAGGCTTACAGAGCGGCAAGATCGCGTCCTATGTCACCGACTTCGCGACTCAGGATCTGATCGGCGTAGACGGCGTGATCGCGATCCCGCACCTCGGCGCTTCCACTCCCGAGAGTGAAGACAACTGCGCGATCATGGCGGCTGACGAGATCAAGCAGTACATCGAGCTCGGTAACATCCGCAACTCCGTGAACTTCCCGAATGTTTCGATGAACAAGACCGGCGATCTTCGTCTGTGCGTCTTCCATAACAACACTCCGAAGATCATCGCTAAGCTCTTAGAGGCGATCGGCGGCAACGTTGAGAACATGGAGAATCAGAGTAGAGGCAACTACGCCTACACCATCATCGACGCGACCGGCCCCAACCCCGACTGCGAAGAGATCATCAAGGACATCCCCGGTATCGTCAGATACAGAGTAATCAAATAATGAATGATTGATAAATGATAACAGGACTTCCCGACGGGAGGTCCTGTTTCTGTATTGTTTATGCTAAAACGTTTAAATGCATAAAAGATCGATATTTATTTTGATTTACAAGACGAAAGATAATATGTTATAATACTATTGTGATTTGGCAATATACCCATTGTTCGAGGAGGTCTTTTTATGAAAAAAGTAATATCTCTGATCGTTGTTGTGGTTTTGCTGCTTTCTGCGCTGCCGCTTACCGTTTATGCGGCAGGTGAAGAGCCGACGCCCGCGTCCGGTCCCGCAGAAGGTTCATCCTTGTACGGCGGCGCGCGCTGCGGTATCTACAGCTATTCGACCCACAACGAAAAGTATGTCGTCGCCTATGATTACGACGAAGGATGTGTTGTTGTTGACAACAACGCCATCGCGGGAATGACCTACGATCAAGAGACCAATACGGTGACGATCGATAATTTGCAGGTTCCGAATGATAATTTGTTCATTTGGTACATGGGCAACGACTTCAAACTCAACGTTGTCGGCGACTGCGCATTGGGCGTTATCTATGTTTATGATTATTTTGCTTTTCATAACACAAGCCTCAGCATTGTCGGAACCGGCACGCTGACGCTCAATCAAAACAAGCTCAATAACGAGGCGATCCATATGTTTGCCACCGGCAGCGGCAGACTGATGAACCTTGATATCGCCGACTCTGTTACCGTTCATCTCTATTCCGCTGAAATAGAGGAGGGTGCAGAAGAAGACTATCACCCCGTTGTCAGTCTGAGCGGAACAAGAATCACTCCCGAACAGGGCGGCGCAATCACGGTCGGCGGCAAGGCGGTTGACGAGGTACAGAGCGAACAGATCGTTGTCGAAGAGGCCGATACCGTCAACGCAGTGATCGTTGAAAACCGCAACAAAAACTATGTCTGCGGCAAACAGGTGAAATCCAAATCGGATCCCGACGGCGTCTACGTAGCGGATGAAATGGACGGCTCCGTCTATATCGTTTCACACTATATTTATTCCGAGGAACTCGACGCATGGGTGATTGATTATAACTTCACAGACAGTATGTATAACGGCAAACGCTATTCCAAAGCCGATTTTGAGGCGGAGTTTGAGTTTATTTACGGTCAGGCGCCCACCCCAATCAGATATACCACACAGTGGAGCTACGATAACCGCGGCACCCAAGCGGTCAAGATCGTCAAGGACGATGAGCCCGACGCGGTGTACGCCGGTACTATCGGTTGGGATGATGACGAAGATGATCCCGCAGGCTATACGGTCTACCGTGTGATCTGGAGCGATGACGCACAGATCTATCAGGAAGATACCACCTTCGAATCACGGTATTTTTCCGTCGAAGAGATGAAA
The DNA here is from genome assembly GCA_964588105.1 of uncultured Ruminococcus sp. GTDB lineage: Bacteria > Bacillota > Clostridia > Oscillospirales > Acutalibacteraceae > Ruminococcoides. The sequence goes on along the minus strand of CAZPOG010000256.1, from coordinate 162 downwards.
GAAAACGGCTATCATGTTGCTATGGAAGAAGTCGATGAGAAGCAGGAACTCACGGTATGGAACTCCAATAATTTCAGCGATCCCGACGGTTACCATTTGACCAGAACCATTCTCAGACGCAGATCGGCTCCCGACGATCTCTTTGCCGAGATGGGCTACTAT
>CAZPOG010000255.1:0-2288 GCA_964588105.1 uncultured Ruminococcus sp. | reverse complement strand
CCGAGGGTCAGGCTGACAGAGCCTGAGAAGGAATGGCGGCTTCCGCCGTTGATCGTATAGTAGGCGGATGTCGCGTCGGTAACGGTGATCGTGACACTGACGGAATCTTTGAAGCTGCCGCCTTCGTTATTAACATTGATCACAGGGACAGGATCGGCGCTGTAATCGCTCCATGCGCCTGTGTTGTAATCATATAATTTGTTGTTGCCGGGAAATTGCATGTTTCCGGTCTGACCGTTGCCGTTGAAGATGATCATATCAAACTTGTTATCGGGAACGACATAGTAATAAATATCTGTTTCACCGCTGACCTTGGTCATCGCGACGCCGGGCCATGCGCGGTTGTTCTCTTCGGTGTTGCTCTTCCACATGTAGCAGTTGGGGACAAAGGTCGCGCGGCAATATACCTTATCGCCCGCTGCTGCGGATACATTGACGACTGCGGCGGTCACAGCCGAAACGATCATCATGACCGCAAGAATAATAGCCAGTAATCTTTTTGAGATCTTCAAAACGATCCCTCCTTTTCAGCATTGGTAAACCGTGATCATAATAGTTCTGAGTGAATTCTCCGATGCCGGACGGGCAGCGCGGATTTTCTCGTTTCTATTTCATAATGAATTATAACGGCTGAGCAAATAAAAGTCAATCAGACTCTTCTAAAATGAAAAAATGATTTTTCATATATTTGATTAAACCCGCTTGTTTATTGTTGATTTTCACTCTGCGGAAACCTTTTCATCCTTCTACGGAGTGGACAAAAATAAATTTATCTGTTATGATAACAGTAACCGGTGGCATGAATAGTCAAACACCGGTACAACAGACAGCACAGCTCATGAAGGACTGAAAGTTTGTCCGTATCATAAGAAGGAGAACGATATAATTATATAATTGAATGAGTTAATACTCAGGGTAATGCACATGTCGAAAGGATGATACACGATGAGAAGAATAGCGATACTGCTTATGGCGTTTGTTTTGAGCATAAGCATGACCGCTTGTATAGGAGATGAGTATGTAACGGTCTATCATCCGGCGACGCCGGATGAGGCAACAGCGGATGAGGCAACGGCTGATGAGGCTACAGCCGATGAGCCCGCGATTGATATAAAAACAGATTCCGAAACGATTTTAGCCCGGAAAGCCGCCGAACTGATCGGCGAATACGGTATCGCTCCGGATGAAACACTCAAAGCCAACTCTTCCAAGATCACCGATACAAACTGGACACATCGGGAAGGTATTGCCAGCGTTTTGTTTACCGATTTGGACGGCGACAAAATCAACGAACTGGTTGTTGTCAGGCTGATCGGAGGAGAGCTGAAAGATGACAGCGAGAATGTCGCCGTTTCCGTTTATTATTGCACTGAAGACGGAGTAGGATCCGCGGGCGAAATCACCCTGCCTTACGGAGACGATTTTACGGAAAAAGATCTGGATCTGTTTGTTTATCAGAATGAGATTTATTATGAATGTGATTTTACCAAAACTGCTTCGACCTATACCAAAATGTATTATTATGTTCTCGGATATGAAAACAATACATTAGTCAAAAGGGTTTTGCTGGAATCGGAAAACAGCATGGGTTTTTATAATAAATGGATCGAGACACTTTACAGCGGCAATAAACCCAAAAGCGTTGTTATTTATGACAAGACATTTAATAAAGATACCCGAAAATACGACACATCCGGTCAGTATAAGGACAGCGAAAATCCCGCGCTGGATTATTTTGTCAATCGGGGACTTCCTGAGACGAGCGAGTGTTTCAGTCTGGAGAAATATCCCAATTTTTTCCTGGAGAACGGAACAGAGCCCTTATGTGAAATGGTTGTAAGAAAGAAATCTTCGAATTATCTGATCTTTCTCAGTTCTTTGACGGACTATACCGATTTTGATCTTGATGACTTAATCAATCAGTTTACAGAGGAAATAAACTGGAAAGAGTTATATATTGATAAGCTGAATGAGATCGAAGAAAACGGCAACACCTACGACTTGGTAGATATTGATGACGATGATATCCCCGAGGTCGTATATTCGGGCGTTCCGAATTTGGGAACACAGATCATTTATCTGAAGGGCAATCAGGCAGAATTGGAGAAGCTGACCGGCGGTGAGTTCTGTTATGAACCCGTATCCGGGAGGATATTGACCCACCACTACAGTATGACCAATTCTGAGTTGCCGATAATAGACACAGTATATGAGTATCAGTATCAGACGATCACTCCCGTGTTCTCCGGATCAAAGATAAGAAAGAAGGACGGAGGTCTGGAGTATTA
>CAZPOG010000254.1:0-2291 GCA_964588105.1 uncultured Ruminococcus sp. | reverse complement strand
GGCCGATACCGACCTTGCGGTTCTCAGCGACAGAGCCGTCGATACAGAAGCTCTGTAAGCCGATACCGATATATCTTGCGGCTTCTTCAGCGTTCTTCGCGCCTGCCTTCAGGGCGATCGCGGCGCCTACGCAGTATGCCCAGCATACGTTTTCGAAGCAGATGGGCTGGATGCCCTTAGCGATCTCATAGGGATCAAAGCCGGCAGCCTTGCAGATCTCGCGGCATTCCTCTACGGAGGAGATACCATACTCGGCAAGCACGCCGTTGATTTTATTGATTCTTCTGTCGTAGTTTTCAAATAAAGCCATACTGTGCGCCTCCCTTATTCTTTACGCGGGTCAATGTACTTAGCGGCATTGTCCCACTGACCATAGTGACCGGTCGCCTTCTTGATAGCCTCATCGGCGGCGATACCGCTCTTGATGAAGTCCATCATCTTGCCGATGCTTAAGAACTCGTAACCGATAATCTCATCGTCCTTGTTGAGCGCGATGCGTGTGCAGTAACCCTCGGTCATCTCGAGATAACGGGGTCCCTTCTCGCGGGTAGCGAACATAGTACCTACCTGAGAACGCAAGCCCTTGCCGAGGTCTTCCAGCGAAGCGCCTACCAACAGACCGCCCTCAGAGAACGCGCTCTGGGTTCTGCCGTAAACGATCTGTAAGAACAGCTCTCTCATCGCGGTGTTGATCGCGTCGCAAACCAAGTCGGTGTTGAGTGCCTCAAGAAGCGTCTTGCCGATCAGGATCTCGGATGCCATCGCGGCGGAATGGGTCATACCGGAGCAGCCGATGGTCTCTACCAGAGCTTCTTCGATGATGCCCTCCTTGACATTCAGGGTCAGCTTGCAGGCGCCCTGCTGAGGAGCGCACCAGCCGATTCCGTGAGTGAATCCCGAAATGTCCTTGATTTCTTTTGCCTGTACCCATTGACCCTCTTCCGGGATGGGAGCAGGACCGTGATACGCACCTTTAGCTACGGGGCACATATTGGTTACTTCTGCTGTGTAATACATAAGCATTTCCTCCTTAAAAGATTATTGAAAGCTGTCAGTATCCCAATCGCTTGAATCATCAGCAAAAACGGACAAAAACAGTTATGCTTCCTTAATTTGAATTATATATGAAATAACAAAAAAGGTCAAGTGGTAAATTGATTTTTTTGTTAAGAATTAATAATGATTTACTAACAATAAAGGACGCTCCGATATCAGGAAGCGTCCGTCTGTGATAACATTTCGTCAAGGATATCCGCCGCCTGCCGGATCAGCGCGGCGCAGGGGCGTTTTTGATAGAATTCGGGCGTGCGTTCTTCGGGAGTACCGCCGGTGGAGGCGACGCCGCCGAGCAGATCGCGGCAGATGATGGAGCCGTTTTTCTCCTTGAACCTTGCGGCAAAGTCACGGATCAGCTGATAGTGCGCGACCTTTGCTTCACGCGATTTGGGATCCGAGTAGCCTTTGAGCAGTCCTAATACCATAGAAGCGCCCGATACCGCGCCGCAGACCTCCCGCATGCGCCCGAGCCCTCCGCCGAACGAAGACGCGAGCATCGCCGCGGTCTTTCGGTCTAATCCTGTCATATCTTCAAAGGCGATCAGCACCGCCTGCGAGCAGTTATAGCCCTCATAGAACAGTTCTTCTGCGATTTGTCCGTGATTTTTCATCTTATCACCGCCTGATTGTATTTGAGTTTATCATACAATAATTTGATGGATTTGTCTATATTTACCTGCTGTTTTTCCACGATGATTTTGGAGGATCGATTCACAGTCGCAATCAGTTTTTGTAAGCGTTATACAATAGCGCTGTTTAAAATTTATAATAATTATCAATTGATTCGCTTTTTTAAATATAGTAAGGGAGTGTTTGACTTATACTCTTTCGAAAAGATAAATGATAAATACAGTTGCAGGACTTAAGACTGAATAATGAATCATACAAAGCAAAAAGCCTGCCACGTTGTGACAGGCTTTTCGCTTTGGCGTCCAAGAAGTACGCTGAATCCATTTGAAGACGTCTGTCACGCTTGTTGCCGAAGTCGGAATAGATGCGTGACATCTGCGCTCTCCCTATTTTATCCACAGAAACATTTTGGTAAATTATTATTATACGGTTTTTCAGTTTTAAGTCTTCAGTATTCATTTAGAAAATCCTGTTGCAGAACTTAAGACTGAAAACTGAAGACTGAAAAATGAATAATACAAAGCAAAAATCCTGCCGCTTTCGCAACAGGATTTTCGCTTTGGCGTCCCAGAAGGGAGTCGAACCCCCGACCTTTCGCTTAGGAG
>CAZPOG010000253.1:0-2369 GCA_964588105.1 uncultured Ruminococcus sp. | reverse complement strand
TCGTTACCGTAGCAGCGGGCAAGCCCTTCGGCGGTATCGGCACCGAATGCGTTCAGCTTTTCAATCGTAACCATTGTTTCCTCCTATATCCCGATTACTCTGTATATATCGCCGTGCGGATCTCCCCTTGGATGCCGTCGCAGGCTGCTTTTGCCTTTTCATACCAGCTGTCGATCGGCTGAGTCTTGTCAACCTTCTCACAGATACCCGCCTTAAGAGAGACGTCTCTGCCGCAGCTCATCACCAGCCTGTCCTCCATATCACAAAGGATCTCATCATAGTTCATCCTGTGAGCGCAGAACACATAGAAGAGATCATCCTTAGCGCGGCAGGCGATACCTCTTCTCCCCGCTAACAGATCTCTGGTGAGTCTGGCGGCTTCTTTGATGGCCTGTCCGTTATCCGCGGCGCCGACCACCTTGACAGCGATCGCGTCCATCTCTCCTCTGAGATCCGACAGCACGCGGTTGATATACGCTTCAAAGAACTGCTTGATATATAAGCCCGTCTCATGGTCCAGCTCGACCGAGCGGATCAGCTGTTTTTCCTCACTGAGCTCGATGATCCTCTCACAGCGCGCGAGAATGACCTCTGGCATACGATAGGGCTTGGTGATAAAGTCATCAGCTCCCATACGGATAGAACGCACCTCGGCGCTCTTCTCCGACGTCATTACGATGATGGGGATATCGCGGAGCTTTTCATCCGCCTTACACGCTTCGAGCACCTGGAATCCGCTCATCTGAGGCATCAGCAAATCGAGCAGGATCAGCGAATAAGGCTCTTTTGCCGAGTAGAGCATTTCCATTGCCTCTTTGCCGTTGGAAGCGCCGGTAACATCGTAATTGAGAGCGAGTATCGCTTCTATCAATTCGCGGTTGATCAGTTCGTCATCGACTGCCAGTACCCTGCGTTTCTTTCTGATAGATTTTAAAAATTGGTTCATAAAGATTCTCCTTTATCACTGGTTTTCGTATGTGAAAGCCTAAGGGCAGAACAGACAAATACGAACCCGGTTTAGCCGGTCATATTTTCGCCTGCCCATTGTTATAATGCTCGCAAACCGAAGTAACGGCTAACGGATGTATTTTGAAATGGTTGCTACCAAATCGACGGGATCAAACGGTTTTGAAATATGGCTGTTCATACCCGCTTCACGCGCCTTCTCACGGTCGGTATCAAAGCTGTTGGCGGTGATGGCGATGATCGGGATCGACGCCTTGGCGGGATCGGGCAGATCTCTGATCGCTTTAGCGGCCTCGTATCCGTTCATCTCGGGCATCTGAATATCCATCAGAATCAGCGCATACGTATCGTCTTGAGCTTCTATCATTTTCTCTAAACCGATTCTGCCGTTTTCGGCAAGATCGACTTTCAGCCCCGCGTGACCGAGGATCTCCGACGCAATCTCCGAGTTGATCGGATTATCCTCCACAACCAATACGGTTTTTCCTACGAAGGAGGTTTGCTCCTCCATCGCTTCTTCGGGATGATGCTCCTGCTCGACTATTTCGGAAATGGGAAGGGTCAGCAGAATGGTAAAGGTCGTGCCTTTATTCTGTTCACTCTCAACCGAGATCGTACCGCCCATCATATCGACAAGGCTCTTGGCGATCGACATACCCAGTCCGGTACCCTGTGTTTTTTCTGTCATATCATTTCTCTCGCGTTCAAACGCGTCAAAAACGTGCTCCAAAAACTCCTTACTCATACCGACGCCGGTATCCGCTACGATCAGCTCATAGACTCCGTCGCCGTGATGCTTACCGTTCTGAAGCAGCGTCAGCGTAACAGATCCGCCTTCGGGGGTGAACTTGTACGCGTTGGAAACCAGATTTGCCAGAATACGGTTAAGTCGGTGTTTGTCGCAGATGACATTGGGATCTGTGACCTTGCTGTAGTCGACCGTGAATGTCAGTTTCTTTGATTCCATCTGGAGCGCGAAGAGATTGTAGATCTCATCGACCAAGGTGATCAGATTCGCCGGCGCGTTGTGCAGTTCGACTTTGCCGTGTTCGATACGGCTCATGTCCAGTATATCGTTGATCAGCGACAAGAGATGCTTGCTGCTGAAATTGATCTTTTCCAGATAATCACGCACTTTATCGGGAACATCCTCTTCTCTCAGCGCCAAAGCGGTATATCCCGTGATAGCGTTCATCGGCGTTCGGATATCGTGGCTCATATTGGAGAGGAAGATCGTTTTGGCGCGGCTGTTCTCTACTGCCTGTATTCGTTCTTTATCCAGATGGCTTTCACGTTTTCTGATCATCGAAAAGATGGAGAATATGATAATAGCGGAAAACAACAGAATACCCGCCTGTATATAATAATTTCGCTTGAGCGTATTACCGAACTCGGTCATACGC
>CAZPOG010000252.1:0-2376 GCA_964588105.1 uncultured Ruminococcus sp. | reverse complement strand
AAATCGCTGAACGGCTCGGTTTGACTGATGGCAATTTCAGCCGCAAACTCAGAAAAGAGTTTACCCAGAAAGAGAAAACCCGCATATTTGCCATCATTGACACAATCGCCGCCGAGAAAAGAGCTGCCGAAGCGGGAAAATAAAAACGCCGCCCGAGGTGCTGTGAACACCTTGAACGGCTGAGGTAGGCCCCGAGAAAGGACAACCCTATTATTATTCTATGTGATAATACCGGGACTGTCAACGGAAGAATAGACGTTTTGTGCAGTTTTACAGAGAAAGGATATACAAATGGAAACAATCAAAACTCCGAGAATGAGAACCGTGAAAGAGGCGGCGCAGGAGCTCAAAGCCCTTGACAGTCATACCGCCGTTACAGAATACCACATCCGCAGGCTTGCCCTTCAAGGCGTACTGCCTAAGGTAAAAGCCGGAAAGAAGATACTGATCAACCTTGATACCCTGATCGAGTATCTCCAGAACCCGACCGCCGAGAAATTCCGTGTTGCCGCTACGCAAAAGGTGAACGGTGTTCGGCCGATAGTATAAAGGCGGGTGAACCCCTTGCAAAACGAAAACCATTACTATCTGAAACACTATAAAGACACCATAAAGGATGAGGAACAAAGCCAACTGATGTATAAGCTCATGGAGCTAAAACCTCACGCCTCAAAAGACTATACCTATGACGAAATCGGCGCGGCCGCTTTGATTGCCGACCTATACCCCGACATTCGTTATTGCTCTGAGTTTGGATCATGGTATATCTGGGATGGCTCCCGATGGAAGAAACAGCCTAGTAAAGAGCAAATCAGCGACAAGGTTCAAACCCTGTTCAATCTTCTGCTTCTATACTGTAAGGAGATAGCAGCAGAAGGAAAAGAGGATGAGATTCAGCCCTATGAAAAGTATTGTAAAAGCCTCAGAAAAAAGACTGTTATCTATAACGTCATAGAACTGCTCAAAGCTCATGATGCTTTATCGGCATCGGTTTTTGATTCCAACCCATATATGCTGAACACTCCGGGAGCCGCGTATGATCTGGAAACCATGAAAACCATCACTGATCGAAAAAGCATGAACCCAACACAGTGTACCACCTGTGATATGCCCTCTACGGGTAGAGTATTCGTGAGATGGGAACAATTCATTGACGAAATCATGTCACACGACAAGGAAAAAGCCGCTTTCCTTCAAAGAGCTCTGGGATATAGTTTGCTAGGGGTAAACAAAGAGGAATGCATGTTTGTCGCATATGGTGCTCGATCCAGAAACGGAAAAAGCACCCTTATCGGAGCACTACAAGGCGTTATCGGTAAAGAGTACATGGGCGGTTCTGATCCTATGCTGATATGTGAGGGGAAGAACGGCAAGAGCACAGACTTTAACGCCCCGCAACCCGCTCTCCGAAAGCTCGTCAATACCCGGATCGTTACCGTCTCAGAAATCGAGCGCAACCAGATCATAAACGCCGCCATGCTGAAAAGCCTCACCGGGCGGGACACTCTCACCACACGAGGCCTGCATGAAAGCAGCTTTGATTTTGTCCCTCAATTCACTATATGGGTGAATACCAACCATCTACCCGCAGTCAGTGATGATACTGTATTCAAATCCGATAGAGTATGGGTGATTACCTTTGACGAAACCTTTGATGAAACCATACGAGATCGCAACCTCAAAGAGATTTTCAACAAGCCCGAGAACAAGCCCACTATCTTGAAGTGGTTGGTTGATGGATGCGCTGAGTATTTCAGGCAGGGCCTTAATCCTCCCGAGTGTGTGCGAACGGCAACAGCCGAATATCGTCAAAAGCATGACAGGATCGGTAACTTCATCAAAGAGAGATGCAAAGTTGACCATGACAGAAAAACACTCACCCTACGCAGTGAGTTGTATAACGCATATCATTATTGGTGTGCAAAATCGGAAAACCGCTACAAACCTCTGGGATCAACCACATTCTATTCCGAGATACAATTCAGGGGATTCCCTATTCATCAACACAAGGTCGAGGGAAAGCCCGATTATTATGTTGAAGGGCTCGCATTATTGGAAAAGGTATAAAAGGTAGAAAGATTTTTTGAGTGAAATCTCATGAAATAATAGGAACGGTAGAAAAGGTATAAATTATTTTCAAAGTTTTATTGTAAAGAGGTATATATGATTATCTCTTTATATAGAAAAAACTATCAAAAGGAATTTTATACCTTTTTTACCATGGTGCCACCCGGTGCATATTGCCATATGACAGATAATAGAACAGCACCTCTACAGAATCCGTTTATTTCATGTGTTCATGGTGTATTTTCGCTATATAGCGGTAATCCAGTTATGCGTGTTATCATCCTGCCTTTTTTACCATGTAAACATACC
>CAZPOG010000251.1:0-2377 GCA_964588105.1 uncultured Ruminococcus sp. | reverse complement strand
CCCGTGAGGGTGGCGTTTGTGATACGATAATGAGCGCTGAAACACCGCAGGGCGGAGATTTATTCCCCGCCCTGCTTTGTTATTTCATATTCATTTTATACCAGTTCCGCTAAATCCAAGATCAGGCGCTCGGTCTTCTCCCAGCCCAGGCACGGATCGGTGATCGACTTGCCATAGACGCCGCCGTCGATCTTCTGACAGCCGTCTTCGATGTAGCTTTCTATCATGAAGCCCTTGACGAGTTTTCGAATATCTTCGTTATACTTGCGACTGCTCATCACCTCTTTGGCGATACGGATCTGCTCAAAGGGATTCTTGCCGGAGTTCGCGTGGTTGGTATCGATGATACAGGAGGGGTTCGCGTATTCTCCCTGCGCGTAGAGTTCCAACAGATGCACCAGATCCTCATAGTGGTAGTTGGGCAGGCTCTCGAGGTGCTTGTTCATATAGCCTCTGAGGATCGCGTGAGCGTACGGGTTTCCTTCGGAATGCGCCTGCCATCCGCGATAGAGGAAGGTATGCTTGTGCTGCGCCGCAGTGATGGAGTTCATCATGACCGTGAGGTCGCCGCCGGTGGGATTCTTCATGCCGACAGGGATTCCGACACCGGAGGACACCAGACGATGCTGCTGGTCTTCTACACTCCGCGCGCCGACCGCGACATACGCCAAGATATCATCGAGATAACGGTGGTTCTCGGGATAGAGCATCTCATCGGCGCAGGAGAACTCTGTCTCCCGAAGCGCGCGCAGGTGCAGCGAGCGGATCGCAACGATTCCCTTGAACATATCGGGCTTTTGGGTCGGATCGGGCTGGTGGAGCATACCCTTGTAGCCCGAGCCGGTGGTGCGGGGTTTGTTGGTGTAGATACGCGGGATGATGTAGATCTTCTCCTTAACCTTCTCCTGAACCTCACGAAGGCGCGTGATATAATCCATCACAGAATCTTCTCTGTCGGCGGAGCAGGGACCGATGATCAGGATCAGCCTGTCGTCCTCTCCGCGAAAGATCGACTTGATCTCTTTGTCGCGCTGCTCTACGATCGCTTCGCTCTTCTCATCCAGCGGATAGAGCTTTTTCGCCTCCATTGGGATCGTCAGCTTCTTCTCAAAATCCATATGCATTTTCATGGTATATACCTCCCTTTTTCAATTGTCATTCTGAGGGGCTTCAGCCCCGTGAGAATCCCCCTATAACTACTACCGGTTTCTATGCGAAGGGGATTGCCGCGCCCTAAAGGGCTCGCAATGACAAAACTATTTATTAAAGTATGCTCGTCTCTTCGTGGACAGGCGCATACGCTCTTTCATATTTTCTGTGTCCCCGTTTGCAATCATATCTCTGAGTGAGGAAAACTCGTCGATAAAGATATCCATATATTTTAACAGAGGTTCTTTGTTGAGTAAGAAAAGCTCAGACCACATATCCTCGTTGATGTTCGCGATACGGGTGAGATCTCTAAAAGAGTCGCCGGTGTAGTCGACCAGATGCTCGTTGTCGGAGCAGGTCATCAGCGACACCGCAATACAGTGGGTCAGCTGAGAAAGATAGCCGATCATCTCGTCATGCTCTTCGGGAGAAAGCACCGAGATCCGCGAGAAACCGAGGATCCTGCCCAGCCCGCCGATCCAGCGAACACCCTGGGGAGTATTCTTGTCCGTCATCACGATGATAAAATTCGCGCCGCGGAAGATCGCGTCGTCGGAATTCTCCACGCCGTAGACCTCTTTACCCGCCATCGGATGGGAAGCGATAAACTCGACGTCGTCACGCAGCATATCCTGGATATCATATACGATACATGACTTGACGCCGGTAACGTCGGTGATCATCGCGCCGGGCTTGAAATAGGACTGAAACTGAGCGATCCACTCCTTGAACACCTTCGGATAGAGACCGAAGATCACCGCGTCCGCGGAGCCGACGATGTCTTTTTCCACCTCGGTATAGCCGTCGTCTATGATATGATTCTCTAACGCGTAGTCGATCGCCGCTTTGCGGGTGTCGATCGCGGTCACATGAAAGCCCAGACGCTTTAAGGCGCGAGCGTAGCTGCCGCCGATCAAGCCCAAACCAACGATCAAAATCCTTGAATTACTGATCCATTCCATATTCTAAATCCACTCCTAAGTCTCTGAGTCTGTCAAAAAAGTCAGGAAAACTCTTCTCCACCGCTTGGGCTCCCTCGATCACGCCGCCGGTCACCGTCAGAAGCACCGACAGCGCCATCACGATGCGATGGTCGTTGTGACCGGACAGCGGCTCTCTCGGCGGGGTGAGCTTGCCCCAGATCGAAACAGCGTTGTCTGCCGCTGCCATTTCAACCCCCAGCTTTGCCAGCTCCTCGCGCATCGCTTCGATACGATCACTTTCTTTG
>CAZPOG010000250.1:0-2384 GCA_964588105.1 uncultured Ruminococcus sp. | reverse complement strand
ACCTTTTTTGCCTTGCCCTCATAGATTTGTTCTCTCTTTTCCATAAAAACCTCCCAATGTTCTGCCCTAATCTGACAAGTAATATTATACCTTATCACGGTTTTTTTGCAAGGGACAAGTTGTACAAAGATATCCCTGATGAGGAATTAGGAATTAGGAATGAGGAATGACTAAAATTCTTTTTTCAAAAAAAGCGCCTCCCTCATAGGAGGAAGGCGAAAACATTATCCCAAGAATTTCGCGATATCCGCGATGACTTCTTCGCGGGAATCATCGTTGAGGATCTCGTGACGGCAGTTTCTATAGAGCTTGAGCTGTACGTTCGCACCCTGTTGTTTGAGCTTGTCATAGACGACCTTCACGCCTCTGCCGTGATCGCCGACGGGATCGTCCGCGCCGGAGAGCATCAGGATGGGGAGCTCCTTCGGCATGCTCTTGAACCACGCGTCGATGTTGACGATCTTGTTGAGTGTCAAAAGGTCTTTGTACGCGGAGAGGGAGAAGAAGTAGTTGCAGAACTTGTCCGCATCATATTTCTTCCGCACCTCGGGATCTTTAGAAAGCCAGTCTCCGGGACCCTCGAGCCCTTTGTTGTACGCGCCGAACGCCATATTCTGGATGAAGGGAGATTTCGCTTTTTCACCTTTAAACACCTTGATGATATTGATCATCGCGATGCCGGGAGTGGTGGCGGGATTGGGACCGCCGGTGCCCATGATGATCAGCTTGTCGGGCAGATCGGGATGCAGTTGGGTCGCATAGCGGACGATGAACGAGCCCATCGAGTGACCCATCAGATAGTAGGGCAGATCCTCGCCGTACTCCTTCTTGATAATCTGCGCGGAGGCATATACATCCTCCGCCATATATTTGTAGCCGTCCTCATGCGCAATAAAGCCCAGCTCTGCGTCGTCCTTTGCGGTATTGCCGTGGCCGAGGTTGTCGAAAGCAAAGGTCAGATAGCCTTTCTGAGCCATTGCATCCAAAAATCCGTCATATCTGCCGATATGCTCGGTCATACCGTGTACCACGTGGAAGATCGCTTTGATCTCGCCGTCGGGGGTATAAACGCGGGTATACAGCTCATGGATCCCGTCGGTAGAGGGTATTCTTCTTTCAGTCATCGTAACGCTCATAACGCACCTCCGAAAATTCTTTTCTTCATTGTAGCACAAGAGGAAAGTTCTTACAATAGAATCATCTATTTTTTCAGATAACAGTTGCAAAAAAGGGGCGGATATGTTACGATAGAGTTGCCAACAATTGTAAATTGAATCATCGGCATATCCTTGTATAACTGTGCACTCTGTTTCCATAATAGTTGCGTGGTGTTTTTTGCTTTTGTAAAAAACACGGGCTCAACTATTAGACACCTACCGCTATTTTGGAAATACGTGTATGGTTATGCTGATATTTACAATTGTTTGGCGACGATTCGAAGCCTCGTGTTTTTTGGCGTACGGCTTGCGGGTCGTGCGCCTTTTTTGTTAGGCTCCCCTTTGGTAAAGGGAGCTTCCGCATGAGCGGGTGAGGGATTGTATCAATGTCGCTATCGGCGACCACCGTTTTTTATCCAAGGAGGAAAGAACATGAAAAAGGTATTATCAATTATTATCACAGCCGTGATGATAGCATTGCTGGTCGGCTGTTCAAATTCAACCAACAACACAAATGAATACACAGCATCTACTGATGCAGTTGGGGAAACAACAATAACCCAAACCGAACAGCCTACCGAAACGGAGACAGAGGGAGAAACTATTGCTGAGACAGAACCGCACACTACAGGAATTGAATGGACTGAATTCTCGTATGACACAGAAGATACTGATGGTTATACATATAAAATAACAGTAAAACTCAGTCCATGGATTCTTTATTCGGAAACTGATATCATCAATGAAGCGTGGAGCGTTGTAGGAAAAGACCATTCTTTGCCGACCTTTGATAGCTGGGGCTTCAATAAATATGAAAACCAATATTGGAAACCGTACTCATCCGGAACTCCGTCGTTCAATGCAGGCTCTTGGGGATATGCCATGAGTGATATGTATTACTGCGTAGGAAGTGTTTCGATAAAAAACACAACAGAGGGCTGGGATATTTCGAGTGACTCAACAAGAACAGGCAAGGCACAAATGGTGTTTCAGCCATACGGCACAAGATCAGATGCAGCAAAAACGATTGCTAAGGTTTTTTATAAAAGCTCGACAGATAGTTGGTGGAACGGAATAGATGTCAGCGCAAAAATGACCAGTAACAATTGGGGCCCGGTTCCATTTGTATTTATCGCACCCGAAAACTTCTCTCCAAACTCTCCCAACGGTGAATATCTTGAGAATTTACAGACCGGATATTTTGAGGCTTTTGGAATTAGTGACCCA
>CAZPOG010000249.1:0-2425 GCA_964588105.1 uncultured Ruminococcus sp. | reverse complement strand
ACCGCAACCGTACCGCGGGCGAAGTCAGACACTACTTTGACAAGTTCGGCGGCAACATGGGCACTCCCGGCTGCGTATCCTTCATGTTTGAGAAGAAGGGCGTGCTGGTGATCGAGCGCGAAGACCTCGACAAGGACGAAGACGCCGTGATGGAGGACGCTTTGGAAGCTGGCGCCGCGGACTTTGAGGCGGATGAGGACATCTTCACCGTCTATACCGAGCCCGACGACTGCAGCGCCGTCAGAGAAGATCTGGAAGCAAAGGGATATGAATTCGCTTCCGCAGAAGTGGAGCAGGTTCCCTCCAACTATGTCAAGATCGACGATCCCGACACCCAGACCCAGATGCAGAAGATGCTCGACATGTTCGAGGATAACGACGATATCCAGAACGTGTGGCACAACTGGGAAATGGAATAATTCAAACGAAAAAAAGGCCGCCTGAGGGCGGCCTGATTTTTTTACTGAAAACTGAAAAATGAAGACTGAAAAATGAATGATGAAGGTTACTCGCTGCGCTCGGACAATCTCGGCACGATGTGGGCATCGTGCCCTACGGTATTGAACCGACGCTACATAGAGATGTAGGGAACGATGCCCACATCGTTCCGCAACCAATCGACAACATCAATTATCGGAAGGGTCAAGACCCTTCCCTACGGTATTCATATACGCTTCGAATTCTTCTTTTGTATAGAGGCAGTTGAGGGCGTCGACGAGGGCGTTGGTCGAGAGATATTTCGGCAGACCTAAAGATGACAAAAGCTCCTCGCGCAGGATCTTGGAATTCTCTCTGCCTGAGAGACCGAGATCGTACAGATCGCTCTTGGAGATCATTGTTCTGTTCTCAGGGGGTTCTTCGCCGAGAATAGTTGCGCCGCTTTTTTTGATCGCTTCTCTGAGGACAGCAAGCTCCATCCCCTCTACCCCGAGCAAGCCTTCCTTGGACGGCGCGGGCTTGCGCTTCTCCTTGCCGATGATCTCGGGGACATATCCGTTTTTTATATTCTCTAAAGGAATTATTCCTTTGAGAAAATTCCTGATCACAAAGCCCGCAGCATCAGAGTCCGTCAGGATCAGAATCCCGCGCTTTTGAGCGATCCGTGATATCAGACGCTGCTTCTCCTTATCCTTGAACACGCGAAAGCCTCCCGTCTCGATCACGGGGCTCGCGATAAGCTCACACAGCTTGATCCGGTCGTATCGACCCTCGACGATGACGGCTTCTTTGAGCCGCAGCTTCTTAAGCATCGCTGCGATCCTGTGACATAAGGCACAGCTTGACGACAAGCCGCTCTACCTCGGCCTGCGCGTTGGTGTTGACGGAGATCAGCCGCACGGAAACGTCGGTGATCTCATCGATCGATTTTCTCAGCGCCGATGTGGTGACATTCTTGGTCTGTCTGAGGATTTTGTTGACCGCCCACTCGGGCTTTTTCATCGCAAAGCTCTTCATCGTTTCAGCCGGCTTCATCCCGCTCTGGGTGCCGACTCTCAGGCGGTAGGCGTCGACATACGCCCCCGCGATCACGGTACAGACATAAACCGGCTCCGTTCTCTGGTCAAATAGGGTTCTCAGAATATTCATGCTCTTGTCGGCGTTGCCCGCGATGACATAGTCAAAAAGATCATAGATCTTGGCTTCTAAATTCTTCGGGCAGAGCTCGTCGATCATCTCCATGGTGATCTCACCGCCGTCCGCGTAAGCGCAGAGCTTCTTTAACTCATTGTTGAGAATGGTGAGGTTGTTTCCGACACAGCGGATCAGATAGTCGGCAGTCTCCCCTCTCATCTCACAGCCGCCCGCCTTTGCCCAGCTGAGCAGCTGACGCTCGGTCTGCATCTGGGAGCGCTTAGAAAGCTCTACACAACAGCCGTGCTTGTCGATATAGTTGATAAGTTTCTTTGCCTGCGCGCCTGCTGACTTGGAGGTCAGCTCCAGCGTCTGCATCACAAAGATCAGCACCGTCTTCTCGGGAAGGTTCTCCACCACGCTCATCAGCGCTTTGAAGTCAGCCGCCTTGAGCTTGTCGATATTCATATCGTTGATACGCACAACGTTGATCTCGGAAAGGAAAGAAATCATCGAGCAGGCGACGTTGATATCATAGATATCGGCGGTAGAATCAAACACATGATAATTAAACTCGGAAAGCTCGCCCTTGCCGATCTTCTTTAATATCAGCTCAGAAGACATCTTGACGAGCATCTTCTCCTCGCCGAAAACCATGTACAGATTCTTCACCTGTCCGGCGTTCAACGCTTTTTTTAACTCAGTTTCGTTCAGCATAGGAATTCTCCATTTTGATCGATAATTCGTTTTCGGAAATATAATAGATACCGCGGCAGTTTCCACACAGCGCCTTTGCCTGTATCTCGCACAAGGGTTTCGGCGCGGTCAGCACCAGCTTGTCACAGCGCAGTTT
>CAZPOG010000248.1:0-2430 GCA_964588105.1 uncultured Ruminococcus sp. | reverse complement strand
TCCTTTACCAAGATCGGCGTAGGCTGTTATGAAAGCAGCGGCGTACTGTACTGGTCGCAGTTTTTCATCGGTTGAATATTGTCACATAGCAAAAGCCTCTGTAGGGGTTCGTTCCCTTACAGAGGCTTATCTATTATACCTTTGCAAATTGTTGGATAACATCTTCCATGGATGTGCCGCTATCAGGGGCGTTCAGCATGGTTTCTGCGGGTGTTTCGCGGCGTGCGATGCGGTCATAGAGGGGCGCTAAGTATTTTTCTTCGCCAAGGTTGCGATCTTTCAGCCCGTCTGCCGCCAGATCGACGATTTGTCCGAGCAGATCATATAGGCGATCCTTGTCGATGAAATCGGGCAGCGGTCGGCGGATCAGCATTTCCCGTAGCTGTTTCGGAGAATATCCGTGCTGATAGACGGCGTCGTCATTTCGCAGTAATTTATCCAGTTCATCGAGTTTTTCGAGCAGTCCGATCTGGAGCGCCGGCAGCGCCATCGAGGAAGAGATCGGCTGGGTGCAGGAGGAACGGTATTCGATCGTACCGCGGAAGGTCAAATCCTCGAACTTGAACGTCCTGAGCGTTTTGAGATCCCCGATATCAGGCTCGACGGTGATCTCCCGATAAACGCCGTTATCGTAGTATTCACCGGTCACGGAATCCGACTGGAGAAATTCCACGATGTTCACCGGCGTGAAGTTGATGTACTTATCGCCGCGCTCCACACAGTAGATGGAGGTGCCGGCGATATAATCCAGCACATCATCGAGCGTGCCGAGTTCCGCGTCATACATCCCGATGTTCTTAGGGTTGATACCGTGGGTGCTTTTCTCCCAGAAGACGTCGCGACAGCACAGCAGATCTTTGTCATAATCCGGCATGACGGAGTTGCACAGCAGCAGGACTTTGAGCGGTTCGAGGCGGTTCATCACGTTGAGCGTCTGCACGAGCCTGTCGGCGTTGACGTCCAGCTGTACCTGCGAGGCGGATGAGAAGGTGCCAAACTCCGGGAACGGATGGAAGTCCATCAGCCCTTCGTATTTCCGGTAGCTGTGCAGGTGATGGTACAGCATCCGGTATCTGCCGTTCGGGACGGGGAAATTGCGGTTGTATTTGCGGTAGGGATTCACACCCATACCGGTCAGCGTATAGCGGTAAGGCTCAAAGTATTGTTGAATGAACGCATAGTATTCATGGAACCTGTTGTGGATGATATTCAGATCATGTTCTCTGCCGAAGGACAGCTCCAGATTGTTATAGGAGCAGTCGTAGGAGAGGATGTCCCCGTTCTCTTTTTTCTGAGCGCAGTAGGCGTTTCCCTCGTCGTCGATACCGGCAACGGTGAAGCCGAAGCGCTCACAGAATCGCTTGGTCAGCTCATGGATCACGGCGAAATCGACCGCCTGACGGTTCAGGTTGACGATCGGCATTTCGATCTCGACGCCGATGAAGCGATCGGTGTTGCCCTCTGTCGGACGGATATATTTTTCATATAGTTTTTGTAGGATGAATTCTTTTGTCATAATGACCTCTTGATACAATGTCATTGCGAGGGGATTTATCCCCGTGGCAATCCCACATAGTGGTTATCCGACGTATCATTCCCTGTTTGTGGGATTCCCACGTCGTCGGCAGGATTGCCGACTCCTCGGAATGACAGCGTGAATGATTACAGATCCGCGAAGATCTGATACAGGAATTTCAGGTGTTCGGGGTCTTCGATGTATTCGTTGCCGTGGTTGGTACCGGTTCTGACGAGCTTTCCGTCACGGTAGGCGAGCAGGGTGGTAAACGGCACGGGCTGCCATTTTTCGTCCGTCAGCGGGACGGTGGCGAAGATCACACAGCCGTCTTTTTCGAGATAATATAAGGTATCTTTGCAGTTGGTGTGGACATACAGATCCCTGCCGTCCGTCAGCACCCAGTTGAGCTTGTTGCCCTTCGCCATATCCGAGATGATCTGATCGAACAGGTCAAAACGCTCGTCAAAGCTCAGCTCGCCGCCCTTTTGCTCCTGAGCGTCGCCCAGTTTATCGAGCAGGTATAGGAAGATGCGTTCGGAGTCGGTATCGCCGTTCTGCACTTTGAAATACTTGAGCAGCGCGGGATAGTCGAAGATGGTGCCGTTATGCACCTGTGTCCAGCGGCGACCGAGGCTGTCTTTTCCGGTGAAGGGATGGCAGTTCTTATACTCGACGTTGCCGACGGTCGCGTAGCGGATATGGGCAAGCAGTAGCCGGGATTCGATCGGTTCGCTGAGGCGTTCTTTGAGGTAGTTGCTCTTTGACGCTTCGACGCTCTCTTTCTCGATCGCGGCGTTGTCGCGGCTGATGACCGCCAGCCCCCATCCGTGGGGATGCTCGTTTGAGTGGCTGTAGAAGGCGCGCAGATATTCATTTGTTACGGTCTTTTCACGGGCGCTCAGCCCAAATAACAT
>CAZPOG010000247.1:0-2440 GCA_964588105.1 uncultured Ruminococcus sp. | reverse complement strand
CGGAGCCGCACCGCGGTACTTCGGCAAAAGTGACGCGTGGATGTTAATACAGCCGAGCTTCGGATAATCGAGAATCGTCTTAGGCAGGATCTTGCCGTATGCCGCGACAACAATCGCGTCGGGAGCAAGCGACTGTATCAGAGAGAAGACTTCGTCTGTGTTGAGCGAATCCGGCTGAAAGACCGAAAGGTCTAACTCCTCGGCGCAGACCTTGACCTCGGGAGGAGTCAGTTCCTGTTTTCTTCCCTTTTTCTTATCGGGCTGGGTGAACACGCCGACGATCTCATATCCCGCCTGATGTAAAGCCTGAAGCGGCTTGACGGCGAAGTCGGGCGTTCCCATATAAATGATCCTCATTCTTCTTCCATTCCTTCAAGTTCTTCTTTTGAGAGCATCCTACTCACTTTGGTCTTGAACAGGATCCCGTCAAGGTGGTCGAACTCATGACACATCGCCTGCGCGAAGAGTTCTTCTCCCTCAACGAACTGCTCGTTGCCAAAGCGGTCGAAATATCTGGTCTTGACATATTCCGGCCGCATGATGATACCATACTGGTCGGGACAGGACAGACAGCCTTCTACACGCTCCTGCTCTCCCCTTTGCTCAATGATCTCGGGATTGATAAATTCAAACAGTCCTTCTCCGACATCGATCACGCACAGTCTTCTCAGGATACCCACCTGCGGTCCCGCTAAGCCTACGCCGCCGGACTCATAGAGGGTCTCTGCCATATCATCAAGAAGCGCGTGGAGTTTTTCATCAAATTTTTCTACGGGGCGGCATTTCTTTTCTAAAATCGGGTCGCCCTCTTTTACGATATTTCTTAGCGCCATATTATCACTTTCCTTACTGTGCACTCTGCACTCTGCACTATTTACAGGTTCAAGGGATGCATATCGGCGTAGACGGTGACGTCCGCATACTCCTTATGTCCGGAAAACTCCGATAATAAGGTTGACAGCATCTCTCTGAAATATTTATCGTTTCTGCACTTTAAAATCAATTTATAACGGTATTTTCCCGCTACTTTGAACACAGACGCGGGAGCGGGCCCTAAAATCCGCAAAGGGATATCGGGATAGCGTTCTCTCAGCAGCGAGGTCATCTCACGCATAAACTGTGTTGACGCGTTCTGCGACTTTCGTGCGCTGTCACTGACAAAACCGACCAGACACATCGTCACAAAGGGAGGATACAGCATTCCCTTACGGATCTCGATCTCGGTATTGTAGAAGCTTTGATAGTCCTGACGCGCCGCAAGCTCGATGATGGGATTCTCAGGGGTAAAGGTCTGGATCATCGCTCTGCCCTTTTTACTGCCTCTGCCGGAGCGTCCGACCACCTGCGTCAATAGAGAAAAAGTATTCTCATAGCTTCTGTAGTCGTCGAGATAGAGCATACGGTCGGCGTTTAAGACGCCTACCAGCGTCACGTTCGGGAAGTCCAGACCCTTCGCAACCATCTGGGTACCGACCAAGATATCGTACTCGCCGTTTGCGAATGCCGTCAGCTTCTTCTCGTGGGAAGAACGCGTCATGGTGGCGTCGGTGTCCATCCTAAGGATCCTTGCGTCGGGAAAAATCTCCGCAAGATCAGTCTCCGCCTTCTGGGTCCCCGCGCCGACAAATCGCAGATTATGACTGCCGCAGGAGGGGCACTCGCTGACATAGTCCATCGAATAGCCGCAGTAGTGGCACATCAAGCGGTTGTTCGCGTTGTGATAGGTCATCGAGATCGAACAGTTGGGACAGGTGATGGTCTCCTTGCAGCTCTTGCAAGTGACGAAAGTGTTGTAGCCACGGCGATTAAGCAGCAATATCGACTGTCTGCCTTCAAAAAGATTCTCCTCGAGCGCTTCGAGAAGCGGACTTGACAGCTCGCTGGTGTTGCCGCTTTGCATCTCTTCGTTCATATCGACGACAACTACCTCGGGCAGGGTCGCTTCACCAAAGCGGTGAGATAGCGTCTGCATGTGATAGACGCCTTTTTGAGCATTATAGAAGGTCTCCACACTCGGCGTGGCGGAAGAAAGAAGCAGCAGACACTTGTGATAAGAACAGCGGAACTTTGCCAGCTCTCTCGCGTGAAAGCGCGGCTTTCCCTCGCTCTTGTAGGTATGTTCCTGCTCCTCGTCCATGATGATCAGACCGAGATTCTGAAACGGCGCAAACACCGCGGAACGGGTACCAACAGCGATCTTCGCCAAGCCTTTTTGCACACGCTTATACTCATCAAGACGTTCGCCCAAAGATAACGCGGAATGGAATACCGCTACCTTGTCATCAAAATGCGCCTTAAACAGTGAGATCAGCTGTGGGGTGAGCGCGATCTCCGGCACCATCACGATGACGTCCTTGTCTTCTTCGATCGCGTTCTCGATCAGCTTGAAGAAGACGGAGGTCTTGCCCGAACCGGTCACACCGAAAAGCAGTGATACCTC
>CAZPOG010000246.1:0-2462 GCA_964588105.1 uncultured Ruminococcus sp. | reverse complement strand
ATAACGAAGCGCTCCTTTCCAAGCCGATCCATACGACCAAGCACAACGGTCAGGAGTTTGACTATGTGATCTCCGGCAAGATGAAGATCCAGATCGGCGAGCATACCGAGACCCTTGCCGCGGGCGATTCGATCTATTATAATTCATCTACTCCTCACGGCATGATCGCGGTAGACGGCAAGGACTGCACCTTTATGGCGATCATTCTCCCCGGCGACAAGGAGCACGAGGAGAAGGAAGACGAGCTGATGCGCGCGCATATCGCTAAGAAGTCCGTTGTTTCCGAACAGTTTGTACGTACTATCGAGGATGAGAACGGTTATCTCAAGGCGATCAGTTTTAAGAACGAAGATAAATTCAACTTTGCGTTTGACTGTGTTGACGCGATTGCGAAAATGAATCCCGATAAGCTTGCGATGCTGCATATCGATAAGAATAAACTTGAGCGCCGCTTTACCTTCAACGATATGAAGCGCAAGTCCAACCAGGCGGCAAACTACTTTAAGAGCCTCGGTATCCAGAAGGGCGACCGCGTGATGCTCGTTTTGAAGCGCCATTATGAGTTCTGGTTTGCGATCCTCGGACTGCATAAGCTCGGCGCTATCGCGATCCCTGCGACCAACCAGCTGCTCGCGCACGACTTTGAATACCGCTTTAACGCGGCAGGCGTTTCCGCCATTGTCGCTACTGCTGACGGCGTTGTTGCCGATGCGGTCGATGAAGCGCAGAAGACCTCTCCGACACTCAAGACCAAGGTGCTTGTCGGCGGTTCCCGCTACGGCTGGCGCAACTTCGATGAAGAATTTGATCTGTTTTCCGCTCATTTCTATCGTACGGTAGATACTCCCTGCGGCGACGATACGATGGTAATGTTCTTCTCGTCCGGTACGACAGGATATCCTAAGATCGCGGCGCACAGCTACAAGTACGCGCTGGGTCACTATGTTACCGCTAAGTATTGGCACGGTGTTGATCCCGACGGTCTGCACTTTACGATTTCAGACACCGGTTGGGGTAAGGCACTGTGGGGCAAGCTTTACGGTCAGTGGCTTTCAGAAGGTGCGATATTCGTCTATGACTTCGACCGCTTCCACGCGGATGACATCCTTCCGATGTTCAAGAAGTATAACATCACTACCTTCTGCGCACCGCCTACAATGCTCAGAATGATGATCAAAGAGGATATCTCCAAGTATGACCTTTCTTCGATCGTTCATATGACAACCGCCGGTGAGGCGCTCAACCCCGAGGTTTCCCGCCAATTTAAACGCGCGACAGGACTCAGGATCATGGAAGGCTTCGGTCAGACCGAGACGACGCTTACTATCGGCAACCTTTTCGGTACCGTTCCGAAGCTCGGTTCTATGGGCAAGCCGATCCCAGGATATGACGTCGATATCGTTGATCCCGACGGTAATCCCGTTCCCGACGGCGAACCCGGTGAGATCGTTATCAGAACCGACAGGCGCGTTCCCTGCGGCCTTTTCAAAGAGTACTACGGAAACGAAGAAGCGACAAAGAATGCGTGGCATGACGGTATGTATCATACCGGAGATACCGCATGGCGTGATGAAGACGGTTACTACTGGTATGTCGGCAGAATCGACGACGTTATCAAGTCTTCCGGCTATCGTATCGGACCGTTTGAGATCGAGTCCGTTATCATGGAGCTGCCTTATGTCCTCGAGTGCGGTGTATCTGCCGCTCCCGATGAGATCAGAGGTCAGGTGGTAAAAGCCTCCATTGTTCTCGTCAAGGATACAGAGCCTACTGAAGAGCTCAAGAAAGAGATCCAGAACTATGTCAAGACCCACACCGCTCCGTATAAATACCCGAGGATCGTTGTGTTCCGTGATTCTCTGCCCAAGACCATCAGCGGCAAAATTCAGCGTAACAAGTTATAATATGACGAAAAACATTCGTCATAACCTCCAAATTTTATCAATGATTCTTATTGACAAATACCAAAAGTTGTGATACATTATTAAATGCAAATTTAAAGGCGATGACGAAGAGGGCGCAGTCTGTTGTCACTCAGAGAAGAAACGGTTGGTGTGAGTTTCTGTGATGGCTTCTGTGTTTGTAGCTTTTGAGCCGGGGAGAAGAAAGCGTTTTGCGTTAGTAGAACTCCTCCGTGATTACTGCGTAAAGGTATACGGGTTGTCAGACCCTGAGTGGCGATGCTGAGATATCAGCGCGCAATTTGAGTGGTACCGCGGGTGTTTACGCACTCGTCTCAAAGTCATAACTTTGGGACGGGTGCTCTTTTTTATTAGTGAAGAGAGAATAGTGAAGAGTGAAGAGTTATGGGCGGGCTCTGCCCGCACCCGAGTGTATTATCTTCTTGAAACAACTTTTGGGAAAGGGATTGTATTATGAGAAAGATGACCGCTTTAGACTACAAAATAGGAGAGATGGCTTCTCGTATCAAGGAGCTCAGAGAACTTTTAGGCCTTTCCGTT
>CAZPOG010000245.1:0-2484 GCA_964588105.1 uncultured Ruminococcus sp. | reverse complement strand
ACGCTGACGCGCTTGTTGCCCTCCATCACATAGTAGCGGTTCATATACTCGTACGCCGTGATGGGATCGCGGATACCCTCGGTCACATGCGCCTGACAGAGCTTCTGCCATTTGACGGCAAACTCGGTGCCCTCTTCCAATATCGGCATAAAATTCGGCGCGAAAGCGTTGACCCTGCCGCGGGTCTTGGTACCGATGATCTTTTCGATAGGGATCTCGATCAGCCCCAGCGGAATCTCCCCCGCCGTCATCGAAGGATCCAGAAAATCGTCGAGAGCGGGCAGCGTAGGCGACCAGCCCTTTGACATATATGCGCGGTATTCTTTCTGCGCGAGCTTTTGGGCGTCTTTATAATAAGCTTCAGGCATGTTTTCACCTCATTATCTGATTAATCATCAAAAGAATCCATTCACTTGGTATGCAGTTCTCCACAGCGATAGCGGTAGAGAAGATCATAGAGGTCTTCGATATCCTTGCGGATCTTTCTGCCGTCGTCGGTGTCCCCTACCATCACGCGGCGGCGTTCGGTCTCGACGATACTGGAGCTGGAACGGATGTCCCTGTCCTGTCCGATCGCCTTGCCGACGCTCTCAAACGGAAGATGGGCTTTGAGCCTCATGCCGTGGGAGTTATAAATCAGGGTATAGCCCGCGATTCCGGTGGTGTCATGATACTTCTCACAGAAGCCGCCGTCGATCACAAACAGCTTTCCGTCAGCCCTGACAGGCAGCTCGCCCTTAACGGTCCTGACCGGCGTATGGCCGTTGATGATGTGGGAATTTTCGGCGTTCAAGCCGAACTCCCGCAGGATCTTATCGCAGGTCGCTTTTTCATAGTAGAAGCGGTAGTAGGGATTCTTCTCCTCATGCCACGCTTCTTTGTTATCAACATAGGCGCGCTCAAAGGACTTGATGTTTCTGCCGCACAGGGGCGACTTCTCGCCGCTGAACAGATACCACATAAAGTCGATCTCTCTGTGATTGCCGCTTTGTCTAAAGAACGCGTCTCTCGCTACCGTATCACAGCGGTCAAAAAGCGCCTTGCCGCTGAGCTTTTCTCCCAATACGTCGACGGTATCGAATGAGCAGTCTTCCTTCATCGGGACACAGCCGTGATAGAGAAGATTGCCGTTGTAATTCTGATACATACCGCCTTTCTCGTATAAAAACGCGGTGTGCTCTCTGAGCTTTTCGCTGCCGAGAAATGCCGCTACCAATGTGTAGAGGACCTGCTTCTCTTCGGGAGTCAGACGATAGGGATCCTGCGGATCCAGTGTGGGGAAGTCATCGTCGTTGATAGGATACAAAACGCCCTCGCAGAGCGCGGTATGATGTTCTCTGTCGACGGTGTGAAGGATCAGGCGATTGTCCATCTCATACTCGGGATGAGACTTTATCAGCTGACCCTCGCGCTTGAAGGTCATCACGGTGATCGCCTTCAGCGCCGCCTGCATGGGGTCTTCTGTGCGGTAGGTCTTCTGGGCGAAAAGCGTCAGATCACGCAGGCTGATGCCGTAACCGCTCTCTAACGTATTCACGGTGTTATATTTGATCGCGTTTTTGACAACGTTGCAGATACACGCTTCATTCCCGCAAGCGGCTCCCATGTAGAGAATGTCGTGGTTGCCCCATTCGATATCAAGAGAATGATGTTTGGTAAGAAGATCGAGCACCCGCTCGGCGCGCGCGCCGCGATCAAAAATATCGCCGACGATATGCAGACGATCAACCGCCAATCTTTTGATCAGCGCGGAAAGCGCGATGATAAAGTCATCCGGATCGATCGCGATGACCGTATCAAGGATCTTCTGATGGTAAAGGATCTGGTTGTCGTCCTCATCCTTCTGGGCATGGAGCAGCTCATCGATGATATAGGCGTAATCTTCCGGCAGCGCCTTGCGCACCTTCGAGCGGGTGTACTTGGACGACAGCACGCGGGCGATCTCGATCAGGCGATTCACAGACGTCAGATACCACTGTGTATCCGCCTTCTTCTGTGATTTGACCAGCGCAAGCTTCTCCTTCGGATAATAGATCAGGGTGCAGATCTCGCTGATCTCCTGCTTAGAAAGCGTTTCGCCGTAGAGCATATCCGCTTTCTCTCTGATCACGCCGGAGCAGTTGTTGAGGATGTGACAGAACGCCTCATACTCGCCGTGGATATCGCTCATAAAATGTTCGGTACCCTTGGGCAAGTTGAGGATCGCGGACAGGTTGATGATCTCGCGTGACAGCGAGCGCGGGGTCGGGTACTTCTGTGAAAGCAAGCTGAGATATCTTGTTCTTTCGTCCATAACAAGACTCCTTTCCCGTATATGATTATGAATTCCGATTGATAAAATCCAATATTCTTTCTTTATAGTCCGGCGCCTCGTCAAAGACACAGTGAGCGGTGCTCTCGTCATAGAGATACAGCTCACAGTTCAGATATGACGCCAATTCTTCTGAGGAATGCCTGCCGACGACTTTGTCACCCAGTGATCCG
>CAZPOG010000244.1:0-2493 GCA_964588105.1 uncultured Ruminococcus sp. | reverse complement strand
AGCGAAGCGAGTCACCTCCATTATTCATCATTCATTATTCATTTTTCACTATTATTATGAACTACGTTATTCTTGATTTAGAGTTTAACGGTACCTACTCAAAGAAACGGCACAAATTCTTTAATGAGATCATTGAGTTCGGCGCCGTCAAGCTGGACGAAAAACTGAATATCATCGACACCTTCTCGGAGCTTGTCACCCCTCAGATCTCGAAGAAGCTCAATTCTCATGTCTCCGCTTTGACGCACATTACCTATGAGGAGCTGTCCGAAAGTCATAACACCTTCACCCATGTGATGTCTCAGTTCAGGAAGTTTGCGGGACAAAGTATACTTCTGACATGGGGGCTGAGCGATATTTTGGTGCTGATGGAGAACTGCAAGTATTATTTCGGCAACGAATCTCATGATTTTATTCCGTATTACTGCAACCTTCAGGTCTATTGTCAGGAGGCGCTGGACTACCATGACCGCGCCAAGATGCTCGGGCTTTCCACCTGCGCCGAACTGATCGGGATCACCTTTGAGGAGGAGACGCTCCACAGGGCGCTTTCCGACGCGAAGCTCTCTTATCTCTGCTTTGAGAAGCTGTATGATGAATACCTTCTCTCCAAATGCACCGAGCGTGTGGATGAAGAGTTCTATCGCAAGATCACCTTCAAGAACTACGCGATCTGTGATATGAAGGATCCCCAGATCGACAACAGAGAGATGTTCTTTGTCTGTGACCAATGCGGCAGAAAAGCAAGAAGAAGAACCAAGTGGAAGCTAAAGAACAAGAGCTTTCGCGCGCGTTTTCGTTGCTTCTGGTGCAGAAGAGAGTTTGAAGGACGCATCACCTTCAAGAGGACTTATTCCGGCGTCAACATCGACAAGAGGATCGTTGAGCTTCCCGATGAGTCGGCGCCCGCAAAGCCTAAACCGACCGATCAGCTTTTATAAAACAACCGTCGCGGTGATTCACCGCGATATTTTTTGCGGAAAAATTAGAACAAATTTTCGAAAATCTATTGATGTTGTGTCAAAAATGTGTTAAAATAAGATCAGAGCAAAGGCCCCGGCTCGAACGAATACGGATTATTTTGCGGAACTTGTATCAAATAATACCTGACTCCTGTTGTTTGACGCATTATCTCCGCCCATGAATGACGAAAGGAAGCTATATCGAAAAAATGATTGATTATCTTGAATGGTCACAGCAGTATGACAGAGAAGCGAAGAAGATTTTGAATGTGATTGAACGCAAGAAGAAAATGCTCAAAGGAGCGTCCAAAGATGAACAGAAAACGCTCAACGAGCAGATCATCAGCTACCGCATGATCTACTATGATCTGATGAGATGCGCCGCTACATTGCGCGAACGCGCCCATAAGGAGGACGCCCATGCGGCGTAGTACAGTATTCTTTGATGATACCAACGCGGATCTGATCGCGTTTTCGCTGTATCAGGGAGGAGAGACCAACCGTCTTCAGAGAGAAAGGATGAAGAGGATTCTCACCCGCGCTATCAGAGAAGAACTGACCGATCGTCAGCGCAGCTGCCTGATCTTATATTATCTCAAAGGCATGAAGATGAGAGAGATCGCGAGAACGCTTATGCTCTCGACCTCTACCGTCTCCCGTCATATCAGAACGGCAGAACGCAAGCTTCGCCGTATCGCCGACTACTACGAATAACACGGTATTTTGAGAATATCGCCAAAAACCTGCGCGCGGATCGTCGTCCGCGCGTATTTTTTATTGTATAGAGAGAATTCATTACAAAATTGAATGGAGTATTACAAATATTTATGTTGATTTTTGCTAAAAAGTATTGTATAATCAATAATGTATAAGTGTAATTTGGATAGTTATGCGTAATTTTATAATACCCGAGGCCAAAATCTGACTCTTTCGGAGGATAAGAACATGAAGCTGCTCATGAAATCAATATGCTTATTGCTGATTCTGACGGTGCTGTTAACGGCAGTGCCGCTGACGGCGTTTGCGGATGAATTCGATGATTATACGGTCACGATCGATCCGTTCACGTATGACACGACATACGGTGATTTTTCCCGGTATATTGATATCGAGGCAGAGGTGAACGGAGAACCCGTAGAAGGTCCGACTTTCACATTTGATTCCTTCGAAGATGTGATCACGATCAGAGCCTGCTTAAAGGAAGAGTGGCATGATTTTCCCTGCCATGTTATCGGAATGACGATGACATATGTCGACGATGACGACGATACGAGGTCTCAGGAACTGGATCTTAGCATCATCAATGAATACCGTGATGTTGAAACCGAATTTCAGCACGACGGTGATGTACATATCTCCTTCACAGTCGATACGGTATATAAGGTCTTGATCGAAGAATCGGAAGACGGTGAGATCACCGCTGATCGTTACCGCGCCAGAGAGGGCGACGTCGTACATGTTGACGTCACCCCGACCAATCCCGATAAGCCGGAATACATCGTCAATGTTGTCGACGCGGTTGGAAGGCCGG
>CAZPOG010000243.1:0-2507 GCA_964588105.1 uncultured Ruminococcus sp. | reverse complement strand
TCGAATATCTGAAGAATCATCCGCTGGTCGAAAAGGTCAACCACCCCTCTCTCCCCGATCATCCCGATCATGCGTTATACGAGAGATATTTCACAAACGGCGGCGCCTCCATCTTTACCTTCGAGATCAAGGGTGGAAGAGAAGAAGCATGGAAGTTCATCGACAACCTCAAGATCTTCTCCCTGCTCGCGAACGTCGCGGACGTCAAGAGCCTTGTGATCCATCCCGCCTCCACCACCCACTCTCAGCTTTCCACCGAGGAGCTCAACGAAACCGGTATCTTCGAGAACACCATCCGCCTTTCCATCGGCACCGAGCACATTGACGATATCATCGCCGACCTCGAGAACGGCTTTGCGGCGGTAAAATAATAAAACCATTACTTCCCTGATAAACCCGGATGACGGCAAAGCTGTTGTCCGGGTTATTGTTTGAGGGAAGAATGATCCAAATAGATTTGTGAAGCGATTGCAAACAATAGGTAAATATGATATAATATAACAGAAAAAACCATCAAACGCACAAACGAAAAACAAAAGGTGATTTGATATGAAAACATTCAAAGGCTTTTTAGCCGTATTACTGACAACGGCGATACTGGCATCCGCTGTTGTGGTGAGCTTTTCCGCTTCGGCAAAAGAAAGAGAGTTTATCCTCGGCGACGCGGACAGTGACGGCAACGTGACCGTTATGGACGCGACCGCAATCCAGAAAAAGCTCGCGAGTATCGAGACTTCTTCCTTCAACGAGAATGCCGCCGATGTGGACCGTGACAGCAAGGTAACTATCCTCGACGCAACCTATATTCAGGAATACTTAGCGTCGCTGCCCTGCCCCGACGGGATCGGCGAGCCGATCGACGCCGAACCGGAGCAGCCTGTCGAAATCGAGCACAAACTGCTCAGCGGCGTCAAGGCTTACGGAAAAGACTACGAAACCGGTGAGTGGGAGTTGTCCCTGACCACGACCATCGAATATGATGAGCATGGCTATCCCGTGCTGTTCGATTCACTCGACAGCTACGAGGACGCGGAGCACGTTCTGACAAACATCACCTATACCTATGACGAAGATATTCCGCTGACCCGTACCGAGATCAACGAACGCGAAGGAAATAAAACAAACGCCGAGTATTTAAACGGCAGGGTATTGAACGAGAAGGATGAATCCGACAACGGAAGCTATACGAAGCGGATGTATCAGTACGGACACGGAGACGACTACTTTACTATGGTTCTGCACGACCAGCTTCGAATCGAACCCGAGCCTAATCCCGATATTCATATGGAAGAGGTCGACTCTGTTTCGGTCACTACCGAGAACGGCTTGCTGAAAAGCACTACAAACACCGGTATGTACGCGTATTGGAGCGAACGGGAAGAAAAGAAATGGATACGGTTTCGAGGAATCTACACCGCCGACTATGATTCCGACGGTATCGTCTGCCTGATGACCTCAAACATTAACGGGGTCGGAATCATCCAAGAGCGCAAGATCGAGCTCACAAAAAAGGCGGGCGTGATTGTCGAAGCGATCGTATGGATTCCGAACGCCGACGGCGGATGGGATACCTTCAAAAAATACGAGTTCGAGTATAACGATACTCAGATCAGCGCACAAAGATACTCGCTGATGATGAATAAAATGATCACCGAAGGCGGCGGCAACTATTATATTTTTAACTGGTATTGATGATCCGGCAGTATATAGTTAACGCAAATCATCACAGCGCATTCAGAAAATCCTGTACGCAGAAACTGAAAACTGAAGACTTAAGACTGAAAATGAATAATATAAACAAAATCCTGCCACGTTGTGACAGGATTTTCGCTTTGGCGCGCTGAAAGGGACGATGTATTTTCTTTGAAAATCCTTCCACCCTCGGAGCATAGCTCCTTCGGGCTTCGAGCCTAAAATCAGTCCACCGGACTGTTTTCTTCACGGCTCTAC
This sequence comes from uncultured Ruminococcus sp., assembly GCA_964588105.1. Lineage (GTDB taxonomy): Bacteria > Bacillota > Clostridia > Oscillospirales > Acutalibacteraceae > Ruminococcoides. The sequence continues at coordinate 557 of CAZPOG010000243.1, read as the reverse complement.
CCTCTCAGGGTTCGAGTCCCCATCAAAATGTTTAAAGGCTTAGTCCCCGTTTTGGGGACTAAGCCTTTAAAAGCGCGCTGAAAGGGACTCGAACCCCCGACCTACTGGTTCGTAGCCAGTCACTCTATCCAGCTGAGCTATCAGCGCATATACGGTTTTTCCGTAATTGGTATCATATCACATTTCTTTGAAAAATGCAAGAGGTAATTTTCCTTTTGCGAAAAAGCGGCATAGACAACGTTATTTTCCACGATAAGATCACAACAACACTATTCAAAATATACAAAAGCAAAAATACACAGGTGTGTAATTTTCTACTTATGTTTCATTGACTAAAACAGCGGAATAGCGTATCATTGTAGTGTAAAAATCGGTATATGAAAGGAAGACTTTTATGAGACCTATCAAAATCTTATCCGACTCCTGCTGTGATCTCGGCAAGGAACTCAGAGACCGTTATGACATCGACTACGCGAGGATGAACACCGTCTACAACGACAAAGAGACCGAAGCCGATCTCGACTTCAAGGCGTACACTCCCAAAGAGCTCTATGATA
>CAZPOG010000242.1:0-2534 GCA_964588105.1 uncultured Ruminococcus sp. | reverse complement strand
AGATACCATTTGTCGGAGATCTTCACCGCGTTCCACATGTGCAGCTCTTCTTCGCCGTTTTCGCCGCCCTGCGCCATACCGGTGATACCGACACACTCCACGCCGAGCAGATTCAGCAGCAGCTCGAATGTACGCGCGTAGCCTTCGCACACCGCCTGGTGTTCTTTGAGAACGCCGTAGATCGTATAATACTTCTCATATCCGTCGGAGGTTCCCGCCAGCGCGACATCGGAGTTGTAGGAACACATATCGATGATATCATCGTGGACCATTTTTTCAAGCTCGTAGTCGGACAGACCGGCGGGCGTATCGGCAAGATAGGTATCGATGATCTCACCGGTCTCCCGTACCGCGCGGCTGACGTCCTCGGGAGAGAAATCGGAATGGAGCTGTACGATCGTATTACTGTTGCTCTTATCGATCAGATAGCCGAAGGTCGAGGTGATCCAGAAAATCTCCGGATGATCGTCGTAGATCGCTTTGATGACGACGCGGATCTGCGCTTCGTTGATCAGAGTGCCTTGAAGCACCGCCTGCTTGCAGTTATAGTATCCGGTCTCATACGGTTCGGGATAAACAGAATAAGCGTTCTCGACCAGCATGTTGTACATCTTGCGTTCGCCTTCGCTCTGGAGAAGATCATAGGAGGTCTTGTTCTCATAGGGAGTATAGTAGGGAGAAACGGTAAACACGTACTTTTCAATTTGAACATATTCATCGCTGTTATCCGCGCTGATCGTCGCGATAACGTTCTCATCGGATAACAGATCATCTATCACCGAACACGAGCACAGCATAGCGCAGATAAGCATGATCACTGCGGCGGATGACAGAACTCTTGACAGTTTTTTCATAAAAACCTCTTTCGTGAAAAAGATATCAGCTTATCTCCTTTTTGTTGAAGCGGGTTTCGCTGATGGGTAAGGTCGCGACGGCATTCAAAGACTGATCGGCGATGTTGCCCGCTAAATACTCGTAGTATCCTTGGGCGCCGACCATCGCGCCGTTGTCGCCGCATAAGTATTTTTCGGGCATATAGAGCTGATACTTGCCCTTGCATTGTTTTAGGAGCTCTCTTCGCAAAAGGGAATTCGCCGAGACGCCGCCCGCGGTGACAAGGGTCGTATACCCCAGATCCTCGGCGGCTTTGAGAAAGTTCTTCGTCAGGCTGTCCACCACCGCCTTGCGGTAGGAAGCGCAGACGTCAGGAACGGAATACGCCTCCCCTTTCTGCTCCTTGTTGTGGATCAGGTTGATCACAGCGGTCTTGAGTCCCGAGAACGAGAAGTCATAGGGAGAGCCGTCGACCTTGGGATGCGGGAGCGCGTAGGCGTTCTCGTCGCCGCCCTCGGCGATCTTGTCGAGCTCTACGCCGCCGGGATACGGGATCCCCATCGCGCGCGCGGCTTTGTCAAAGGCCTCGCCCGCCGCGTCGTCGCGGGTCCTGCCGACCACGCGCATATCGGTGTAGTCCTTCACCTCAACAATATGACTGTGACCGCCGGAGACAACCAAACACAGAAACGGCGGCTTTAATTCTTTGTCGGAAATATAATTAGAAGCGATATGCGAACGCAGATGATGCACCGGCACCAGAGGTTTTCCGGTCGCGAGAGCAAGTCCCTTTGCAAAGTTCACTCCGACCAACAGCGCGCCGATCAGCCCGGGCGCGTAGGTCACCGCGATCGCGTCGATGTCATCGAGCGTACATGCAGCTTCTTTTAACGCCTCGTCAACTACCGAGACGATCGCCTCGGCGTGTCTGCGGGAGGCGATCTCAGGCACCACACCGCCGTAGATGCGGTGTTCCTCCACCTGAGAGGCGATGATATTTGAAAGAATGGTTCTGCCGTCCTCGACCACCGCGGCGGCGGTCTCGTCACAGCTTGACTCTATTCCTAAGATCTTCATATTACTCTTCCTTTTTCGGTCTATGCAGGGGATTGCCACGGCTCCCGTTAGAAGCCTCGCAATAACAGGCAATCCGTCATTCTTTTCCATATAATCCGCGCCAGAGCAGAGAATCGATATTGGCTTTCTTGTACTCACAGCGCTTCTGCATTACTAAGGCGTCCTCGTGGGTGTCGGCATAATAGTTCTTTCTCACCGCGATCTGCTCAAAGCCCAAACCCTGATACAGGCTGATCGCAGGCGCGTTGGATGCGCGCACCTCCAAGGTGACAACGCTCAGCTCGCCGATGGTGTTCATCACATACTCCAGCATAAATTTCGCCAAGCCTCTGCGGCGGAAGTTCTCATCCACCGCGATCAACTCAACGCTGCCTTCGTCAAGGATCTTTTCAAACGCTAAAAACGCGACGACCTGATCCCCCTCGACAAAGATCACGCTGTAGATGTCTTCACGGTCGATGGTGTTCTTGATGGTGGTCAGCGTCCACGGATGCGCAAAGCAGTGACCGAGCAGCTTTCTGACCCTGACGATATAGCCGTCAGTCATTCGTGTCATTTTCATATCGAAGCGATCAGTCCCTTCACCGCGCCGTAGATCTCATCGCGGCATTTGCGATAGACGT
>CAZPOG010000241.1:0-2556 GCA_964588105.1 uncultured Ruminococcus sp. | reverse complement strand
TGGCCGTCCATCTCAAAGGTTACGCCGTTTCGAAAATCACCAGCAGAAATCATATACATTATCCTCCTAAAAAATATTTCTTGATAAAAGCCAGAATTTATCTCATAAATTCACGGATATATTATACATAAAAAGATGTGAAAAATCAATAGGTAAATAGAATTTTTCAATTGAAAGCTGAATGTCTGCTGTCATTCTGAGGAGTGACCCTTGCGGTCACGACGTGAGAATCCCTTTGTCATTAATAACGTCTTCTGTAAGAAGGGGATTGCCACGGCTCCTTTGGGAGCCTCGCAATGACGCATTAAATTATCACCAGATCCTTATCGATCTGAGCGAGTGAATAAGATCCCGTATCGGTCACAACATACATATCCTCGATCCGAACGCCGAATTCTCCGGGAAGATAAATCCCCGGCTCGTCGGTGATCACCATGTTGGGCTTTAGAACAGTATCATACTTCTTATAGACAACCGGAGCCTCATGGATATCGAGTCCTACGCCATGGCCGGTGGAATGGCCGAAGTACTCGCCGTATCCCTTTTCGGTGATATAATCTCTGGCGGCGTTGTCAACATCGGCTGACGTGTTGCCCGCTATGATCTTCTCAGCAGCCTTGTGATGCGCCGTTAACACGATATCATATATCTCGCGCATCTTATCTGTAGCGGAGCGAATCGCAACTGTGCGGGTCATATCGCTGTGATAGCCCTCATATACTGCGCCGATATCAAATGTGAAGAAATCCCCCTCACAAACGACGTTGTCATCGGGAGAGCCGTGCGGCATAGAGGTCTTCTTCCCCGAGATCGTGATCAGATCAAAGGAGATCTTCTCCGCGCCGTAACGCTTCATCAGATATTCAAGCTCTATGGCGATCCTTCTCTCCTCTACCCCGGGCTTGACGAAATTGAGCACCTCGAGATATGCCTTCTCCGCAATCCTCTGCGCCTGAGTGATCAGCGCGATCTCACGCTTGGTCTTGATCATACGGATATCACAGATGATCTTGGAGAGTTTGATCTTTGACAAAAAGGACGCGTGCAGATTCTTTTTGAAAGTCTCGTATCGCTCCAGAGTCACGGTATCTTCTTCGATCAGGAGATATTTGATGTTTTTATTTTCTAAAATAGAATTAATCGTATCATAGAACTTGTTAGCTTTCACCAGTGTAATCTCATCGCCGACAACAGACTGCGCCTTTTCATAGTAGCGAAAATCGACCAGCAGAAAACACTCGTCACATGTGATCAGCAAAGCTCCTTCTGAATCGGGAAACAGCGTAAAGTAACGGATATTCACCTCGCGGGTGATCAATGCGGCGGTGTGTTGATCGGGAAGATATTTGCGAAGTTTATCGATAGGTTTCATATGTTTCACCTAATATATAAAATATGTACTTTTGCAGTAATCATTTGCAAGCATTATCTTTATACACTAACCCCTCCGGCGCTCTGCGCCACCTCCCCAAAGCTGTTGGAGAGACAAAACAAAAACGGACAGAACATAACGCCTGTCCGTTTCATCCGAGATTATCTGTATTTACGTTTGCGAGCAGCCTCTGACTTCTTCTTGCGTTTTACAGAAGGCTTTTCGTAAGCTTCTCTTTTACGAACCTCGGCGATAACGCCTGCTCTGGCGCACTGCTTCTTAAATCTTCTAAGAGCGCTCTCCAGAGATTCGTTCTCCTTGAGTCTTACTTCTGACATTTATATCCCTCCCATCCGCCAAAAGGCAGGGGTTTTTCGCATAATGCACTGCCAATTATACAATAATGTGTTCAAAGTGTCAAGGGTAAAGATTCAATTTGTAGAAATTCGCTAATATTCGGTCGAAAAATTCTACATTTCGGAGAATTAGATTGATACTCTGTGGGGAACGGTCTTGACCGTTCCAAGTGAAGAGTGAAGAGGTAAGAGTGAAGCGTGAAGGGCGGGACACGCGCACCCGAATTAGTATATACTGTAGGGAAGAGTCTTGACTCTTCCGAACGTAGATATCATATCCACGCTGCTGTCGGAACGGTCAAGACCGTTCCCTACGGTGTTGTATCAACGTTATATCAATACAGCAATTTCGTCTCCATCACGTGCTTATAGAGCGCGTTGACGTCTTTGATGTCGACAGTATTGTAGTCTTTGCTGACGTCGCTGCATTGGAGGGCATAGGGATCGGTGAGCTTCTTCGTCTCCATCACGTGTTTGTACAGCGCGTTGACGTCTTTGATGTCGACTTTTCCGCTCAGGTCGACGTCGCCGAGCGGGTTGATCGTCATATCCTGAGTCCTGTTTCCGGCGATAAACAATCCGATCTCACGCGCTACGTGGTTATTCTTGAATACTCGCAGGGTATAAAATCCCGGAGTAACATCTTTGAAGCTGTAGTTTATACTATTTCCCTTTTTGATGATAGTTTTGCCGAAGGTGCCGCTCTGATACAGCCTGACAGTCACGTTATCTGTATCACTGAGGAAACTGGTCACCGTACCGGAGACGGTGAACTTCCCGCTCGTGGAAGGAATGGTGAAGGGAATACAGAACTTGACCCAGCCGCCT
>CAZPOG010000240.1:0-2585 GCA_964588105.1 uncultured Ruminococcus sp. | reverse complement strand
TCTGCATCAACGCAAACGCTGTTGCGGAGCCGACAAACCCGCATCCGATGATACCGACTTTTCTTAAATTGACTGCTGCCATATGCCATCACTCCGAAAAGAATTTTTCGCTGACATTAGCGTATGTAAGGAAAACAAACTTTTACTTATTTATCATAACACAATTTTTTCCTTTTGCATAGTATTTTTTGTTAAATATTTCGAAAAAATTTTGAATCCGGTCCCAAAATCTGTATGTTCTATCAAAAAATCGGAAAAAGTACTTTAATTCTTTTAAGCATATTGACTTTAAAGCGTTAAAGAGTTACAATAGGAGAGCCGCTGAATTTATTATGAATATAATAACCTTTCGGCGTTTTGATAAAAAATCATTTCTTTCTCCTTGTCGGAAAGCCCGTCAAGCGACTGAAAATGCCTGATATATTCCTCTTGTCCGTTCCACGGTGAGTCGGTGGCGAATAGGATCTTGTCCGCGCCGTGATTCCTGATCACGCGAACAACATCCTCGTCGCTGTTATCGCAGAAATGCCCGAAACAGGAGAACGAACAGCTGATATCGATATAACAATTCTGTCCGACCAGATACTTTTCAACGTCAAAAAGCAGACGATTACCGCCTAAGTGAGCGAAAACGATGAACGGCTCTGTGAAACGGGTTATAGAATAAACCTTCTCGAGCAGCTCTCTCCCCTCTTTTGGAGGACAATGCACCTTTTCGTACGCGGGATCCTTGCCCGCGTGGGTGATGACAATCAGCCCGAGATGATGGCATTCACAGATGATATCCAGATACCTCTTATCGTTGATCATCGTCTCCTGATAGTCGGGATGGAGCTTGATACCGCGAAAGCCGTTATCCTTTAAGAAACGCAGTTTTTCTGCAATATCCTCATCATCGGGATGGATCCCGCCGAAGGAGATCACTTCATCATACTGATCGTTGATGGACTTTGCGACACGGTTGATCGTATCGAACTGACCTTTTCTGGTAGCGACCGGCAGGATCACGCTTTTGGATACGCCGGATTCCTTCATACTTTGAAGAAGTCCCGAAAGCGTACCGTCGGTGTGGGCGGTAACATCCGCGGCAGAAGACAGCGCCGCTATCGTGCGAGAGGCGATCTTGTCCGGATATACATGGGTGTGAAAATCGATTACTTTCATTTTGATACCTTCCTTCCCCATCATTTTAATATAAAACATTTTCATTATATTTCTAATTCAGAATTAAATCAAAAGGAGACAGAACAATGGACATGTTTATCAAAATTGCTTTTCTGGTGATATTCTTCGCGATTATGATCGGCGTCGGTATCTACTGCAGAAAGCAAAGCACAGACGTCAACGGCTTTGTACTGGGCAACCGTTCGGTAGGTCCGTGGCTGACGGCGTTCGCCTTCGGTACCTCCTACTTCTCGGCGGTTATCTTCGTCGGATACGCCGGACAGTTCGGCTGGAAATTCGGTATGGCTTCCACATGGATCGGCTTGGGCAACGCCTTCATCGGCTCTCTGCTCGCGTGGATCATCTTAGGAAGACGAACCAGAGTCATGACTCAACACTTAGATTCTGCAACCATGCCCGACTTCTTTATGAAGCGTTATGATTCCAAATCTCTGAAAATCGCTGCGGCGATCATCATCTTCATCTTCCTTATCCCGTATACCGCTTCGCTGTACAACGGCCTTTCCCGTCTTTTTGAGATGGCGTTCGGCATCCCCTACTGGATCTGCGTCATCGTCATGTCTGTTCTGACCGCAGTATATGTCGTCATCGGCGGTTACATGGCAACCGCGATCAACGACTTTATCCAGGGCATCATCATGCTCTTCGGTATCGTGGCTGTTATTGCCGCTGTACTGAACACTCAGGGCGGTCTCACCGAAGCGGTCGCAAAGCTCTCACAGGAAACCTTCACCAATCCCTCCGGCAGTGTTTTAAACGGCGCTTATACCTCCTTCTTCGGACCGCAGCTTTTAAGCCTTATCGGCGTTGTCATCCTGACCTCTTTAGGTACATGGGGACTGCCCCAGATGGTACAGAAATTCTACGCGATCAAGTCTGAGAAAAGTATCAGAACCGGCACCATCGTCTCTACCGCGTTCGCTGTGATCGTTGCGGGCGGCTGCTACTTCCTCGGCGGATTCGGCAGACTTTTTGCCAATGAGGTCGGCGTAGACGAAGCTACCGGCAACCCTGTCGGCGGTTTTGACGCTATCATCCCGACCATGCTCGAACAGCTCTCTCCCGTGCTGATCGGCATTGTGGTCATCCTCGTGCTGTCAGCTTCGATGAGCACCCTGTCAAGTCTTGTTCTGACCTCCAGCTCCGTGCTGACGATCGACTTCATCGATCCGGTTGGATTTAAGAAAAAGACCATGGATGAGAAGAAAAAGGTTCTGTTCATGCGAGTCTTCATTGTCTTCTTCATCGCGATTTCCGCTGTGATCGCCATCGTTCAGGCAAAATCAAAGGTCACCTTCATCGCGCAGATGATGGGTATCAGCTGGGGCGCTCTTGCAGGCGCGTTCCTGGCGCCGTTTATGTACGGTCTGTATATGAAAAAAGTTCCGAAGCTCGCCGTA
>CAZPOG010000239.1:0-2600 GCA_964588105.1 uncultured Ruminococcus sp. | reverse complement strand
ATGTTGTCATTATCCTGCTATACAACTAAACATTACTTGTCCCCTGTGTTTTCCAGGTATTGCTCGAACCACCTCAGGGACAGATCAAGATAGGCACGGTTACCCATGTTGCCGTCCACTGCATCAAAGCCGTGATTTGCGTACGGTATGGTGACGGTTTGGTGCGCGATCCCTGCCTTTTCCAGGTCAGCATCAAACTCATAAGTATCTTTCGGAGGAACGATTACGTCACCCGCGCCGAGAACAATGTTTGTCGGGGGTGTGTTTGCAGAGATGGCGTTGCCGGGCGCCAGACTGTCATACAGCGCAGGGTCTTCTTCCGGCGAGCAGCCGGTATAGCTGGCTGCCATATTATTTACCGTGCCGCCGAGCACCAGGTCGTCATTGTTGTATATTGCCACAACGCTTGTCGCCGGGAATGTGACGCTGACGGCTTTGACGGTCGGAAGCTCGGTCCCATCTGCGGAGGTTTGATATATTCCCGCGTTGATCTTATACGCCAGCTCAAGAGTCAGGTTTCCGCCTGCTGAGCCGCCGGCGACGAACAGCTGATTGATATCCCCGCCGAAGTCTGCGGCGTGGTTTTTCACCCAGGCAAAGGCCTCGGCAATCTGCAGTTCCGTGCTCTTCGCCAGGTGACGCTCTGATGAGGACAGGTCATAATCCAGGGTGAAAGCGACATAGCCGTGGTTGGCAAAGACCTTGGGATAATAGGAATGAGTCTCTCGAGAGTTCAAAATCCATCCGCCGCCGTGTATGTAGATTAAGACCGGCTTGTCCGTCTTCCCATCCTCCGTGTAGTAGGCGTCCAGGTTCACAGGGCCGTACTCGGACTCGGTGTAGGTATAGGTCTCGACCTGAACGGCGGAAAGATCCTCTTTTTGTAGGAACACATTCGGCTTTAAGTCGTATTGACTCAATGCGGAGGCGTTTGAGCAGGTGAAGAAGATTGTAGAGGCCAGTGAAACGACGCACAGCGCAAGGGCGACCCAGTGAACCGGCTTTTTACGGTTGACCAGGCACAGCACAAGAGCGATTACGAAAAGCACGATGCAAAGCGGCAGCCAGAGATGCAGCCAGCCGACCGTTATGATATTCGCAATGCTGCCGAAAAACGGAATGGCAGTGAAAACGGTTCCTATCGATAAGAGAAATACAGCCGTCGCGAGCACAAAAAGTATAATATAGCCAATCACGGCAAGAAATTTTTTCATCAGACCGTCCCCTTTATTGAAGAATAATATCATACCGCATTTTATATTCGCACAACCTATTACATCGATTATCTGCTCAGGGATCATTATATACATTGCAGATTCAAGTGAAAGCACGGTATCTGATTGCATTATAATGGATACCGGATAGTTTTTCAATACTGTTTGAAAAAATAAAGTTTTGTCCTAATTGTTCTCATCAACCGGTCAGCCAAAACCGAATCATCAAAATGTACGCTCTGCCTTTCGGACAGTATCATAGTCCGGTAGACAGAGCGTTTTTATGTTGTGATATGTACGGTCGCCTTCGATTCCCCTTATCACCATTTTTTGGATAGAATTATTAATAAGGTTGGAGATAAGGTATGTTTTACTTGAAAGTAAAAGTCATCTCGCTTGCTGCCATGTTCATAGTAGAAACCGCAGATGTGCGCTCTCCCTAAAAATGATCCACCGGATCATTTTTGCCTGCGGATTTCAGCGACTTCGCGCTTCATCCTTGGCACGGTCGCCTTCGATTCCCCTTATCACCATGTTGCTGGTTAGAATAATAGATAAAAGGGAGTACCGTTTGGTACTCCCTTTTATCTATGGAGATAAGGGGAATCGAACCCCTGACCTCGTGAATGCGAACCACGCGCTCTACCGAATGGGTGGCTTACGCACCACCTAATCTTTAATCAAAAATCCGCACATTCGATTTAGAGAGTGCTTCCGTTTATAATAAAACCATCAAATTGAACGGAGGTAACATTATTGAAAAATCCAAAATACCATTTATATCTAACGTCTGATGAAAGGCGGACAGTTATTAACAGTCTAATCGATTTGAGGAATGACCTTATTTCACAGGACAGGTACACCGACATTATTGACGAGCTGCTTATAAAAATCACAAAAGCAAATATCAAGAGAATCAAAATCAAGGAGGTTTGAGTTATGGCTACAAAGATTACATACACACAGCAGGGAGATTATTTACTGCCAAATTTGAAACTCCCTGAACAGCCAAAGATTGAAATCGGAATTTGGGGTAAACGACATTTGCGACACCTCAAAAAACATCATCCAATTATTTACACCAATCTGTTGACAAGTTGTAAACTAACAGCATACCTTGCAGATATTGATGAACAGGCACAAGCAATGTATGATAGACTTGTAAATCAGTTCGTTGTGCGAGAAAGAATAACCGAACAGCTCAAAGCGGAGAATCAAATTCTTTGGATTCAGAGGATGAACAACATACGTAACCGAGCAACAGGGATTGTGAATGCAGAGTTGATTTATACCTAATTTAGCAGAGCCGTCACGTGGGATAATTTCCCACTTGACGGCTCACTATTTTGTATCATTGCCTCTTGTCTTCAAAGATGATGCTATTTA
>CAZPOG010000238.1:0-2605 GCA_964588105.1 uncultured Ruminococcus sp. | reverse complement strand
ACGATGTGGTCGCCCAGCGCGATAGTGTCATAGTCGTTTTCATCGATGAACTCGAGCGGAACGATACCCGCGTTGATCAGGTTCGCTCTGTGGATACGGGCGAAGGACTTGACCAGCACGATCTTGACGCCGAGGTACAAAGGAGCAAGCGCCGCGTGTTCTCTCGAAGAGCCCTGACCGTAGTTCTGTCCGCCGACGATGATGGAGCCCTGAAGCGCTTTTGCGCGCGCGGGGAACTCGGGATCGCATACGGTGAAACAGTATTCGGAGATCGCGGGGATGTTGGATCTCAGCGGCAGGATCTTCGCGCCCGCGGGCATGATATGGTCGGTGGTGATGTTATCCTCGACCTTTAACGCGCAGGTGATGCTCAGATTGTTTTCAAGCTCAGTGGTCTTGGGAAACTCCTTGATGTTCGGGCCTCTGAGGACATTGATCTTGTCCATCTCGTCCACGGGAGCGGGCTCGATGATCATGTTGTCGTTGATAAGAAACTCTTTGGGCATTTCAACTTCATAGCCATCCGCGTACTTTCTCGGATCGGTGAAGACGCCTGTCAGCGCCGATACCGCCGCGGTTTCGGGAGATACCAGATAGATATCCGCGTCTTTGGTTCCGCTTCTGCCGAGGAAGTTGCGGTTAAAGGTTCTCAAGCTCACGCCCTTGGAGTTGGGCGACTGTCCCATACCGATACAAGGACCGCACGCGCTCTCGAGGATCCTTGCGCCGGCGTCGATGATGTCGGAGAGAGCGCCGTTTTGCGCAAGCATATTAAGCACCTGTTTGGAACCGGGCGCGATCGCGAGCGATACGCCGTCGGCTACAGTCTTGCCTTTTAAGATATGCGCGACCTTCATCAGGTCGGTGTAGCTGGAGTTGGTGCAGGAGCCGATACATACCTGGTTGATCTCTTTGCCTTCTAACTCACGGATGGTCTTGATATTATCGGGGGAGTGGGGGCAAGCCGCAAGAGGCTCGAGCGTAGATAGGTCGATTTTGATGACTTCGTCATACTCTGCGTCTTCGTCTGCTGAAAGTTCAACATAGACGTCTTCTCTGTTCTGGGCCTTCAAGAACTCAAGTGTGTTCTCGTCGGAGGGGAAGATCGAGGTGGTAGCGCCGAGCTCTGCGCCCATATTGGTGATGGTCGCTCTCTGGGGAACGGTGAGCGTCTTGACGCCCTCGCCGGAATACTCCACGATCTTGCCGACGCCGCCCTTGACGGACATCAGGCGAAGCACCTCTAAGATAATATCTTTTGCGGAGACATTTTCATTAAGCTTGCCGGAAAGCTGTACATTGACGATCTTCGGCATGGTGATATAGTATGCGCCGCCGCCCATCGCGACCGCAACGTCTAAGCCGCCCGCGCCGATGGCGAGCATACCGATGCCGCCGCCGGTGGGGGTGTGTGAGTCGGAGCCGATCAGGGTCTTGCCCGGAGCAGAGAATCTCTCAAGGTGTACCTGATGGCAGATACCGTTGCCCGGACGAGAGAAGTAGATACCGTGTTTTTTGCAGACTGTCTGGATAAAGCGGTGATCGTCCGCGTTCTCAAATCCTGTCTGCAATGTGTTGTGGTCGATGTAGGCGACAGAGCGTTCAGTCTTGACCCTGTCGATCCCCATCGCTTCAAATTCCAGATACGCCATCGTGCCGGTAGCGTCCTGTGTCAAGGTCTGGTCGATTCTGATACCGATATCGGTACCCTTGATCATCTCGCCGCTGACGAGGTGATTTTTAATGATTTTTTCCGCGATAGAAAGTCCCATAATACTTCCTCCCAAATAAATTTTCGTATATCCTGAAAGGCAGGCGTAGGTTGCGACCGTCCGTCCGCCGGGTTTTCGTTTGCGCAAGCGCAAAATGAATAATGAATGATGAATAATGAATAATGTCGGGTGGACGTTGTCCACACCTGATTTAAAGGTCGGGATACATCCGCCGTAGGGCACGATGCCCACATCGTGCCGAGTGCACAGTGCAAAGCAAAATGACACGCGTATATAAAAACGCGCAAATTCGCAAATTGTTATATTTATAACATTATACATTATTTCAATTATAAAGTAAAGCAAATATTCGTATTACATCAAAATACTTTTTCGGTGAAAATATACATAGTAATATGGCTTGTTTAGTGATATAATAGCATACAGCGTTATGAAAAAACCGTAGGGAACGGTTTTGACTGTTCCGCATTTTGAAAAACAGCAAGGTGATACAAATGCCTAAAAGAGAAGATTTAAGAAATATCGCGATCATCGCTCACGTTGACCACGGCAAGACCACACTGGTTGACCAGCTGCTGCGTCAGAGCGGCATCTTCCGCTCCAACGAAGTCGTTAACGAGCGCGTGATGGATTCCAATGATCTGGAGAGAGAAAGAGGTATCACGATCCTTTCGAAGAATACCTCCGTCATGTATAACGACGTCAAGATCAACATCGTCGACACCCCCGGCCATGCCGATTTCGGCGGAGAGGTCGAGCGTATCCTGATGATGGTCGACGGCGTACTGCTGCTGGTCGACGCGTTTGAGGGCTGTATGCCCCAGACCCGCTTTGTGTTAAAGAAGGCGCTCGGACTGGGCAAGAAGCCGCTG
>CAZPOG010000237.1:0-2641 GCA_964588105.1 uncultured Ruminococcus sp. | reverse complement strand
GCTTGACAGTTGGGTGCCGCGGGAGAGACCCGTGGTTTTCCTGTCAAAATACAAGGCGTCCGCGGAGGTTTTAACCTAAGGAGGTAAACACAAATGGCAGTAGTTTCTATGAAACAGCTCCTGGAGGCCGGCGTACATTTCGGTCACCAGACCAGAAGATGGAACCCTAAGATGGCTCCGTACATCTTCACCGAGAGAAACGGTATCTACATCATCGACTTGCAGAAGACCGTTGTCAAGCTTGAGGAAGCGTACAACTTCGTCAAGGAAATCTCTATGGAAGGCAAGTCCGTACTTTTCGTCGGCACCAAGAAGCAGGCGATGGAGAGCGTGAAGGAAGAGGCAGAACGTGCCGGCGCTTACTATGTCAACGCCAGATGGCTCGGCGGCATGCTGACCAACTTCACCACCATCAGAAGAAGAATCGCTCGCTTAAAGCAGCTCCGCACCATGGAAGAGGACGGCACCTTTGATCTGCTTCCCAAGAAGGAAGTTATCAAGCTCAACCTTGAGATCGAGAAGTTAGAGAAGTTCCTCGGCGGTATCAAGGAAATGACCGAGATGCCCGGCGCGCTCTTTATCGTTGACCCGAGAAAAGAGAAGATCGCCGTAGCAGAAGCGAAGAAGCTCGGTATCCCGATCGTTGCGATCGTTGACACCAACTGTGACCCTGACGATGTTGACTACATCATCCCCGGCAACGACGACGCGATCCGCGCTGTCAAGCTGATCTCCGGCGCGATGGCGAACGCGATCATCGAGGGCAAGGAAGGTCAGATGGGCGCCGCTGCAGTTGAAGAGCCCGAACAGGACGACGTAGTAGAAGAATAATCATTACACATTATCGAAAGGATTGATATATATGGCATTTACCGCACAGGACGTAAAGGCTCTTCGTGAGAAGACCGGCTGCGGCATGATGGACTGCAAAAAGGCGCTGACTCAGGCGAACGGCGACATGGACGCCGCGATCGATTTCTTAAGAGAGCAGGGTCTCGCGAAGCAGGCGAAGAAGGCTTCCAGAGTAGCCGCTGAGGGTATTGCTTTTGCGCTTACCAATGAAGATAACACCAAGGGCGTCGTGATCGAGGTTAACGCTGAGACCGATTTCGTCGCTAAGAACGCTGATTTCCAGGCTTTTGTCAAGGCTTGCGCTCTGACCGTTCTCAACAACGCTCCCGCTGACGTAGAGGCTCTCCTCGCGCTGACCGCGGAAGGTTCCGAGATGACCGTTGCCGAGCTTTTACAGGAGAAGGTCCTGACCATCGGCGAGAATATCCAGATCAGACGTTTTGAGAAGTTTGACGGTCCTTCTGTCGCTTATGTACACGCAGGCGGCAAGATCGGCGTTTTAGTCAACTTCGATACCGACCTCGACACCAAGAGCGATGAGTTCGTTGCTTACGGCAAGGACGTTGCGATGCAGATCGCCGCTCTGAACACTCCTTATCTTGACAAGGACAGCGTTCCCGCTGACGTACTGGCTCATGAGAAGGAGATCATGGTTGCTCAGATGAAGCAGGATCCCAAGATGGCTAACAAGCCCGAGCAGGTTCTGTCTAAGATCGTCGAAGGCAAGATCGGCAAGTTCTATAAGGAGAACTGCCTTGTAGATCAGGAGTTCGTCAAGGACAGCTCCATGACTGTCGGCAAGTACACCGAAGCTACCGCGAAGAAGCTCGGCGGCTGTATCGCTATCAAGAAGTTCGTACGCTTTGAGAAGGGCGAGGGCATCGAGAAGAAGCAGGACGATTTCGCAGCGGAAGTCGCTTCCATGGTGAAATAATCCGACATCAAATCAATAGTCACATAGAAGGAACGAGCGATCGTTCCTTCTTTTTTATGCTCACATCGGATATAGAATTAATGTAGGGGGAGGGCGTGGAAGCCCTCATCTACAGTTAATACCTATCATGTGATGGTGTGCCGCCATTAACCGTTCATCGTTCATTATTCCTCTCTGTTCACAAAGTTCACAGTACGGTAAAAATTTTTGTGGATAATGGATCAAATCGCGGGGGAATATTTGTCAATTAGTTTTTGGGATATGCCTTTACAAAAAGCGTGATTTGTAGTATGATTACTATGAGTTTTAATGTGGGTTGATAGGAGTTGTTCCTGACCCCCGGATAAGGAGTGTTAAGTATGAAACCGCAGTATAAACGTATTTTGTTGAAACTTTCCGGAGAATCCCTCTCCGGTCCCGAGAAGCACGGCATTGATAACGACACCGTCCTCTCGTACTGTCATCCGATCAAACAGCTGGTCGAAGCCGGCGTAGAGGTCGCGGTCGTCGTAGGCGGCGGAAACTTCTGGAGAGGCAGAACCTCGGGCGATATGGATCGTACCCGCGCCGATCACATGGGCATGCTGGCGACCACCATCAACGCGCTCGGCGTCGCTGACGCTTTGGAGCAGCTTGGCGTTGACGTCAGAGTCCAGACCGCTATTGAGATGCGTCAGATCGCAGAGCCTTACATCCGCAACCGCGCGATCCGTCATTTGGAGAAGGGCAGAGTCGTCATCTTCGGCTGCGGTACCGGCAATCCTTTCTTCTCGACCGACACAGCAGCGGCATTAAGAGCTGCCGAGATCGAAGCCGAGATCATCCTCAAGGCTACCTTGGTAGACGGCGTGTATG
>CAZPOG010000236.1:0-2653 GCA_964588105.1 uncultured Ruminococcus sp. | reverse complement strand
TTCCTGTCAGGGGAGTCTCATCGTGCCGAGCCTCCCCTACAGCTTAGGGGAGGTGGCAGCCCTCAGGCTGACGGAGGGGACATATCATTTGTTCGACCAACGGGAGTAACCTTTTTATAAACGTCGAAATGATACCAACGTTTCGGCAAGTCGAGGGCGCCTTGCCCTACAACTCTATGAGAACTGTCGTAAGAGGAAGGGGATTCTTCGGTCGCAAGCTCCCTCTGAATGACAATTACTAATCAGGTGAGGGCAGAGCCCTCCCAACACATTTCACTTTTCATATTTCATAAACAAAAAACGCCGATCCACGTCGGCGTTTTACTGTTACTCATTATCATTTCACCATTCACAATGCAGTATCACGTATTCGTCAGCGCGGGATTATTATTCAATCGTATCTTAAAAATTTGTTACATTAACTCAGCCGATAAGATTTTAGCTCTTATCAGCGCGATTTGTGGAATAACCGTCATGTTTATTCACTTATTCGTAATTCGTTTCGGAAAAGCTATAGTAGATCTCGCCGGGTTCGGGCTCGTTGCCGGTCTTGGCGACGACAAGGTCGTGGGCGGAGACGATCTGGTAACCCTGCGCGAGGATCTCGGGGATCATTCTCTCTACCGCTTCGGCGGTCGCTTCGTAGGTATCGTGCATACCGATGATGTTGCCGTCTGCGAGGGTACCCATAACCATGCTGTAGATCGCGTCGGCGTTGCGTGACTCATAGTCCTCGCTGTTGACGTTCCACAGATAGATCGCCATACCTTCTGATGTCGCTTCGTTGATGATCGCGTCGCCCTGAGCGCCTCCGGGAGGACGGAAGGCAGTCGGACGCTGACCGGTGACCTCGAAGATTGCGTCCGAGCAGCTGCTGATATCTTCCGCGGTAATACTCTCGCCGTATTTGGAGTGATCCCATGTATGGTTGCCCAGCTCCATATGCAGGTCAACTTTACGCTTGAGGTTCTCGGGGTGATCTTCCACATAGCACCCGACCATAAAGAAGGTGGCGGTGACTTCGTACTTCTCCAGCGCGTCAAGGATCCTGTCGGAATAGACGCCGTCAAAGGGTCCGTCGTCAAAGGTGAAGGCGACCATCGGCTTTTCGGGATCGATATTGGGATCGAAGAAGGTCGCGCCGGAGGCGGTCTTCTGAGCTTTCTTACCGATGGAGATCATCTGTTCCTCAGAGGGAGGGCTGATCACGGGATCTTTCTTTCCCATGTAGGAATACATCCTGAGAAGATAATTCTCGGGCTGCAGCGCGCCGAAATCATAGAAGGTCTCTTCCTTGTCGATCTGAAAGCGCTGTCCGGAGTCATACTCTCCGTCTTTTTGCTTGTACTCCATGATATAGCCGTCGGCAATTTCGTTTTTCTCCCATTCGACATGGACGACACCGTCGTCATTTGCGGAGATCGCGGTGATGGCGGGAGGAGAGGGGAGAGTGGACACCTTTTCTTCGGTACCGAACTTTCTCTCTCTGCCGTTTTTCACCGCAGCAATATAGAAGTTGTACAAGGACGCCTGCTCGAGCGTCGTGACGGTATAGGAGGTTGCATCGGGATCAGCGATTTCGGCGATCAGAGAATATTCCTTCTCGTCTTTTGTTCTGCCGTAGATGCTGTATCCGTCTACGTTTTTCTTTTGATTCCAGCTGAAGGTCGCGCCGGTATCGGTGACGTCGGATACCTTCAGCGCGCTGTTCTTGCCGACGGAGCCGATCGCGCCGAACATGATGATCATACCGACAATCAGAATGATCACTAAAGCGCCCGCGCCGAGGATCATCACCCTTCCTTTGGGAATGGATGACTTTTTGGCGGCAGGACGGCGGGGTCTCTCTCGTCTTTCTCTCTGTATGCTGTTGTTATCGGAACGTGTATTGTCAGAAGCGGCAGCGCGATCACGGTGACTGATATACGGTTCGCCGTCTTCGAAGTAGGAGAAGTCGTACTTGTCGTTTTTGTTTTCCATCATTACCTCTAAAAAACCCAAATTCATGCATATTTTACTATGTTTCGACATACTGTTGGTTATTTAGAAGAATAATAAAAAATATTTTTGCACAAAATCCGCTACATATTGATGTTTAACTTCAATTTATATACTATATACTGTGGAAATTTGTTGAATTAGAAATGAGGAATTAGGAGTTAGGAATTGAATGACGTTGATGTAACACCGTGGGGAACGATGCCTCCTCTGGGCGAGGACAGCAGACCCTTTTGTCCGCGTTGCGGACATTTCCCCTAACAGGGGAATTTCATCGTTCCGAAACGTTGATGTTTTTGCGGCATTTATAAAAAAGGTTACTCCCGTCGGTCGGACAATTGATATGTCCCCTCCGTCAGCCTGAGGGCTGACACCTCCCCTAAGCTGTAGGGGAGGTTCGCCACGATGTGGGCATCGTGCCCTACGTCATTATGAAATGTCCTACCAATTCAGGTGAGGGCGGAGCCCTTCATCAACTCTTCGCTCTTCACTCTTACTTCTTCACTTAAATTATAAAAAAACCTTGATTTTTCCTGAATTTGTGTTATAATAGACCCTGCGTCTGTATGATCTGTCATACAGCTACGACACACGCGAACAGCTTGACAGTTGGGTGCCGCGGGAGAGACCCGTGGTTTTCCTGTCAAAATACAAG
>CAZPOG010000235.1:0-2691 GCA_964588105.1 uncultured Ruminococcus sp. | reverse complement strand
TCATCATTGATGAATTTGCCGACTTGATGACCACATATAAGCGGGAGACAGAAGCCACGATTTGCCGCCTTGCACAGCTTGGCCGCGCTGCACGGATTCACCTGATCCTTGCAACCCAACGCCCGACGAGTGAAATCATCACTGGACGAATCAAGGTGAACATTGATAGCCGTGTTGCTCTACGCTGCCCGACAGCGCAGGACAGCAGGAACATCATTAACCAAAACGGAGCCGAGCAGTTAAACCGCTACGGACAGGGATATTACCTTACACCCGACACGATGCAGCCGGTTATCGTCAACATACCATTGACCTCACACGAGGATATCAAAGCAATAATCAAACACTGGAACCCAAAGGCCCGTGTATGATTATATAAATAAATCTTTTTATACAAAGGAGAGAATCACAATGACACTGACAAAACCCACACAAACTCTGATTGAAACCATCGAGGCCATCCCTGAGATAAGGGACAAGGTCAGCATGGTTGTTCAGCAGGACGACAAGACAGGAAATGAATACATTGTCCTGTGGACAAAGAAAGGGACTGATGAAGATGAAGCAGCACGGAAAAAAGTGACGGCTACCATTCAGGAGCGTTAACATCACAGAACAGGAGGAATGAGATGATGCAAACCGATTACAGAGTACACACAGCAAGCAAAGAGAAACTCATGCAAGACGTCCCGACAGAGATCGACTGTGATCTTGCTGTCAAGTGTATTGATAACAGCATGATGAACGCCCGGATATTCAGCGGGGACATCGTATTCATCAAAGAACAGGCCGAGATCAACAACGGTGCTGTGGTAGCCGTACAGGTTGATGATACCATCATGATCCGACGCATCTACCACTACAACGACCGTATCGAGCTGCGCCCGGAAAACCCGACTATCAAGGTGATGAACTTTGAAGGTGAGCAGATGTCAGGTGTCAAGATCATCGGAAAAGCTGTCGGATTCATGAGTACAACGATCTAATCAAAAAAAAAAAATCGCCCTTTCTGCTCCAACAGAAAACAGCGATAACAAACCATAGGGAATGAATAAGATGCACAGTCAATCATGGTGAGCCGCTACGGTAGAAATGCTGTAGCGGTTTTCTCATTTTATAAGCATCAAGGTACCGTAAAATTGCACAATATGCGTCAAATAAGCGTCAAATCGGCTTATAATTCCAATACAGAACAAAGTAAAGACCGCTCAAACAGTCCAGAAATGGCTTGTTTAAGCGGTTTTCTCATTGGAGCTAGAGATGGGACTCGAACCCACGACCTATTGATTACGAATCAATTGCGCTACCAACTGCGCCACTCTAGCATATTAAATATTCATTTTACAGGCATGAACCGGAGCCGGTTTCTGCGCTTTTTGGTGACTACCCTGCTATTATACAATATTCCGTTTGTGTTTTCAAGTTCTTTTTTTCGAATGAATGAATCTTGTGTTTTGGTCAAGAATAGTTGTGTTAGCCTCTCTTGATGTGAATATGATTCACGATAAGATGAAATGATCAAACAATTGTGTTATTCTCTTGACAATCGAGAGATATATTTCATAGGGAAAGGATCAGGCGAAATGGACAGAGACGACACCCGTACACTTGCCTTCAAGCTCAGAAAATGCAGAGTCAACTCCAATCTTTCTCAAAAACAGGTCGCGCAGGCGCTCGGTCTGGACCGTTCCGCATACAGCTGCTATGAGCGCGGCACCTCGATGCCGAGCATCAAGACCCTGCAGAAGCTGGCCGAGATCTTCCATGTTGAGCCCGCCCAGCTGCTGCCGGATACAGACTTCGGAATGCGTTTCTCGGATATGACGGAGAACTTCAATCCGATCTATCAGCTCTCCAAGGACGAAAGATCTGTTATCGTGCGGTATCGCGCCTTAAGCAAGGAGCAAAAAGAAGAACTGAACCGATTTATTGACATAATTACTAAGAAAACTCAGGAATAACCGCACGAAATTTTCAAAGATTATTCTTTACTTTTCTTTCATATTATGTTAGAATAACATTCAGCGCGTGATATGGTTGCGGGGAAAAGCCTTATGATAAGGAATTCACCGGCCCGCTACTATGCTCGTCGCAATATTCAGAAAGGGTGAAAGTTATGCTGAAAGAAGAAAAGCTTGCTATCATGCAGGAATACGCGACTCATGAGGGTGACACAGGTTCTCCCGAAGTTCAGATCGCTCTTCTCACCAAGAGAATCAACGACCTGACCGAGCACCTCAAGATCCACAAGAAGGATCATCACTCCAGACGCGGCCTCTTCAAGATGATCGGTCAGCGCAGAGCGCTCCTCGACTACCTTATCAAGGTTGACATCGAGAGATACCGCTCCATTATCGCGAGACTCGGCATCCGTAAGTAAGATGAAAGTAAGGGCAGACGGGCTTCTTCCGTTTGCCCTGCATTTCGTTTTTACCACACTTATTTTTTCATCAAAATCAGGGTTTTCAGTTGTCATTTAGCGGTAAAACGAAAGCTTTTATGAATAAAAATCAGGTGCGGACAGCGTCCGCCTTTCATTCCTAATTCCCAATTCCTGATTTGTAAAGCTTTGGTTTTATTGCTAAACACAACTGCGAAAATCCTGCAAAAACAAATCTTTTTACAGGAGGAAATTTTTATGGCAAACACAGCAATGGTCTTTGACAAGTACAGAGTATTTGAGACCGAATT
>CAZPOG010000234.1:0-2702 GCA_964588105.1 uncultured Ruminococcus sp. | reverse complement strand
ATACGCGAATCGAATTGTTATCCCTGAGATAACGCCTCAGCTCTCCGCACACCATCGGAATAGCATATAGCACGAGAAAGCAAAGTAGATCAAACCAAATTATTAACACAAATGCTCCCCCCCACCGGGGAGCATTTTTATCAGACTGTCGATCATCGGCAAGAGAGATTATCCAAGCAAGGACGCCAAATACGCCTGTGTGCTCCTGTCGAGCCCCGTCAGCATTTGGATCACTAAGTCCTGTGACTGCACAAAATCATTCATCACCCAGTTGCCGACAATCGCCATTGTGCCGTTGGAGTGGTAGCGAATCGCACACACGACCCGTTCGTCTTTCATATCAACGCCGAATTTCTCCGACCAAATCGTTCGGTTGAGTCCCTCAACCATATTCAATATCTTCATATAAAGCGAAGCGGGACCTTTAGGCCCGAATACCATTTTGAATATTGCGGGATTATCCTTGATATACCGAAAAACAACCGGGTAAACCTCAAAGGTCGTTTTCACTCCGTGCTCCGTGATCAAAAGTCCCAGTTCCGTCAGAACCGTATTCTCCAACTGTTCGTAAATATCGTAAACGTCCAGATAATAGTTGTAGACGGTCGTGCGGCTGACATCCGCCTTCTCCGCTATCTCATGCACCGTAATATCTCTGAGCTCCTTTTCCTGCAGAAGCTCTGCCAACACGGTGCCGATCTGATTCTTGGTTTTCAGCGCTTTTCTGCTGACCTTCTGTCCAGCCATATCATCACCTGCTCTTTTTGATATGGTTATTTTATCAAATACAAGATGATTATTCAAGCATATTTACAATTATCCTGCAAATTGTTCGGTATTGAACAGATCAGCCTCTATGTGTTCAAAAGTGAACACTCAGGGTGATGATTGAAAATTGAAACCGTCCGGGAACCATGCTATCATAGTGTTGCAATCGAACAAGAGCCAAATAAACAGAACGGCTCGACATCGTAAAAAAGCAGAAGGAGTTGAATATCATGAAAAAGAGAACATTAAAGATCAGAATCATCGCAACCGTATTATCCGTCGTCACACTTTTTTCCGTATTCAGCGTATGCGCGACGACCTCCGCTTCGGCGCTTGAGATCGACTACAAATCGATCATCAAAGAAGCAGCGTCCAACGGCGCAGAAAAAGCGATCGACGCTGTCGCCGAAAACGGCATCGTTAATGCGGTGCTCAAAAAGGGAGTCGGCTTTCTTCTCGGCTTGCTCTTCCCCGACGAAGACAACTCTCCCACCATCCAGGATGTGCTTGATAAGCTCGACAATCTTTCGAATAAACTTGAGAGCTATCACGACGAAGAGATGAAAAACCTCAAGCTCATCAACTCCAACATCGACTCCAAGGACTTCCGCCTTGAAGCGGACAGCATCAGCGACGACTGTCAGGCAGCAGTCAGAAAGATCAGACAGTTCGACGCCAACATCACCACCCCCGGTGAAGGCGTGATCGACAACACCACCTATAAAACCTACAAAACGATCCTTTCGCAGTCCTCCTGCGACCTCTCCTCTCTGGAGAAGAACTTCAACAGAATGGCAGATTATATCAAAGGCGTCCGTTCCTCTACCGATTATCGCTCCGGCTACCGCGTTACCTCCGAGTACCTCATGAACAAGATCCTTGCCAATTACAAAGAGACCGCGCACGACTGGGCGACTTCTCCCGACTTTCTCGAATACCTCAACAACATCAATGAAGAGATCGAGCTCATGGAAGCGAATGTCACGCTCGATTACTTCACCATCCTCACCCTCAACAACATGGCTTACAAGGTCAGAGAGTATGAGATCGAGAACGGCATCTACGAGGCAAACGATAACGAGCAACCCTATGCCTACTTCGAGAATTTTGCGAAAGACCTGACTGATTCTCTCTCTTCCGTCAACGATATCTACAAGAGCGTTATCGAAGAAAACAACAACAACGGCGATTTTATGCAGGCGACTTCCGAGATCCCGAACGCAGTGGGCGGCAAGAACATCAAGGGCTTCCACACGATCGCCGAAGCATGGGCGCAATCCTTTAAGGCGAGCCCTACCTACACCATCACTCTCAACGGCGACGTCAAGGCAGACCCCAACAAAGGCTTCAACTACGAAAGTCTCCCCGAAGGCCAGTATGATTTCAAAAACAATGGTGGTTTCCAAATCAACTACAACAGAAACATCACCTTTGACCTCAACGGTCATACCATCGACTGTACCGCCAACAAGAATATCTTCCTCTTCGATCTGTACTATAACGCGACACTGACCATCAAGGACGGCACGATCGCCGGCGGTGCGTGTGCAGTTTACGAAGGAAACAAAAGCAACGACACCCTTGTTATGAAGAATGTCACGATCCGTAACACATCCTTATCACCGATCAGCTTCTGGGACGGCGATAGGTGGAGCACAGCACACTCCGTTACCTTGGACGGCTGCCATGTCGAAAACTGCCAGAGGATCCAGATCACTTCCTGCAACGCAAAGGTCAACGTCACCAACTCCACCTTCACCAATAACCGATCCGACTTAACCGGCGGCGCCTTCTATCTGCCCTCTACCCAGTACCCCACCTTCGAGAACTGCACTTTCAAAGGCAACAAAGCGGCGAATGGCTGCGGCGGCGCGATCGACGCCAAAAGTGTGATCTGCAAGAACTGTACCTTTGAAAACAACACTTCCGAAGGA
>CAZPOG010000233.1:0-2719 GCA_964588105.1 uncultured Ruminococcus sp. | reverse complement strand
CCTGCTGAGGAGCAGCATACGGAGCGCCCTGCTGAGGAATATACGGATTGCCCTGAGGAGCAAACTGGTTGCTCTGAGGAGGATACTGATTGACGACAGGAGCGTTCTTGATCTCTTCATAGAACGAAGCGTGAACGATGTTCATGAACAGACCGACAACTAATAACAGGACAATATAAGTAAGCACCATGATAACAGCGAAGAAAACGCCGACATAAGGGATGCTTGACAGAAGGCCGAGAATAAACATGGTGACAAAAATAGCAACAGGAACAAGTAAGTCGGCAAGGAACATCTTACCCTTGTAGCCGTTTGTCATTTTGGAAGAGACTTCCTTGCACTCGGTGATACCGGTTTCGGGCTGATCCATAACGATGTAGGGAATAAGACCATATTCATAGGTCTTAATGATGTAGAAGACAATGCCTGCAAACGGGATAAGCAGCCAAAGCGTCTTCCACAGTTCGCCCCAAGCAATAGAGCAAATGACTCTCTTGATTGTTTTCCAGTCGCGGAAAGTGGTAAAAAGGTCTACGACGCGGGGTTTCTCACTGCCGATATAACTCTTAAGATATATGTTGGCAAGAGAAGCCTGGAACAGGATCGTAACACCGAGTCCGATTGCGATCACGGGACCGCCGAGCCAATAACCGAGACATGAGAACAGAGTAGATAAAAGCGTGATTCCCCAAAGCCTGAAAGGCTTTTTCATAAGCTCAGCAAAAGCTCTTTTGTAAATTCTGAAAACCATACCGTTTCCTCCCTATATTAAGGTTAAATATTCGAGGAAAAACCCTCTTTAATACTATACTATGTAAAAGTGCTGTTGTCAATATCTTTGACTGTTTCAATTCTGTTTTTTGAAGACATAGCATTCTAAGGAGCCATACAGATTTTCCACCGAAAAGGTCATACATAACGACACCGCCCTGAGCTGTCGGCACAGGGCGGTCGGTTTTCTATATTTCCTTGAGATAGAAGCTTTTGAGCTTGTCTCTTTGTATGTCGGTGATACCGAGTTCGTTTTTGAGAAAGTTTTCTATACTGCCGTATTTTCTGTCGATCGCGTCGAGGGCGGCGTCGAGATAGCTCTCGTCAGCGATGAACATCCCGCGCACCTTTTTTGCAAGCGATCGGTTCCATTTGTACAAAAGGATCAGGTAGTAGTACTTCCTTGCTTTCCACTTGTTATAAAGATTGGTCATTAGGTAATTTGCCGTGACCTCTTCGCGCTCAACCCCGAGCAGGAAGAGGAACAACGCAGAGACAAGACCGCAGCGGTCCTTGCCTTCGGTGCAGTGCCACAGCACCGCGCCTTTTTCATAGTTCGACAGGATCAGCCGGAAGATCTCTTTGAAGTTTCCTACCGACTTTTCGTTGGTAACGACCAGACGATACAGATCGCTCATTTCCGGAACAGCCGAGAGATCACGGTTCTGCCTTTGTTCATGGGTGATACCTGCGGTCGCCTCGTCTATCAGCGGGATATTGATATAGTTTACGCCCTTGGGATAGGAATCGGGCTTTTCTGCTACTTCCGCTTCGGTTCTCAGGTCTATGATCGTTCTGACGCGATACTCTTCAAAGAGGATTTTTCTGTCGTCGGGGGAGAGATGATACAGCGCGCTGCTGCGGATGAAGTGACCTCTTTTCAGATCCTTTCCGTCGGCGGTAACAATCCCTTCAAAGTCTCTGATATTGACAATTGATTTCAGTCTGATTTCACTCATTTTAGTTACCCTATCTTTCCGATATAAGGTTTTTGCGATAATAATTTTTCTCTAATATATTATTATACCACATCGTTTTGCAATTGTCATTGGTTTATGACAACTTTTCCATAATATTTTTTGGGAATGAATCCCGATCCTTTTGACCGAAAAACAGCGGATGAAACTTGCTCTATCTGTGTAAAATCCTCATTTTCGTGTTACGCTCTTGAAAAATCACGGGAGTTGCCATATGATATATAGGAAATAAAATCGAGGTGACTATATTATGTTTTTCAGAAAGAATAAGATGATTCCTGTATCCCTCTTAACGGGATATCTCGGCGCGGGCAAGACGACACTGTTAAACCATGTGCTGAGAAACCAGGAAGGATATAAGGTTGCTGTTATCGTCAACGATATCGGCGAGGTCAATATCGACGCATCTCTGATCCAGAGAGGCGGCGCGATCACCCAGGAGGACGGCGAGCTTGTTCCGCTCCAGAACGGCTGTATCTGCTGTACGCTCAAGGTCGATCTGATGAAGCAGATCGTCGAGCTGGCAAAGTCCGGCAAGTTCGACTATATCCTGATCGAGGCATCCGGTATCTGCGAGCCCGGTCCGATCGCGGGATCGATCTGTATGCTCGACGGCTCCCAGAAGGATTCCGGTTTTCCCGCAGTGGCATATCTCGACAACATCACCACCATCGTTGACGCCAAGCGTATGGCGGACGAGTTCTCCTCCGGCGAGGCGCTGATGAACGACGACCTCGATGAAGAAGATATTGAAAACCTGCTGATCCAGCAGATCGAATACTGCACCACCATCATCCTCAACAAGACCGACGAGGTCACGGACGAGGAGAGAGACAGTGTTCTTCAGGTCATCAAGGCGCTCCAGCCCAAGGCGAAGATCATCGAGACCACCTACGGTCAGGTAGAAGTCGCCGATATCCTCTCCACCGGACGCTTCAACGCGGAAGCGACCTACCGCAGCGCCGGATGGG
>CAZPOG010000232.1:0-2755 GCA_964588105.1 uncultured Ruminococcus sp. | reverse complement strand
TATCGTCAAGTATTCAAAGTCTAAATTCAATTTTTCTGCCGCTATCTTTACCGGAGCGTATCTGTTATACCGTAAGATGTACAAAATCGGCGCACTGATAGCCGGCGTTCAGATTGCTATGACGATCCTGTATGTTGCGATCAGCTACTCTGCTCCCTATCAGGCTGTTCTTGATTCGATGCCTACGTTGAGTTTGCTCGACGCATCTGCTTTTTCACAGTTTGTTGAGTACACGGCAGGACTATCCACACTGCAGATCTTTATGATTTATTTCCTGTTTGCGTATGATCTCATACGGATCGGGTTGATGATCACAATCGGTATTACCTTTAACAGGTTATATTTATCTCATTGTAAAAAGCAGATCAACAAAATCAAATCCAAAGCCGATTCAGATACTTCGGCTGAAGATAAGCTTCAAACTCGCGGCGGCGTTAATACTCCGCTTGCAATAGCAGCGATGGTTTCCTATTTTGCTGTTATTTATTTACCGTCTATTATCTATATATTTTTCTGAGGTGTTAAAATGAAAATCACAAAAGCAGTTATTCCCGCCGCGGGACTGGGAACCAGAATTCTTCCCGCAACAAAAGCAATGCCCAAAGAAATGCTTCCTATCGTAGACAAACCCGCGATCCAATATATCGTTGAAGAAGCGGTAGCCGCAGGCATCACGGATATTCTGATCATTACCAATCGCGGCAAAGGTGTGATCGAAGATCACTTTGACCGCACCCAAGGTCTGGAAGACACATTGAGAAAGGGCAACAAGACCGAACTGCTTGAGTCTATTGAGCATATCCATAAGCTGGCTAACATCCATTATATCAGACAGATTGAAACCAAAGGTCTGGGACACGCTGTCTCCCGCGCAAAAACTTTTATCGGTAATGATCCTTTTGCGGTCCTCTACGGTGATGATGTTATAATAGGAGATATTCCTGCAACCAAAGAGCTTATAGACGCTTACGGCACCTTCGGCAAAGGCGTACTCGGAATTAAGGCAGTAGATGAAGAAGCTATCAAGAAATACAGCTCTCTGGCAGTTGAGAAAATCTCCGGCAATGTCTTCAAATGTACCGATATGGTAGAAAAGCCGCAGACAAAGGAAGAGATGTTCTCCCTCTACTCGATTCTCGGCAGAGTGGTACTCCCTCCCGAAATCTTTGATATCTTAGAACACACCAAGCCCGGCGCCGGCGGCGAAATTCAGCTGACAGACGCTATGGCGGAACTCGCGAGAACCTGCGGTATGACTGCGGTCGATTTCTCCGGAAAGAGATATGACATGGGCAACAAACTGGGTATCTTACAGGCGAATATCGAAGTCGGTCTCAAACACAAAGAAGTCGCTGACGGCCTCAGAGAATACATCAAAGAATTAGCAAAAACTCTTTAATACTTCCTAACAAAACAAACACATAGATTGAGCAGCTCTCGGGCTGCTCTTTTTCTGTTTTTATCTAAATTATTATTTATAATTCTAATCGATCAAATACACATTAAAAAATGGAGTATAATGTAACAGGATATATACATTTAGGAGGATCATATGAAAGCAGTTATTACAGTTCTGGGAAAAGACAGTATCGGCATTCTCAGCAAGGTTTCTACAGCATGCGCCGATGTTGGCGTTAACATTATCGAAGTGACGCAGAGTGTATTGCAGGATATGTTTGCGATGATCATGCTGGCGGAAATCGACAAGGCGACCGTGCCTTTTGATGAGTTAAGCCGCAGACTTGACGAGCTCGGCGAAAGCAATCATTTAAAAATCCATGTGATGCATGAGGATATCTTTAACAGCATGCACAGAATCTGATATAAGGATAATTATTATGATCGAAACAAAAGATATACTGGAAACTATCAATATGATAGACAACGAAAACCTGGATGTGAGAACTATCACGATGGGTATTTCGCTGATCGACTGTATTGATCCCGATATTGACAGAGCCTGTGATAAAATCTACGACAAAATTTGTCGATACGCGCAGGATCTGGTCAAAACCGGTGAAGATATCACCAAGGAATATGGGATCCCCATTATCAATAAAAGAATCTCCGTTACCCCTATCGCTATGATTGCCGGTGCGTGTCAGACGCATAATCCCGTAAAATTTGCTAAAACGCTTGATAAAGCGGCAGATACGCTTGGCGTCAACTTTATCGGAGGATATTCCGCGCTTGTCGAAAAAGGTTTTGCAGCAGGAGATTACGCGCTGATTGAAAGCATTCCCGAGGCTCTGTGCGAGACTGAACGGGTATGTTCATCCGTTAATATCGGATCCACAAAAGCCGGTATCAATATGGACGCAGTCAAGAAAATGGGCAAAGTCGTCGTTGATACCGCGAACCTTACCAAAGATAACAATTGTATCGGCGCGGCAAAGCTCGTTACATTCTGTAACGCCGTACAGGACAACCCTTTCATGGCGGGCGCATTTCACGGAGTCGGAGAGGCCTACTGTGTAATCAACGTTGGCGTATACGGTCCCGGCGTCGTCGGCCACATACACGTCCAGCCGGATGCTCTTTGAATCATACCGCGTGTTGATCGTCTTTTGCAGTTCAGGATACTCGATGCGGTTGATCTTCACGCCGAGGACCAGCTCCAACAACGGCTTGCAGCGCCGCGGATCGCTCATGACCGCGCCGAACATGAAATCGTCCGTGATCGTCAGTTCTTCCAGCTTCTTAGCCATCGCGCCGCCTCCCACTGTGGTTTGCCTTAGTATACCCCACCCGCGGT
>CAZPOG010000231.1:0-2764 GCA_964588105.1 uncultured Ruminococcus sp. | reverse complement strand
GGAAAGCGCACGTCTGACAAGGATGTTGCCTGCGCCGTTTAAGGGAGTGTAGACAACGGACAGGGGAGCGGTCTTGCACAGCCCGGGATTGACCTGCCTTTTTTCAACTTCTTCCAGGTAAGTATCATAGACAGAACCGTCAACGTATTCGATCAGTCCGTTTTGTACTGCTTCGTCAAAGTCGCAGAGCTTGATATCTTCAAACATATCGAGCTTCTGGATCTCGTCATAAACCGTGTTTGCGTTGAAATCGGTCATCTGGCATCCGTCTTCGCCATATGCCTTGTAGCCGTTATACTTGGCGGGATTGTGGCTGGCGGTGACCATGATGCCTGCCTGGCACTTGAAGTATCTGACAAGGTAGCTGAGCACGGGAGTGGGCTGCAGTTCGCTGGTGATATATGTTTTGATACCGTTTGCCGCTAAAACACGCGCGGCTTCATTCATAAAGAGATCTGCCTTGATTCTGGAATCATGGGAGATAGCCACAGCGCCTTTGCCGTACTTTTTGAGTACAAAGTTGGCAAGACCCTGTGTCGCCTGGCGAACCACATAGATATTCATACGATTGGTCCCCGCGCCGATGGTGCCGCGAAGACCGGCAGTGCCGAATTTTAACGTAGTATAAAATCTCTCGTAAATTGCGTCTTCGTCGCCCTCTATTGAGAGCAATTCCTTCTGAAGATCAGCGTCTTCCGTTGCTTTTTTTATCCATTCGTTATACAGCTCGGTATGTGTCATCGTATCACCTTTTTCAATTAGATTTAAACCTGCGGAGCAACCGCATATTTATGACTTGATTATATCATAAACATCTGATTATTACAATATGGTTACAACGGATTTTTCAATTATTTATCCGCTCAATAAGAAAATTCACATCTTCTTGTTGATTTATTCGGACAATTGTAGTAATATATGTCTTGGAATCTTATTTGGAGGTATAAAAATGGGATTTAAAGATGAAATAGAAATCAAAACTGCTGAAGATATCGTTAACGAACAGCTCAGCACAGAACCGCTTCCCGAAGAAAAGGAAAAAGATGAAGAGACTGTGAAAGCGGAAGAAACCAAAGAAGAAACTGTTGAGGATGAAGAGAAAGAGACAGAATCCGAAGTAAGAGAAGAATCCGATACAGAGGATGATAAAGAAGCTGAAAATGAATCCGTTGAGGATACAAAAGAAGACGATATAGACGACGAAGACAGCAACGAGGAAGAAGAGGAAGAAACTCCTAAGAAAAAGAAAAGCTTTATCCTGCAGCCGCCGATCATTATCGCCGCTTGTATTCTTCTTGGCTCTCTGCTTGGATATTTTATCTTTGTTTCTTTCTTCCATCATGATCCTACCGGTTTGTGGAAAGTTGAAGATGACGAAGGCACCACTTATTATTATGAGTTCAATGATGATAACACATGCAAGTTATCGATCGGTTCTCTGGATAATATCGGCGGATATGAGTATATGAGATCTGCCGAAGGCGCTACGATCACTGTTAACCAGATTTCTGCAAGTACGAATTATTATATCGGTCTTTTGGAAGGAAGCTTTAATTGTCAGATCACCGGTTCCAGACTGTTCGGCAATCAAAAAATGTTGCTGGATCAGGAAGGCTACACTCTTGAACTGACACAGGTCAGAAGCAAGGAAAATCATCTGACAAAGCCGGAAAACTTTACTCCCAAGGAAGAACTGCTCGGTTCATGGGAGATGGAGATTCCCTATTATAATATCAAGGACACGTTTACCTTTAATAAAGACGGTACCATGGTTTTCAATTTGATGGATACCACTTTCTTTAACGGTACCTATACCTATGATGATGAGAATATTTATATGACGATGTATACCACGGAAGAAAGTACATCAACGCTCCCGTATGAATTAAACGGAGATGTTCTTCATATTCTGGAAGCGGACTTTATCAGAGTTGGAGCGGATCCTGCGACTGTTGATCAGCTCTCACAATCCACTGATGATGAAATATAATCATCTATAAAACGAACTCCCTGACGAAACTGTCAGGGAGTTATTTGTTTGGTGTGATGGTATCAGTTATCTGTTAAACGACATATCAAAACGGTGTCAAGCAGATTGATATCACCGTCACAGTTGATATCGGCGGCATACAGATAAGCTCCCGAGAAGTTCCAGCTGCCGAGCAGATAGTCCATCAGCGCGTTTCTGTCTTTCGAGTTAACATTTCCTTCGCCTGTAAGCTCACCGTTGACGCTGATAGCGAACGATGTGACGCTGTTTGATGTGAAATCCGCATTCATCGCTGTGGAGAGATACCCGCTGTAACGAGATGAGCCGTCTTGATAAAACGCCAGCGTATATCCGTCATAGGATACGTTGTCCTTGAATGTTGAGATGGTGGTTCCGGACGGAATATCGTAAATCACCATATTGTCATAGTCGATCCGGTATGTATCAGACGAGATACCGTATGTGTCATCTGAAGCCGAGTTGCCGCCGCTGCCATAGCCGCCCGAGTTTGAGGATGGATTAATAGAGGTAAAATCATCTTCCGACAGGCAATTGGCTCTGATGCCGTTTTCACTTGTGAAAGCCCAGATATTATTATCAATACAGCTCAGATCAATCACAGTGCCGTTTAGCTGACAAGATTCGGTTTTGACGCTGTCTTTATAACAGTAGACAGTGTTTCCTTCGGCAAGATAGATACTGCTGCCGTTTGAACATCCGATACATCCACAGTTTTGAGCGCTGAATAACTGTGTGACACCGGACGAAAGGGAA
>CAZPOG010000230.1:0-2767 GCA_964588105.1 uncultured Ruminococcus sp. | reverse complement strand
CCCCAACAAGGACGGTATGATCTATTCCAGAAACGGTCAGGCAAAGCCCGTTTACGGTCCCGAGCTGAGAGTCTTCACCTATTCTGTCGCTCTGTACAAGTATGACGGTTCCAAGACCGCCAAGACCCCGCTCAAGGATGCACAGTTCAATCTCTACAAGAAGTCCGACACCAAGAACGCGATCGCGTCCGGCAAGTCCGATAAGGACGGTCTGGTCGTCTTCAAGGCGATCGACGCGACCGAGACCGATCCCGCGATCCAGCTGAATGTCGGCGATTATGTAATCACCGAGGAGAAGGCTCCCGCGGGCTTCGTCAAGCTCACCGCTCCGATCGAGTTCTCGATTATCTCCAACCACGCGGCTGATGCTTCCGTCTACTATGTTAACGGCACAGAGGGCGTCAAAAACTATCCTGCCGAAATTCCCCAGACCGGCGGTACCGGCACTTTTGTGTTCACTCTTATCGGCGGCTGCCTCGTGCTCTTAGCCGGCGCAATGTTCATCGTCCTGATGAGAAAGAGATCCTCCAAGTAAAATGATTTATCGGATATAGAGTATGACATCACGCACGGTATCAAAGGGATCATAACATAATAAGATACAGATATGCCGCGGTATGATTGCCGCGGCTTCCTGTTTTTGGAACAGTATTATCTGTTACGGTTTTGTTGTTGAATCTTGAGCGATGCGGGATTATAATAGAACCATACTGTAAATG
Source organism: uncultured Ruminococcus sp. (assembly GCA_964588105.1). GTDB lineage: Bacteria > Bacillota > Clostridia > Oscillospirales > Acutalibacteraceae > Ruminococcoides. The sequence continues at coordinate 2,048 of CAZPOG010000230.1, read as the reverse complement.
AGGCATAGACTATGAAACGTGTATTACCGCTGATTCTTGTCATCGTAATCTTTCTTACGGGCGTCGGACTTCTCTGCTATCCGCTGATTAGCTCTATTGTCAATAATATCTCGGCGCGTCAGCAGGCGGACTTCTATGTGGAAATGACCAAGGATGCCGACACCTCCGAGATAGACGCAATGTTTGATACAGCGCAGGATTATAACGACAGTCTTCATAAAGTCGTTCTCACCGACCCCTTTGACGCCGCGTCATACGGGAAGATCGGCGAGGGCTATACCGAGAGCCTTGACATCGACGGCAACGGTCTGATCGGCTATGTGGATATCCCGAAGATCAATGTCTATCTGCCGATCTATCACGGAACCTCACTGGATATTCTCAGTAAGGGCGCGGGACACCTGGAGCAGACTTCTTTGCCGATCGGTGGAGAAGGAACCCACTGCGTGATTTCTGCTCATTCGGCATTTCCGGGGGAGACCTTCTTTGATTATCTGACCGATATGGAGATCGGCGACGAGTTTTATATCCACGTACTGAATCGCACGATGAAATATGTGGTGGATGATATCAATGTCGTCCTGCCGGAGGATGTGTCCAAGCTATATATTGACGAGGACAAAGATTATGTTACCCTGTTGACTTGTACCCCTTATTCCGTAAACACACATCGTCTATTGGTCAGAGGCGTCAGAGCAGACTATCGGGAAGAGGAGCATCCAAAGCGCAAGAGCCTAACAGTCGATCCCGAGAAGGGTTCGGTGTTCTTCCTCGGCTATAAGCTCTCTTATCTGCAGATAGGACTGTTTATCGGCGGCTTTTTGCTGGCGTTCGCGCTGATCATTGTTCTGTTTGTCGTGCTCGGTAGAAAGAGAGATTCTCGCCGACCGCGCCATGGGGAGAAAAAGTGATGAAGAGAAGAGTATGGTGGATCATCGCCTCGGCGATCCTTGTGATTGGCATCGGATTTTTGCTCTTTGCTCCCGTGTCCAATTCGATCGGAAGAATGAAGTCCAACGCTGCCGCGAATGAGCTGGACAGACAAAAAAATAGTGCTGTGGACAGCTATACTATCGGGAACGGGGAAGAAATCACTACGGCAAAAGAAGCGATAGAAGCAGGCTGTGCAGATGAAAACGGACGTCCTGTTACTCCCGACGGCAAGAGCGTGATGTTTTCTGAGGACATCGAACGTCTCAAGGCGGACAGCATCGCGTATAACGGGTGGCTTTTGACCCATCAGGGCGAGTATGAGACGACACAGTATGGAAATATGGTGTTTTTGCTGGAGGACTACGGGATTTATGACGGCGTCTACTGTTATCTCGAGGCGCCCGCCATCGGGCTCAGACTGCCTGTCTATCTCGGCGCGTCGGAATACCTGATGAGCTACGGAGCGGCACACCTCTACGGTACCTCACTGCCTGTGGGGGAGGGCGACTATAACGCCGCCATCGCGGGACACACCGGCTATATCGGTAGGATCTTCTTCGACAATTTGCGTTCGCTCAGTATCGGCGACGAGGTAAGCGTGACTACCTACTGGGGCACAGACAGTTACCGAGTAACAGATACAATGGTTGTTTCTCAGGATGATACCCAACCCATGACAATACAGGAGGGCAGAAAGCTGTTGACCCTTATCACCTGTATCTCCGACGGCGAGGGAGGCTTTGACCGCTATCTGGTCATCTGCGAAAAGAATCAGCCGTGATTGAAACCTTAGAAAGTCAGTAAGGATTTTTGTGCTTGGTGTAAAGGAAAAGAAAAATACGGATTAGATACATTACGTTTGAATAATATTATAAAACCGATAGATTTATGAAAAGAAGGTTATTCCTATTCAACAGTAAAACAGAGCTATGAAAGATACTTCGGAGAAGATAGTCCATTAATCGCGGATGAGAACGGCAACTTTACAAAACCATCAAATTTCAGAAAACGATATCTGAGGATTCTAGAAGCGTGCGGAATCAAGGAGAAATCAAAGACCAAGGGGACAGGTAACAACTCCACAAAAGGAAAAACTCATGGGAAAGGTTTACACA
>CAZPOG010000229.1:0-2785 GCA_964588105.1 uncultured Ruminococcus sp. | reverse complement strand
CCTGGCGCCGTTTATGTACGGTCTGTATATGAAAAAAGTTCCGAAGCTCGCCGTATGGGTCAACTTCATCCTCGGCGTCGGTATCTCTCTTGCTTCTTTCATCTGCAATATGGGAGGCGTAAAATTTGAGAGTCCGGTCCTCACTTACTTCCAGTCCCCGATCAACGCCGGTATGCTCGCAATGGTCCTGGGTATCATTATCACGCCGCTTATTACGCTGATCGCTCCGGCGAAGGATCAGGATAGAGTGGACGGTATCTTCTCCTGCTTTAGCAGAAAGGTCACCGTCTCCTCGAAGCATTCGATCGAAGACGACTGAATCGATTGACAGTGAATTATATTTGTATTACAATATATTATGTAACATTATTTGAAAGTCTAAGGGATTTTCCCCTTAGGCTTTCAGCGGTATAATGCCGCCTATCATAAATTCTTAGAAAAAGAGGAAAAAGGAAATGATATTTCAAAAAGATATCGAAACAATGCCGAGAAAAGAGATCGAGGCGCTTCAGCTGGAAAGGCTGAAAAATCTTGTCAAATACTGTTATGACAACGTACCGTTCTATCATCAGAAGCTGACTGACGCGGGTGTATTTGACGGCGAAAAAATCAAGGAACTCTCCGATATCCGGTATATTCCTTTCACAACCAAAGACGACTTCCGCGACAACTATCCCTTCGGGCTGAACGCTGTTCCCATGAAGGATATCGTCAGGATCCACGCCTCCTCGGGCACGACCGGAAAGCCCACCGTCGGCGTCTATACCAAGGACGATATCAAAATCTGGGCGGACTGTGTCGCCAGAGTCGCTGCCGCGGGCGGCGTTACCGCAGACGATATCATCCAGATCAGCTTCGGATACGGTCTGTTCACCGGCGCTTTGGGACTGCATTACGGTCTTGAGAACATCGGCGCTACCGTTATTCCCGCTTCTTCCGGCAACACCGAGAAGCAGCTGATGATGATGAGAGACTACGGAGTGACCGGCTTAGTCGCTACTCCCTCCTATGCTCTCTATCTTTCCGAAGCGATCAAAGAGGGCAAGTATCCCCTCTCCGACTATAAACTCAAGCTGGGTATCTTAGGCTCCGAGCCTTGTACCGAGGCGATGAGATCGCAGATCGAGAATAATCTCGGCATCTATGTCTCCGATAACTACGGTATGACAGAGCTCGGCGGCCCCGGCGTCTCCGGCGACTGTGAAGCCAGAGACGGTATGCACTTTGCGGAAGATCACTTCCTGCCCGAGATCATCAACACCGATACCGGCGAACGCTTGGGCGAAGGCGAAGTAGGCGAACTGGTCGTTACCACTCTGACCAAGAGAGGCATGCCGGTGCTCAGATACCGCACCAAGGATATCACAAAGCTGAGTTACGAGCCCTGCTCCTGCGGCAGAACCCACTGCAGAATGTCTAAGACCATGGGCAGAACCGACGATATGCTGATCATCAAGGGCGTCAACGTCTTCCCCACCCAGATCGAGAACATCCTCATCGAGATCGAAGATATCGCGCCTCACTATATGCTGGTCGTCACCAGAGAGAACTTCAGAGACGCTTTAGAGATCAAGGTTGAGCTGACAAACGCTTCTCTGCTCGAAAACTACCAGTCCCTGAACAACCTTCGCGCCTTTATCGAGCACAAGATGCAGTCGATCTTAGGCCTGAGAACCAAGGTCACACTGGTCGCACCCAAGACGCTCGAGAGATTCCAAGGGAAGGCGAAGAGAATCGTCGATTTGAGAAATCAGTAAACAAAATCTGTCATTCTGAGCGGAACTCACGGGGTCCCCAAAACGCCCCTGCGTTTTGGGGAGAGGAGGAGCAACGGAGCGGCACAGGGAGTGGTCAAGCCTGACCGCTCCCAATAAGCGAAGTTTGTGACGACGACGCGAAGCGTTTAGTCGAAGAATCCCCTTCCTGTTGCGACCGTCTGCATTGAGAATCCCTTATCAAACGGTAGTAATGACAGGGGGATTGCCACGTCGGGCTTTACCCTCCTCGCAATGACATATTATATCCCTCAAAATGACAAACAAAAAATAAGGTGAAACCATGAAACAATTATTAATCGGAAACGCCGCGGTTGCACGCGGACTTTATGAAGCGGGATGCTCGCTGATCTCCAGCTATCCGGGCACCCCCAGTACGGAAATTACGGAAGAATTCGCAAAATTTGACGACGCTTACTGCGAATGGGCTCCCAACGAAAAAGTAGCGATGGAGACTGCTTTCGGCGCGGCGCTTAGAGGCAAAAGATCCGCCTGCTGTATGAAGCATGTCGGTCTCAACGTTGCCGCAGATCCGCTTTTTACCATGTCCTATACCGGCGACAACGCGCGAATCGTGATCTGTGTCCCGCATGATCCGGGAATGCACTCCTCTCAGAACGAGCAGGACTCCCGCCACTATGCGATCGCCGCGAAGATCCCTATGCTGGAACCCTCCGACTCTCAGGAATCTCTGGAATTTGCGAAAATTGCTTATGAGATCTCCGAACACTTTGACACTCCCGTTCTGCTGAAGATGTGCACCAGAGTCGCGCATTCTCAGAGCATTGTAGAAACCGGCGAACGTCAAGAACTTACAAAGCCTTATGAGAAGAATCCTCAGAAGTATATCATGACTCCGGGCAACGCGATCCATCGTCATCCCTTTGTTGAGGAAAGAACCAAAGCGCTGACCGAATACGCGGAAGCCTCTCCGCTTAACCGCATCGAAGAAGGCGACGGATCCCACGGCTTTGGCATCATCACATCCTCCACATCATATCAGTATGTCA
>CAZPOG010000228.1:0-2796 GCA_964588105.1 uncultured Ruminococcus sp. | reverse complement strand
TGAGCGTATGCAACATCGTATCCCAGATTGGAATATGCGCGTAAAAATGCGCCAGCTCACCTAAGATATTCGCTGAGAAAATGAAGCAGTAGATAATTCCTTCAAACAGCGGCGGGATATTGATTTTCAGCGCGCCTTCCAAGAAAGACGGTACAAGAAGAAGCAGCAGCGTCAGCACACATGTTGCGGTTGCTTCATAGTTACCGATAATGATACTTCTGACGATAGCGGCAAGGATAAGTACACGGAGAATGGTGAACACGATAAATACCGCTTTATTCTTTTTGACTCTGCCGATCAATCTTCTTTGATAGGTTTTAATGGGGTTCTTTATAGTGATCCTCTCCTTTGAAGTGGGTTTCGGCATACCAGAAAGAATGGATATCTGCTTTTATGTCGAATGCCGTCACATATTATACCAATCAAGTATGACGCTGTCAATAGAATGTCGGCAGTTTATGCGTGATGTGATTTGAAAATAACATGAAACTCTTATATCATCCGGTCAATTATAATTCTATGATAAAATACGGTATAAAACTTGATTATTTATTTGCCGATAAGCCGCTTTTATGTTATAATGATGCTGTCGAACGAAAAGGGGAATATAATTATGAAAAACCCGTTTGCGAAGTGGAAGAAATCAAAAGATAATACTCAAGATCAGATAAGTGAAATCCCTCAGGAGAGTATTCCTGATGTATCATCTGACGGTCAGACTGCAAAAGAGACCAATCCTGATGATAAAGAAACAAAGCCGCAGGACAGTTTTGTCGAATGGTGCCGCACACAAGTGCGCGGAGGGATCGAAAGACGTGAGCGCAACGATATCTTTGAAGCGTACAGCGTTTTTGGCACTGACGAGGATCATCATCTTGTTTATCGCTATTATCATCGTTATCCCGAATATGAGAAAGAGTTTTCGCTTTCTTTCAGCAGAAATCTGACCTTTGAAGAATTTAATCGCCGACTGCTATCGGAGCTCGATCGCAACGATTTAAAGCTTAATGACTATTCCTCTTGTATCACTCAGGCGGAACACGTCTTGGATCAACAGGCAACGCAAACCGAAGATATAAACGAACTTACCGAGGCAGACGCGTCTGTCCTCAAAGAATTCTGTGAAGCGGCTGATATCCTGCAAAATAAGAGTTATCTGCACAACAACGGCGTTCTTCGATGTGAGTGTGAGAGTGTTATCGGAGATGAAAAGATCAACATTTGGTTTCGCAGACCGATCCTGCATGATTCTGTTGAAGCGGAGATCTCCGGAGTAACCAAAGAACCTATCGAAGGCTATGACATCGATAACCTATGGATCATGGGTTTGTATAACCGTCTCAGGGAACGCTGTCAGAAGGTTTGTGTTTGGCGTCTGACCTCTGAGTGGAGTATAGAGAAAGAATCGCTGTATTTGTTTTCGGCAGAAGACGTCAGCGGCACAGGCATCGGCACAATCCTCATAGCGGCGGGATCTGCAGAGAGCTTTCGCCGTTTCGGCTTTTACAGTCTGGATTTTTCACGCAAGTGATTTATTTATAGCTATCAGAAAAGAATCATGTTTTATCATGAAAGGAGAATAATATGTTAGGAAATTTCAGCTATCAGAACGCAACAAAACTGTATTTCGGTGATGATTCTCTGAAATATCTGAATGATGAGCTGCCTAAGTACGGCAAGACAGTACAGCTGATCTACGGAGGCGGTTCTATCAAGAAAAACGGCATCTATGACGCAGTAATGGAGATTCTAAAAGAAAACGGAAAAACCGTTGTGGAGGACGCGGGAGTGATGCCTAATCCCACTTCCGAGAAACTGCTTGAAGGCGTCAGGATCGCCAGAGAAAACAATGTCGATTTTCTTCTTGCGGTCGGCGGAGGCTCCTGCTGTGATTATGCCAAGGCGGTGTCGGTATCCGTCCACTGTGAGGATGATCCGTGGGAGAAGTATTATATCCGCTACGAAGAGCCCGACTGTAAAATCATCCCCGTGGGATGCATCCTCACCATGGCGGGAACAGGCTCCGAGATGAACGCCGGTTCGGTTATCACCAACCATGAACAAAAGCTCAAAATCGGTCACGTATTCGGTGAAGATGTAATGCCGAAATTCTCCATCTTGAATCCGAAGTTTACTTTATCTCTTCCGAAGCGCCAGATGGTATCGGGGATCTATGATATCTTCAGCCATATCTGTGAGCAGTACTTCTCCGGTGAGGACGACAACACCTCTGATTATCTTGCCGAAGCGTTAATGAAGTCTGTCATTCACAGTTCTTTGATAGCGGTTGATAATCCGCAAAACTATGAAGCGCGTTCCAACATCATGTGGACGGCGACATGGGCGCTGAATACGCTGATCTCCCGCGGAAAGACAACCGACTGGATGGTGCATATGCTCGGTCAGGCGGTAGGAGCGATCACCGACGCGACTCACGGTATGACTCTTGCGGCGGTATCTCTGCCCTATTATCGCCATATTATGCCGTACGGCTTAAAGAAGTTTGTCCGATTTGCTGTCGAAGTGTGGAAAGTTGATCCCGACGGTAAAAGTGATGAACAGATCGCAAACGATGGTCTTCTCGCAATGGAGAACTGGATGAAAACGATCGGTGTTACCATGAACCTGAGCGAACTGGGCGTCAGTGAGGATATGATCGATGCGATCGCGGATGCAACCATCATCCTTGACGGCGGCTATAAGATCTTTAGCCGTGAGGACGTTATCTCCGTGCTGAAAGCAAGTTTGTAATAATGATAACAAAAGCCTCGTTTTTTACGGGGCTTTTCTTTTATG
>CAZPOG010000227.1:0-2806 GCA_964588105.1 uncultured Ruminococcus sp. | reverse complement strand
TACAGGAATCGTTCGCAGGATAGACGATCTGGGGCGCGTCGTCATTCCCAAGGAGATCCGCCGCACCCTGCGCATCCGCGAGGACGACCCTCTCGAGATTTACACCGCCACCGTCAGCGAAAACGGAGAGCTCGACATCACCTTCAACTTTCGCGACGCTTTCATGGAAATGGAACCGATTGCAAAAGCAAAATCCGCATAGCTTATCACGTAGTGATCCCCCGTACGCTCAAAGGGTGTACAGGGGATCGTTATCTGTTTATGTAATTGCAAAGGAATCAATCGTCGTCCTTTTTGTGTTCTGCTTCCCAGATCAGCTCCTCGAGCGTCACATACAGGCGTTCCGGCTCAACGGGCTTTGACAGGTGAGCGTTCATGCCGACCTGCAGCGAGCGCTGGACATCCTCGTCAAAGGCGTTGGCGGTCATGGCGATGATCGGGATCGTCTGAGCGTTCGGATGATCCAACAGACGAATCGCCGCTGTCGCCGCCAGTCCGTCCATCTCGGGCATACGGACGTCCATCAGGATCGCGTCATAATAGCCTTTTTTGCTGTTTTTGAACATCTCGACCGCTATCTTTCCGTTTTCAGCGTGTTCGATCACACATCCGCGCACATTGAGCAGCTCTTTGATTATCTCGGCGTTGATGAGTAAGTCCTCCGCCAAAAGGATGTGTCTGTCTTCCAGCTCGGCGCGCTTTTTCTCTTTATACAGCGATATCTGATTCTTCCGGGCGATACGCTCGAATTCGTCGATGACGTTCGAAGCAAAGAGCGGCTTTGCCAAAAAGCTGTCAACGCCGCAGTGCAGCGCCTCATCCATGATCTCATCCCAGTTGAAGGAGGTCAGGATGATGACGGTCGTTTCTTTATCATAGCGCTTGCGGATCTTTTTTGCAAGCTCTACACCGTCCATTCCCGGCATCTGCCAGTCAACCAGCACCAGGTTGTACGGTTCATGCTTGGTGTACTGCACCTTGAGCATATGCAGCGCTTCTTTTCCGCTGAAACAGGTATCCGCCTTGATACCGGCTTCATCCAGTACAATCCGGGCGTGCTCGGCGGCGATCTCCTCGTCATCCACAACCAATACCCGCAGATCAGAGAGGTTAAAATAACTGCTCGATGATCCCTGATGATTGCTGTTATTAAGTGTAACGGCAACAGTGAACTCGGTGCCTATACCTTTCTCGGAGTTGACAGAAATCGTGCCGCTCATCAATTCGACGATGTTTTTGGTGATCGCCATCCCCAGGCCGGTACTGCCGTACTTGTTGCTGCGGCGGCTGTCCTCCTGTGAGAAGGTGTCGAAGACCTTGGGGATAAACTCGGGATCCATACCGATTCCGGTATCTTTAACGGAAAATTTCAGCGTCGATCGTCCTTCGTATACAGCGGTGCGCTCGACCGTGAGCGTGACGTTTCCGGGCGGTTCCGTAAATTTGATCGCGTTGCTCAGGATATTGATCAGGATCTGCTTGAGCTTCATATCGTCGCCGATATAGTAGTCGCTCACGCCTCCGACGACCTTGCACTCGTATTTGAGCCCTTTCTCGCTGCACTGCGCCATGACCATTGTGTTGATCTGCTCGAGCATACCGCGGAACGAAAACTCTTCCCGACGAAGAACCATACGGCCGGATTCGATACGACTCATATCAAGGATATCATTGATCAGCCCCAGCAGATGACGCGCGCTCTCGCCGGTCTTGGTCAGATACTCGCGCGTTTGATCACAAAGCGATTCGTCGCGAAGCGCCAGACTGTTCAGACCGATGATCGCGTTCATCGGAGTGCGGATCTCGTGGCTCATGTTGGACAAAAACGCGGTCTTCGCTTTATTTGCTTCTTCGGCTGCGGCGAGCGCGTCGCGGAGCGCGTTGCTCTGCGCCATCGACTGGCGCATCTCGGCGTCGATGACCGTCAGACCGAGACCGATCGCGTGAACGGTATGGTCGCCGCCCACATTTGTGTGACGAACGTTCGCCATGCGGATCATCTCATAATACTCTCTGCCGTCTCTCTTAACCAGATAGCGATAGGCGATGATCGGCTCATTCCTCAGCCTCCGTCTGATATTCTCGGGCTGAATGAAATCAAGAAAATCCGCCCGGTACTTATCGGTAACAAAATTGTCGGCATAATACTCAAATCTCTCCACAAAGGGAAACGCCGTTCCGTCGGGCAGCTTGTCGGTGTCCTCGGGGTCACCGCGATAACAGGTCGCCACGTTTGTATCCAGATTGACGTGATATACGCTGCGATAATCCGAAGCGAGAGCTGTGATCATCATATCCTGCTGATCGCGCACCAACTCCTCTTCGAGCAGCTTTTGCTGCAGAACCAGACGCTGTTCCAACTCATGCTGCTTGTTCTCGGTCGCCTTGAGATGCATCATCTGGGTAATATCGACGCACAGCCCGAGGATACACAGCCTGCCCGCGGAATCCGTAAACTTCGACTTTGTCGTCTGCATATAGCGGATCTCTGTTCCGTCGGGAGAGGGGATCTCTTCAAAGTAAACGTATGGTTTTTCCATGCTCAGCGCCTTGCGGTCATGCTGTAAAAACTTCTCGGCAGTCTCAGCGTCATAGAGCTCATAGTCCGTCTTACCGATAACCTCATCAGCCGAAGACTTGTGCTTGAAATCCACAAAAGACTGGTTACAGGCAAGATACTTGCCGGTTTTGGCGTCTTTGGAGAAGCTCAACGCCGGGGTATCAGACAGAACGGACGCCGCTAAACCCATCAGGTCGCCGATCTTAGCCACCGACTGTATTTCTTCAATGAGTTTGCGATTATCTT
>CAZPOG010000226.1:0-2812 GCA_964588105.1 uncultured Ruminococcus sp. | reverse complement strand
ACTTCAACGCCGCAGCGGTCGCATATCTTGCCCTTGAAGCGGATTCTCTTGTACTTGCCGCAGTGACACTCCCAGTCCTTGGTGGGTCCGAAAATGCGCTCGCAGAAGAGACCGTCTCTCTCGGGCTTTAAAGTTCTGTAGTTAATCGTCTCGGGCTTTTTGACTTCGCCGTAGGACCATTCTCTGATTTGGTCGGGAGAAGCAAGACCGATTTTTATTGAATCAAATACGTTGTTATCCATTTACTTCTCCTCCTTTAAATTTCGTCCGAACCGTAGTCGTCGTAGTCAAGCATATCGTCCTGATCCTCAAAGATAGAGGATTCGTCGAACATATTGCCCTCGTCGTCCTGATCCTCATCCAGCAGGAAGCCGTCCATCGAGGTCATGACCTGATCTTCCTCGAAGGTATCGGGTTCGTCGGTGGTGACAACGATGTCGTCATCCTCGTCGAAGTGCTGCTTGAGGTCGATCTCTTCGCCTTCAGAGTTGAGCACTCTTACGTCGAGCGACAGAGACTGTAGCTCTTTGATCAATACCTTGAAGGACTCGGGGATACCCGGAGTCGGGATGTTCTGACCCTTGACGATCGCCTCGTAGGTCTTGACACGGCCGACAACGTCGTCGGACTTGACGGTCAGGATCTCCTGCAGGGTGTAGGCGGCGCCGTATGCTTCGAGCGCCCAAACTTCCATCTCACCGAAACGCTGTCCGCCGAACTGCGCCTTACCGCCCAGAGGCTGCTGGGTAACTAAGGAATAAGGACCGGTGGAACGCGCGTGGATCTTGTCGTCGACAAGGTGATGAAGCTTTAAGTAGTACATATAACCGACGGTAACGGGGTTGTCGAACAGCTCGCCCGTACGACCGTCTCTGAGTCTTGTCTTACCCTCCATGGAGATACCGTTAAGCTTGAAGCACTCGCCGAAGTCGATGCCGGTGACATCTCTCTTGTCGGGGTAATCGTCTTTGTCTTTGATTCTTTCAAACAGCTCGAAGATGTCTGATTCGTGAGCGCCGTCGAAGACGGGAGTCATGATCTTCCAGCCTAAAGCCTTGGCAGCGTAGCCCAAGTGAACCTCGAGTACCTGACCGATGTTCATACGGGAGGGAACGCCCAAGGGATTCAATACAATGTCGAGAGGAGTACCGTCGGGTAAGAACGGCATATCCTCAACGGGGAGAATACGGGAGACAACGCCCTTGTTGCCGTGACGACCCGCCATCTTATCGCCGACAGAGATCTTTCTCTTCTGCGCGAGATAGCAGCGCACGACCTTGTTGACGCCGGGCTGCAGCTCGTCGCGGGAATCTTCTCTGGTGAAGACCTTGACGTCGACAACGATACCCGACTCGCCGTGAGGCACTCTCAAAGAGGTATCTCTGACCTCTCTCGCCTTCTCGCCGAAGATCGCGCGAAGCAATCTTTCCTCAGCAGTCAGCTCGGTCTCGCCCTTGGGAGTGACCTTACCGACAAGGATGTCGCCCGCGTGTACCTCGGCGCCGATGTGGATGATACCTTCTTCGTCGAGATCCTTGAGCATATCCTCGCCGACATTCGGGATGTCACGGGTGATCTCTTCGGGTCCGAGCTTGGTATCTCTCGCCTCGATTTCGTATTCTTCAATATGGATAGAGGTATATACGTCGTCTCTGACGATCTTCTCGTTGATCAGTACGGCGTCCTCGTAGTTGTAGCCTTCCCAAGTCATAAAGCCGATCAGAGCGTTCTTACCAAGGGAGATCTCGCCGTCCTTGGTAGCGGGACCGTCCGCGAGGACTTCACCCTTGACAACGCGCTGGCCGCGCTCTACCACGGGGATCTGGTTGATACAGGTGCCCTGGTTGGATCTGAGGAACTTGATGACCTCGTGATCCTTGACCTTACCGGAGTCATACTGGACACGGATATGGTCGGCGTCAACGCTCATAACGGTACCGTCGTCCTCAGCGAGTACGCAGACGCCGGAGTCGGTGCCCGCCTTGTACTCCATACCGGTGCCGACGATCGGAGCCTCGGTCACCATCAGCGGGACAGCCTGTCTCTGCATGTTGGAGCCCATCAGCGCACGGTTCGCGTCATCGTTCTCGAGGAAGGGGATCATCGCAGTAGCGACGGAAACGACCATTCTCGGAGAAACATCCATATAGTCAAAGCGGAACGCTCTGTGATCGACGAACTCGTCCTTGTATCTGCCGACGACACGCTCGTTGACAAAATGACCCTCTTCATCGAGAGGTTCGTTCGCCTGCGCGACCATGAACTCGTCCTCCATGTCGGCTGTCATATAGACAACTTCCTTAGTGACGACGCCCTTCTCCTTGTCGATCTTTCTGAAAGGAGCTTCGATAAAGCCGTATTCATTGATTTTCGCAAAAGTAGCGAGATAGGAGATCAGACCGATGTTAGGACCTTCGGGAGTCTCGATAGGACACATACGGCCATAGTGAGTATAGTGTACGTCACGGACTTCGAATCCCGCTCTGTCTCTGGACAGACCGCCGGGACCTAACGCGGAAAGTCTTCTCTTATGAGTCAGCTCCGCTAAGGGGTTGGTCTGGTCCATGAACTGGGACAGCGGAGAAGAGCCGAAGAACTCTTTGATCGCCGCGGTCACGGGTCTGATATTGATCAGAGAGGAGGGAGAAAGCGCGTCGGGATCCTGCGCCTGCAGGGTCATTCTCTCGCGGATCACTCTCTCTAATCTGGAGAAACCGATTCTGAACTGGTTCTGCAACAGTTCACCTACGCAGCGGATTCTTCTGTTGCCCAGGTGGTCGATGTCATCTGTTGTGCCGATATGCTCGGCAAG
>CAZPOG010000225.1:0-2832 GCA_964588105.1 uncultured Ruminococcus sp. | reverse complement strand
AATTACCGTCGGGACAGTACCCACCGATCGCCTTGAGTAAGTCGCTCAGGCTGCAGTTTCCGTATTGGCACTGAGAACCGTTCAGATCGCAATTTCCGGGAGCGCACAGCCAATCTTTCAGACTGCAATTCCCTGACTGACACTGCTTCAGAAGCTGCTGAAGATCACCGCAATTGCCGTTCGCGTAACAGACGACCTTTGAGACCGGCACAGCGCTTGCCGCGCCCGCAAAGACAGTCGACGCCGAAAGCAGCATCAGCATAGATAATAGTATGGATATGATTTTTGAGAATCGTTTCATCAAAAAACTCCTTTCAAAATATTCGGCGTTGCCGCCTATTCCATACTATATCGCTTTGACTTCATTTTCAACGCACAAATCATGGAGATGCAGGGAGAAACCGGAAATCTGAAACACTATAAAAAGATATCCTCCGCTTGGATTTGCGTGTCCAAACGGAGGATGATTTGATTATCAAATTAATTGAATCATAAGATCACATGATCTTTCTATAGAGCGCTTTTAGGTCGTTGATGTTGGTGTCTCGCGGATTGCCGGGGCGGCAGGCGTCTTCATATGCGTCTTTAGCGAGGATATCGAGATCCTCTTCCTTGACTTTTTCGTTCTTGGTGGGGATGCCGACGTCAACAGAGAGCTGACGGACAGCGTCGATCGCCGCCTTGCGATATTCAGCCTGTGACATATCCTCTACGCCCTTCACACCCATAGCAACGGCGATGTCCTTGAACTTGTCGCCGGTGAAGTCCTGATTGTACTCCATGACGATCGGAAGCATCATTGCGCAGGCGACGCCGTGAGGGGTGTCATAGTGCGCGCCGAGCGTGTGTGCGATACTGTGAGCGATACCGAGGCCGACATTCGAGAAGCCCATGCCCGCGATATACTGAGCCAGCGCCATGCCCTCTCTATCCTCCGGGATATTCTGCACTGCGCCGCGCAGATGCTTGGAGATTAGTCGGATCGCTTCGATGTGGAACATATCGGTCATCGCCCATGCCGCCTTGGTGGTGTAGCCCTCGATCGCGTGGGTCAGAGCGTCCATACCGGTCGCAGCGGTCAAACCTTTTGGCATACTGCTCATCATATCGGGATCAACAACGGCGACTTCGGGGATATCATGCTCGTCCACACAGACGAACTTGCGCTCTTTCTCAACGTCGGTGATAACGTAGTTGATGGTGACCTCAGCGGCGGTACCGGCTGTTGTGGGAACAGCGATGGTCGGAACCGCATGATTCTTTGTCGGAGCAACGCCCTCTAAGGAGCGGACGTCGGCAAATTCGGGATTGGTGATAATGATGCCGATCGCCTTCGCGGTATCCATTGCGGAACCGCCGCCGATTGTGATGATGGAATCCGCACCGCAAGCCTTGAACGCTTCCACGCCCTCTTTGACATTCTCAATGGTGGGATTGGGCTTGATGCCGGAGTAGATCGTATAGGCTATACCGGCTTCATCCAGCAGATTGGTGACCTTCTTCGATACGCCGAACTTCAGCAGATCGGGATCGGTACAGACGAAAACGTGCTTGAAGCCTTTCGACTGAGCGACGGGGACGATCTCCTTGATCGCGCCCTTGCCGTGATAGGATACGGGGTTGAGTATGATTCTGTTTGCCATGTTATTACCTCCTGAGGCTTTTCTTTTATTGTAACACAGATTCAGCGCAAATCAATGAAGATTTTATGAAAAAATGCGTTTTATATAGGCTATTTCAATTCTATGTAATACGGACAGATATTCTCAAAATGTCCGTCCTTCATCCGAAAGCCATTCGGGATAACGCCAAGCTGAGTAAATCCGATCCTCTCGTACAGATGACGGGCATGGATGTTGCTCTCAACAACAGCGTTGAATTGAAGAATTTTGAAGCCTATTTCCTTCGCCCGCGCCATACAGTCAAGCACGAGTTTCTCGCCGATATGCTGACCTCTGCATTTTGAACTGACAGCGTAGCTCGCATTGCAGATGTGTCCGCATCGTCCGACATTGTTGGGATGCAGAATGTATAAGCCTACGACCTCGCCGCTGTTATCGACAGCAACGCCGCAATAGCTCTGTGAAGCAAAGAATTCCGTACCGGTTGTTTCGGTCAAAAGCTCCTCCTGCGGAAAGGCGATACCGTCCTCGACGACTTCGTTCCAAAGGTTTATCATCTGATTGATATCATCATTTTCATATTTACGGATCAACACAGTTTATCATCCTTTCCCGCCGAAACCGTGAGTTACGATATTTTCCCACGCCTCAGCGTCGATCTCTTCATCTTTGAACAGCTTTTTTCTGTCGGCTTCTGTAATCGTTCTGATCACTCTGCACGGATTGCCTGCCGCGATACTCCACGGCGGAATATCGTGTGTGACGACGCTGCCTGTGCCGATCACAGTATTCGAACCGATGGTGACGCCCGGCAGAACCACAGCGTTGCCGCCGATCCACACATTATCGCCGATCGTGACAGGCTTGCCGTACTCGTACATAGAACGGCGGGTATCGGGATGGATCGGGTGTCCTGCGGTATAGATCGCAACGTTGGGCGCCAACAGACAATTATCGCCGATCGTTACCTTTGCGACGTCTATGATCGTGCAGTTATAGTTGGCGAAGAAGTCCTTACCGACTTCGATATGAAAGCCGTAATCGCAGTAAAACGGCGGGTTGATAAAAGGATTATCCGATTTTCCGAGCAGTTTTTCCGCAACCGCCTTTATTCCGTCAAAATCGGAACGATCCATAAAATTGAGCTGCTGCAAAATCTTACGGCACTCTTTCTGCTGAGCAAACGCTTCGTCGTCGCAAACATATGCCA
>CAZPOG010000224.1:0-2877 GCA_964588105.1 uncultured Ruminococcus sp. | reverse complement strand
GGTCCGTAGATCTCGACGATCCTGCCTCTGGGCAGACCGCCGATACCGAGCGCGATATCAAGTGAGAGCGAGCCGGTCGATACATGACCGACGTTTAACGCGGAGTTCTGGCCGAGCTTCATGACAGCTCCCTTGCCGAACTGTTTTTCAATCTGCGAGAGCGCGGTTTCCAGCGCTTTATTCTTATCAAGTGCCATTTTGGTTTCTCCTTCGTCTGTTTTTTACGCGTCTATTATAGCATATTTTCTCTATGATTGCAAGAGAAAATCGAATTTTTGTTCTAATTTTTCCTGACCGCCGTTATCGCGCGGGGAATGTTCTGGATATCATTATATATATGTATAGCGTCAAATCCCGCGTCCGTCAGAAGGGATGTGATATACTCACTTTGACCTTCTCCGATCTCAAAGGCGAGGTATCCGCCCTTTTTGAGCTTGTTTTGATAAAGCGCGATAATGCTCTCATAGAAGTCATAGCCCGACTCTCCGCCGTCTAAGGCGAGCGCGGGCTCATACTGCACTTCCCTTTGCAGCGAGGGCAGGTCTTCCTTTTTGATATAAGGGGGATTCGACACGATCATGTCAAGCGATCCGTCGGGGAATTCCTTGACGCAGTCTTTGAGGTCAGAGAGAATGCATCTGACTTCGACGTCATGCTTTCTGACGTTTCGGGTGAGATAAGAGAACGCCTCTTCGCCTTTTTCCACGGCGAACACTTCACACAGAGGACGTTCCTTTTTTATCGTGACCGCGATAATGCCCGTACCCGCACACAGATCGAGGATTGTCATTTTGCGATCCTCGGGGATCAGCCTCAGGCTTTGTGTGACCAGCACCTCGGTGTCGTCTCTGGGGATCAGCACACCTTTGCCGACCAGATAGTCTCTGCCCAGGAAACTCCACGTTCCCGTGATATACTGGATCGGCTCTCCCTGTTCCCGGCGCTCTTTCATCGAAAGCGCTTTTGAGATGATCTCGTCCGAAAGTTCCTCATCGGCACACAGGATCAGCTGTGTATGAGAACAGCCCAGAAGCGTTTGCAGGATCGCCTGCGCATCAAGAGGGGAGAGGGCGTCTTTTAAGAGCTTACTCAGCTGTCTGACTGTCATCGTCGGTTTTATTTTCGTCGGTAATAGCTTCTTTATCCGTTTCGCTGTTGTCCGTGATGATTTCGAGATCGGGACAGCAGGAGAGAATATCCGAGCCGTCGTCGGGGATGACCGCCACCATCGCCTTGATGGCGCATTCGATCATCTCGTCCTTGGGTTCTCTGGTGGTGATACGCTGCGCCCACAGACCGGGAGTCGCCAAAATACGGGTGAAGGCGTTGTCGTGCTTGCCGCAGAGCTTGATGACCTCATAGCCTAAGCCCACCATAACGGGCAGCAGCAGCAGACGAAACACCGGCCGCAGGATCTTGATCCCGAACGGAGCAGTCGGGATGAACAGACCGACAATAATGCCGACCAGAAGCGTTACGACCAAGAACGAGGTGCCGCAGCGGGGATGAAAACGGGTCTGCTTTCTGACGTTCTCGACGGTAAGCTCTTCGTCGTTCTCATAGCAGAAGATGGTCTTATGCTCCGCGCCGTGATACATGAACACGCGCTTCATATCGTTCATCTGTGAAACGATGATCATATAGCCGAAGAAGAGGACGAGCTTGAGTACGCCCTCAAAAGCGGATTTTAAGAGTCTTGCAGAGGATTCCGCCCAGTCGGTGATATGCGGCGCGATCGTCCAGTCAAAGAGCTTGGAGGGGAGGAATACAAAAAGTCCCAGCGCGATCGCGATACCGAGGACGGACGCGATGACCATGATAACGTTCATCAGCTTATCGCCGAAGGTCTTCTCGAGCCACTTCTCAAACTTGGAGGGTTCTTCCTCCTCGACCAGTCCGGCTTCCATCGCCTTGTCGGCGGAAAGCCCCAGCGCCTTGTAGGACAGACGCATCGAGTCGATCATGCCCGCGATGCCGCGCACCACGGGGATCTTCCAGAACTTGGATTTGAATACGGGTTTTACTTCGAGGTCCACCAGATCAATGGTATCCTTGTCCACCCGGCAGGCGACAGCAGTACGCTTGGGACCTCTCATCATGATGCCTTCGATCAGCGCGGATCCGCCGATCGAGGTGATTTTCTTTTGTTGTTTTTTCATATAATACCTTCTTCTCTGTCATCATCGCCCTCGTGGTAGATCGGCAGGCTGATGGTGACGGTGGTACCTACCTCAACGGAGCTCTCGATGTCAAGAGTACCCTTGTGCAGGCTGATGATCTCGTCGGCAACGGCAAGACCGATACCCGAGCCGTTGATCTTCTGGTTCGCCTTATAGAACTTATCCTTGACCTTCGGCAGGTCTTCGGGGGTGATACCGCAGCCGTTGTCCGCGACAACGATCTTGATAGTATCGTCGACAAAATCTCTGTATACCTGAACGCCGATCATACCGCCCTCGGGCGTGTACTTCAAGGCGTTGTCGATAATGTTCAGGATCACCTGTTTGAGACGGTTTCGGTCTCCTAAGATGATCGGCATCTTCTCGGGCTCGTCATAGAGCAGGTGCTTGTGCTCGGAGAGAGCGCGCTCGCGGAGCATATAGACCGCTTCGTCTACCTCGGCGAGGATATCCATTTTCTCCATCTGCATCGTCAGTCTGCCGGACTGGAGCTTGGAGAAGTCTAAGAGCTCTTCGACCAGAGAGGTCAGACGGGAGGACTCCTTGACGATAACGCTCATGCCCTTTTCGAGAGTGATGCGGTCGGGCACGCCGTTTTGCATGGTTTCCGCCCAGCCCTTGATGGCGGTCAGCGGGGTTCTCAGCTCGTGAGAGACGCGGGAGATAAAGTCGTTCTTGAGCTTTTCATTCGCGTCGA
>CAZPOG010000223.1:0-2890 GCA_964588105.1 uncultured Ruminococcus sp. | reverse complement strand
TATAGTCGTCGTTGGTAGCGTAAATGACCGAAAAGCGGTTGAACGCAAGCAGTACCATCAGCGATACCGCTGTCAGAAGCGCCGCCATCAGAATCTTACAATCGTAGATTTTTTGAAGTGCCTTTTTCAGAGAACTCACCTCTTTTTTTCAGACAAATGATGATCCGACATACGTCAAAACACCATACTCTTCCTATTTTACATATATATAGTTATTGTATAATAAAAGACAAATATTGTCAATTTATTTCTTACAGAAAATACCTGTGAAAGCCATGCTTTTTTGATATGATTTGTCATAAGAAAAGCCCGAAAGCAGATTACTGCCTTCGGACTGAAGTTTTTCTGTTATTTTGCGTATAAATGATAGAGGACAAAACGCGCAAGCCTTGCGGGAAGGATCTTTAACAACACGCAGATCAGACTGTACGAAAAGCCAATAGAATAATAGGGCTTCGGATTCTTCTTTAATGCGACGCAAGCGATTTTTGCACCCGCTTTCTCGGGGGACATTCCCTGCCGCTCGTCTTGTTCCATGCGACTGACAGAGCGGTCGATCCTGCCGCCGTATTCTTCGTTGCCCAGATGGTGCTTGATCCTCGCGTCGGTAAAACCGGTACGGATATCTCCGGGCATCACAGCGCAGACTTTGACTCCATAAGGTCTGACTTCATTCGCCAGAGCCAGCGAATAGGTGTTCAGCGCCGCCTTGCTGACCGAATACCATGTCTGAAACGGTATCGCCGCTACTGCTGCTACGGAGCTGATGATCACGATGTTGCCGCTTTGCTGTTTGCGCATATGAGGCAATACCGCGCGCGCAACTCTGTCGGTACCAAAAAGGTTGATCTCGATCTGGCGGCGGCTGTCCGCTTCATCGGTAAACTCCACCGCGCCGGAGATTCCCATTCCCGCGCACAGTACCAGAATATCGATCCTTCCGGACTCGGATATCACCTGTTCTGTCGCGGATAAGACCGCTTCTTCATCGGTGACGTCACAAGGGATACAGGTGACGCCGTCACAGGAGAAAGCGCGTCTGGAAAGGCCGTAAACCTTGCAGCCTTTTCTTGTTAGCTCTGCCGCGACAGCTCTTCCGATGCCGCTCGACGCTCCGGTGATGATCGCAACTTTGCTCATCGCTTGTCAAGCGGCTGACTCAGCACGCGGGCGATGATCTCCACCGCTTCATCCACCAATGCGTCGGTGTGGCTTGCCATATAGCTGGTACGCAGCAAACACTCTGTAGGACCGGTCGCGGGCGGGATGACGGTGTTGACATAGACGCCTGCGTCATAAAGCTGTTTTGCTCTGGTGAAAGTGGTCAGTGTATCATAGGTATAGATCGGGATAATGGGCGTTTCGCTCATTCGGATCTTTAACCCCTTGTCAAGCAGTCCCTTCCTCGCGCGAGAAGAGATCTGTGAAAGTCTCTCCACCAATTCGGGATGCGCTTTGAGCACTCTCAACGCCGCCAGTGCGGACGCACAGGAAGCGGGAGTAATAGACGCGGAGAAGATAAACGGACGGGAGTTGTGACGGACAAAATTCGCTACACGCTCGGATGACGCCATATAGCCGCCCAGAGAAGCCAAGGACTTGGAGAAAGTGCCCATATAGATATCGACCTCATCCTCTAAGCCATAGTAGCTGGCGGTGCCTCTGCCGCCCTCGCCGATCACGCCGAGGCCGTGGGCGTCGTCCACCATCACTCTGGCGCCGTATTTCTTCGCAAGTCGAACGATCCCGGGGAGATTCGCGATATCGCCGCCCATGGAGAAGACGCCGTCAGTCACGATCAGACATCCTGCTGTCTCGGGAACGCTCTTGAGCTTTTCTTCCAGATCCGCCATATCCGCGTGAGCAAAGCGGAGCATCTTGCCCATAGAGAGGCGGCACCCGTCATAGATGCTCGCATGGTTCTCTCTGTCGCAGATCACATAGTCGTGTCTGCCGACGATTGCGCTGATGATACCCAAATTGGACTGAAAACCTGTCGAGAAGGTCACAACACTCTCTTTGCGCAGAAATTCAGCTAACTCCGCTTCCAGCTCCAAATGAAGCCGCAGGGTGCCGTTGAGAAAACGGGATCCCGAACAGCCGGAACCGTACTGCTCATACGCTTTGATACCCGCCTCGATCACCTCAGGATGAGTGGTCAGACCGAGGTAGTTATTGGAGCCGAGCATGATCCTGCGCTTGCCTTCCATCATGACCTCTGTGTCCTGGCGGGACTCCAGCGCATGGAAATAAGGATAAACGCCCAGCGCCTTCACTTCTTCAACTTGCTTATAATCATAGCATTTTGTAAATAAATCTTTCATATACCCATCCTCCGGGTGATTTGTGTAAAAGGCGATACTTATACCTGATTATCATACTATATCTACACCTTTTCTGTCAAGAAAAGATTTCATAAAATAATCCCGCCGATAAATCGACGGGATCAAAATTCGTTTGTTATTGTTTATGACAGGAGCCGGACATCGGACAGCATTTGCAGTTGCCGCAGCTGCACACGACGGATTTGCCTTGTTTTTTCTTTTTGACCATGCTGACGACAATTGCTGTCACTGCTGCGATCAACACGGCGCAGATGATGATCGTCCAGATATTGCTTGTGATCCATGATAGCATACGCTCAACTCCTTTAGTTATGTGATGTCATTCCGAGGAGGGCTCACGGGGCCCCGACGCGCCCCCGCGCGGTGGGGAGAGGAGGAGCGGCGAAGCGATACGGGAGCGGTCACTCCTGACTGCTCCCAAAAGCGCAGCCTGTGACGACGACCCGACGTGGGAATCCCTTTGTCATTCCGACCGGTCGTAATAGGAGGGGATTGCCACTCGTCCTCATCGGCTTTGCTCGGTAGGCATATCCGGTTGGTATGCC
>CAZPOG010000222.1:0-2909 GCA_964588105.1 uncultured Ruminococcus sp. | reverse complement strand
TGTTGACGCGACCAATATCGAGCGTAATCTTTATCTGACAATGCAGTTGTTGGAGATGGATACGCCTCTGGTTGTTGCGCTGAATATCATGGATGAGCTGACGGCTAACGGCGGATCTGTAGATATCAATACGCTTGAGGCGCTTCTGGGAGTGCCGGTAGTTCCGATATCCGCAGCAAAGAACCAGGGCGTCGATGAGCTTGTCACCCATGCGATCCATATTGCGTATTATCAGGAGAAACCCCAGCGTCAGGACTTCTGCTCCGCAGACGATAAGGGCGGTTCGGTTCACCGCTGTTTGCATGCGGTGCGCCATTTGATAGAAGATAAAGCGCAGGCGGCAGAGATCCCGCTTCATTTTGCTGCGAGCAAGGTGGTAGAGGGAGATCATCTGGTGCTCGAGAAACTCGCCTTGGAAGACAGTGAGCGCGATATGCTGGAGCATATCATCCGCCAGATGGAGAAAGAAGTCGGACTTGACCGCAACGCGGCGATCGCCGATATGCGCTTCTCCTATATTCATAAGGTTTGTGAACAAACGGTCTCCAAGCCCAAGGAGAGCCGTGAACATCGCCGCAGCGCAAGGATCGACAAGATCCTGACCGGCAAGTTTACCGCGATACCGATGTTTATTCTCATTATGGGAGCTATCTTCTGGCTGACCTTTGATCTGATCGGAGGAACGCTGCAAGGATTGCTTGAAAATGGGTTTGACAGCCTAACAAAGATTACACATACCGCTTTGGAGAATGCTGACGTCAACCCGATTATCACCGGCTTGATTACTGACGGTATCTTTGTCGGCTTGGGCAGTGTACTCAGTTTTCTGCCGCTGATACTGACTTTGTTTTTCTTCCTGTCTATTTTAGAGGACAGCGGCTATCTGGCAAGAGTAGCGTTTTTCATGGATAAGCTTTTGCGTAAGATCGGTCTTTCGGGACGCAGTATCGTACCGCTTTTGATCGGTTTCGGCTGTACTGTGCCCGCTGTGATGTCGACGAGAACGCTCCCCAGTGAACGTGACCGTAAGATGACAATATTGCTTACACCGTTCATGAGCTGTACGGCAAAACTGCCGATCTATGCGTTCTTTATCAGCGTATTCTTCAGAGAATACGGTTGGGCGGTTTATCTCGGATTATATCTGCTCGGTATTGTGATGGGAATACTGGTTGCGTTTCTGTATAAGAAGACCATATTCAAAGGCGAGGCAGTTCCGTTTGTCATGGAGCTTCCCAACTATCGCCTGCCCGGCGCGAAAAATGTCATCAGACTGATCTGGGATAAGGCGAAGGACTTCTTACAGCGCGCGTTTACGGTTATTTTTATCTCTACCATCATCGTATGGTTCTTGCAGAACTTCAACCTGCATTTTAATCTGGTACAAGACTCTCATGAGAGTATCTTAGCACAGTTAGCCGGTTTGATCGCTCCCGTGTTTGCTCCGCTTGGAATGGGAGACTGGAAGATCGTCACCTCGTTGATCTCAGGCGTTATGGCGAAAGAAAGCGTTGTTTCTACCATGAAGATCGTTTACGGCGGCGGTATGGAATCGGCGATGGGCGCTTTGACCGCGATTTCCGTATTGGTGTTCAGTTTACTGTATACACCTTGTGTTGCCGCTATCGCTTCCGTTAAGCGCGAGCTCGGTCGTAGATGGGCGGCAGGCGTTGTGGTATGGCAGTGCGTTGTCGCGTATGCTGTTACCTTTCTGATTCATATTATCTGCGTACTATGCGGAATCGGAGGGTGATGAGATGAATACACTTGATATTATCCTGATTACGGTTCTTGTGATTTTAGTTGCTGCTGCAGTTTTTATCATACTCAGAAAGCGCAGGGGAAAAAGTTGTACTTGTGACTGTGAGGGATGTGCCTATGCAGCTTCTTGCAATAAAGATCATACATCTGACAAATTATCGTAGTATAAACCGAAAGGAGTTATCTTATGAAAAGAATTCTTGCCTTACTGCTGATCGCGCTGATGGTGTTTTCCTTAGTGTCCTGTACTTCTCCTGAGAACACCGAGCCTCAAAAGAATGACTATGTTCTTTCAACCGAAGCCGCATCTGAGACGGTTATCGACGGAGTGATGACCGACATAGCCGGCAACGATCCGATCTTAGAGAGAAACATCGCTTCGTGGCTGGATACCTGTGTACTGTATGAGGTGAATATCAGACAGTTTACAGAAGAAGGTACCTTTGCTGCGTTTGAGGGTCATTTGGATCGTCTCAAAGATATGGGCGTCAATACCCTCTGGTTGATGCCGATCCATCCGATCAGCGAGACCGGACGAAAGGGAACGCTCGGTTCCTATTATGCGGTCAGCGACTATACGGACGTCAATCCCGAGTTCGGTACCAAAGAGGATTTTCAGCATCTTGTCAACACCGCTCACTCCAAGGGATTCAAGATCATACTTGACTGGGTCGCAAATCACACCGGTTGGGATAACGCATGGATAAAAGAGCATGACGACTGGTATGTCCATAAAGCCGACGGATCCATAGAGTCCCCTTATGACTGGACCGACGTTGCCCAGCTTGATTATGATAATTATGAGATGCGCGCCGAGATGATCAAATGTATGCAGTACTGGGTAGAAGAAGTCGGTATCGACGGATTCCGCTGTGACCATGCGATCGGCGTTCCCGCCAGATTCTGGAATGCCGCGGTCTATAAGCTCAAGTCTATCAACAGAGACATCATGATGCTTGCCGAAACCTCCGCTACCGAGGGCCTTACCACTTATGCTTTCGATTGCTGTTATAACGACGCTTTATACGGTCAGAGTCTGATGATCAAGGGCGGTATCGCGACGAATGAAATATCGGATAAAATGCCGGTTGAAGCGCGTTATGTCAACGGAAGCTTCCCGATGAATTATCTCGATAACCACGACAAGA
>CAZPOG010000221.1:0-2932 GCA_964588105.1 uncultured Ruminococcus sp. | reverse complement strand
CATTCTCAGACGCAGATCGGCTCCCGACGATCTCTTTGCCGAGATGGGCTACTATTCGATGGACGAGATTGCGCTCGGTATCTTTATGTTCCGTGTCCACTATGATCCCCAAGCGGATGATTTCTATATCATGGACGACGCCTACGACGATCCTAACGAGTATTATCGTGAGTCCTATGAGAATCTGGAGAACGATACCGGCGACTTCTATTATGATATCCAGACGGTCAACAAGCCCATCGAGCTTCGTTTTACGAATCGGTACTTCACCCCGGACAGCTATCTGGGCAGCGCTACTCAGGTGGCTAAGGATGATGAGGCAGGAGCGGTATACGCCTACAACGACTGGTCGCATTATGAGGGAGAAGGTGAGTACAGCGACTGGCACACACTCTATAAGCTGAGTTATAATCAAAGCGTCGGATGTTACTTCACTGACGAGAGCTTTGATAATTTCGATTTTCAGGATCCCGCATCGTTGGAGGAAATGGGCTACCACGTTGTTATGAGCGAGCGGCCGCTCGATTTTGTCATCCAAGGTCAGGTCAGCCGCGGCTTGTATGACATTTATACCGATAATAACGGCACCAGGTACTATACGACCTATCGGAACGTCTACAGCTTTACGGAGGATGATCTGATCACACTAAACGGCGAGCAGTATTATTACGGTACCCTTGTGCCGGGGCTGAGCCGTAACGATCTCAACGATACCCTTCACAATGTCGTGACCGAAAACTACCGCTACTGGATCGCCGGTCCCGAGTATCACCATCTTGCCGGTGAGGCAGGATCCCTCTTCGGAACGGCAGTGAGTTTTTTGGATGAAGACGAAGCGGTAACCATCCAGCTCCTGCAAAACGACACTGTGATAAAGGAGACTTCCGTCACCGGACTGAACGCAAACTATACGATTTCCGACGTTCCCGCAGGCGCTTATACCGTGCGTGTGACAAAGAAAAACCACGCGACGATCGACTACAGTGTTTCCGTCAGCGGAGATACAGAGCAGAATGTCAGAATCTGCCCCATCGGTGATGTAACCCTCAACGGAGTTGTTGATATCAAAGATGTTAACGCTTTGTATAAGCATGTGATGGAGACCAAGAAGCTTTCTGATCCTTATGCGCTTGATTGCGGCAATGTTGCAAAGAGCTTCGACGATGTCGATATCAAAGAC
The DNA here is from genome assembly GCA_964588105.1 of uncultured Ruminococcus sp. Classification (GTDB taxonomy): domain Bacteria; phylum Bacillota; class Clostridia; order Oscillospirales; family Acutalibacteraceae; genus Ruminococcoides. The sequence goes on along the minus strand of CAZPOG010000221.1, from coordinate 1,752 downwards.
GTCAACGCGCTCTACAAGCATGTGATGGAAACAAGGAAGCTGTATTAATTAAGAAATATGCAGTTTATTGTTATCCAACGATTCAACAGAAATATAAAGAATTACGGCTCCCGTTTAGGGAGCCGTTTTTATCATTGTGGGCTTTGTATCTATTTATTTCACTTTCTCGACGATATACTTCAACAACGGTTCAGAGAGGATCTCCTCGACGTCGTCAGGGGAGTCGGGAAGGGCGAGAAGGATTTGGTTCTTGTAGCGGATGATATAGCCCTTGTGTCCGGAAGACGCAGTGATCTTTCTCATATTGTTGAGGGTGAGACCGGAGTTCGAAAGCACACGTGAGAGGACGACGGCGAGGTTGTCGTCATCGATCGAGGACAGTCCGCCGATGATCACCGACAGCGGACACAGCCTCAGGCTCTCACACACCTCGTCGCCCAGCTCAGTGGGGGAGGTGGCATAGATCACCCTGTTTTTTTCTCCGTTTATCTGAGAGAGCGCCTTGCTCAGCTTTTTCTCACAGTAGGAGGTCTTTTTGGAAATGTAAAAGATAACGTCGTATTTCATATCAAATCGTACGGTAGAAAAGGGGCTTGCCCTTCTGCTTTTGTAAGACGGTCAGGTGTTATTTCGGAACAGCTTCGAATATCGGCGCGACATTCATGCTGTACTGGACATTATTCATATCTATGCCGTCGGTATCCCATCCTCTGAACTCATAGGTGAAGTATTCATCCTCCGGCATAGTAGGTTCATAGTCGGGATATGGCGCAGCGTCTCCCTGTCGGACAGAGTATGCCTCCATCGTGGTGCCGTCATAATTCATATAGACCACGGTGAAGAAGGTGACCTCAGCGGGGACGGTTGCTTTCTTGCCGCTCTTTTCGGTGGGAGGCTCGGTGGGATTAGCCGCCGCGGTAGCGGTCAGCGTTTCGGATCCCTTGAGGTTGCCCTTGCCGTCATACCAGTCGACGATACCCTTGTCGTAGGCGGTTTTGAATGTCAGCGGATCGGGACGGGTGCCTCCGTAACGGGCGTAGTAAACATCGGGGAAGAGGACGTCGTCGTTATAGCTTGCGAGCTGGACGTCGACCTTCGGATCCTCGCCTTCTCTGACCTTTCTCGCGACAACGACCGTTCTGAATCCGGTGAACTCATACGAACAGGTGGAAAGCGTCAGAAGCTGATCGTTCTCGTTGGTCATGACGGGGATATCGAACAGAGAGCGGATACGGCAGTTATAGACAAAGTTCATGAACTCCGCGTCGGAGGTGAATTCTCCCTGCATATAGTTGAAGAATTCGCCGTGCTCATACAGGGTGGAGGTCTTCATCACGGAGATGATCTTCCACTTGGCGTCGCCGTCGGGAGTGTTGAAGGTGATGATCGGATGATCCTTATAGTAGTCAAGATCACCGTCGAGGCCGCCGTATTCCATCAGGTCATGGAAGAACACGCCCGTCTGGATGTTATGACCGTGCAGGATGACGTTCTTCGATTTTGTGGAATCAGTGCTTCTGTAGTCGACGAATACCGAACCGTAGGTGTCCGATTCTTTCTTATAGTTGCGGTAGAGATAGTACTGGGAGGAGGAGTCGTCGCCCTCGTGCTCGAGAACGGGATAATCGATCCTTGTATCGTCGATCCTGACCCAGCCGACGATCTCATCGTTGACTTCTTTGAGCGCCGCCCAGTCCTGCTCGGGAAGCTTTTCACCCTCCGGATTGGTTTCGGAGGTATTCTGGTAGGCGA
>CAZPOG010000220.1:0-2933 GCA_964588105.1 uncultured Ruminococcus sp. | reverse complement strand
GCAAGAATTTTCTTCATTTTTGTTTTTCCTCCTTAAAAATTACATTTAGAAGATGTTTTTCAATCGTCCGGTTCTCCGAACATATTGAACCAACAGTTCAATTATACCGATTTTGAAAACCTTTGACAATACAAAATTATGTCAAAATTGTCACCAAATCCTATCTTCTTTTTATCGTTTTTAAACAATTGTAATAAATACCGTCAATTTTTCTAAAAATTATTTAGATTGTCTAAATTTACTTGTTTCTATTATAGCAAAATAGAAACACAAAATATGGTATATTAGAATCGTAACGATCAGAATATTGTTAAGGTGTGACTTTATGAACAGCTTTGTACTCAAGGGCGACGTTGCCTACAGCGTCTCGAAGAATCAAACAGAATACAGAGAAAACGCCTATATAATATGTATAGAGGGAACATCCAAGGGCGTCTTCCGTGAGTTGCCGGAAAAATATGCTTCTCTCCCGCTGATAGACTATACCGGCAAGCTGATTATCCCGGGACTGAGCGATCTGCACATCCACGCGCCGCAGTTTGCCTACAGAGGTCTCGGGATGGACATGGAGCTGCTCGACTGGCTCTCGAATTACGCCTTCCCCGAAGAAACCAAGTACGCCGATCTCTCCTACGCCGAGAAAGCGTATGAGATCTTCGCAAACGCGATCAGGAAGAGCGCCACCACACGCCTGTGCGCCTTTTCTACCATTCACAGAGAAGCGACCGTTCTGTTGATGCGCAAGCTCGAGAAGACCGGCGTCGTGTCCTATGTCGGCAAGGTCAATATGGACAGAGAATCCCCCGAAAGCTATATCGAGCCCTCGGCGCAGGTCTCCGCAAAGGAAACCGAGCGATGGATCGAGGAGACAGCAGGATACTTCAACCATACTTATCCGATCATCACCCCGCGCTTTGTCCCCTCCTGTACGCCCGAGCTGATGCGCGCTCTGGGAGCATTGAGCAGAAAGTTCGCCCTGCCGGTGCAGTCGCACCTTTCCGAGAACAAAGGCGAGATCGAATGGGTCAAGGAGCTGGAGCCCGATTCCGCCTTCTACGGCGAGGTGTATGACAAATACGGACTCTTCGGCGATCCGCAGAAAACCGTTATGGCGCACTGTGTCTATTCCTCGGAAGAAGAGATCGCGCTGATGAAGAAGAGAGGCGTGTTCGTCGCCCACTGTCCCGCCTCCAATATGAATGTCTCTTCAGGTATTGCTCCTGTCAGAAAATATCTCGACAACGATCTGAAGATCGGTCTTGGCTCCGACGTCGCGGGCGGTCACACCGAGAGCCTCTTCACCACGATGGTGGAAACCATCCAGAATTCCAAGCTCTACTGGCGCGTCATCGACCAGAACTGCAAGCCGCTGAAATTTGAAGAAGTGTTCTTCCTCGCGACCAAGGGCGGCGGAGAATTCTTCGGCAAGGTCGGTTCGTTTGAAGAGGGATACGAATTTGACGCGCTGGTGTTTGACGACAAGACCATCGCGCATCCTCAGCCGCTTACGCTTCCCCAACGCCTGGAACGGCTCGTCTATCTCGGCGGAGACAGACGGTGTATGGAAGCGAAGTTCGTCAAAGGGGAAAACGTTTTTAATTCATAATTCATAATGTATAATGCATAATTTTATTGATAAAACGCAGGATGTTTTCAAAGCGTCCTGCGTTTTTGTTTTCGCCGATATCAATCAGATGAACGAAAAGCCTTCTTTTTTATGATATGATGATATTGACACTGACTTTTATATATGATAATCTATCTATAAACAAACGTTTTTTGCAAATTTATGCAGTTCACTGCGCGTTTGTAAATCATGGTTTTCGGGAGGAAACATTTTGAAAAAAATCATCTGTATTCTGATCAGCATTCTGTTGATCGTATCGCTGTTCAGTATCACCGCCAACGCGGCAACGCGCACCAGAGGCGATGTTGACAGCGACACCAAGGTCAGCGTTCTCGACGCGACCTATATCCAGAAATCGCTGGCGTCGATTGCGATCCCGTTCACTATGGAAAAAGCCGTTGCGGACGTAGACGACGACAATACGATCTCTGTCCTCGATGCAACCTCAATCCAGAAATATCTTGCCAGCATCCATCATGCAGGAAACCAAACCGGCAAGCCCTATGAAGTCTACTCGCTCAACGCCGAGCTGACGGACTCTGTCGGCGTATATGAGATCAAAGCGGTCAAGGGCGACCGTATGGACGGCGACAACGCCAAAACCGTAGGCATCCCCCGCGTTGCTAAGCAAAATCTCGCAGACGGTCCCACGCTGGACGCTCCCGCCATCATCACGGGCGCGGCGAACGGCTTTGAGACCAAAACCGGTCCTGTCGAATATACGATGAACGAGGGGCTGACCGAGGAGGATATTCCCGCTCCGTACAGCTACTTCAGACACAGGATCATCGACGAAACGATCACCGACGCGTACGGCAATAGAACCACTCACAAAAAGCTCTCGGGCTTTGACGGCTCCTACTACATCATCCGTGTGGACGTCAGCGATATCATCGAAGGAAAAACCGGCTATCTGCACGTCAAGCAGGAGAGCAACAAGGCTTTGATGGTGCAGGTCGGTATGCTGGGCGGCGTCAGCACCGGCGAGATCGGTCAGAACGCCGACGGCGCCTATACCGAGGCTCCGCATATTGACGAGGCTACCCATCACTGGTTCGTGGGAACAAAAGATACCGGCATTGAGGTCGGCGCTGAGACTCCCGCGCTGTCCTATGTTGATGCAGACGGTATCTGGTGCGTCGCCGGTACCGGCTTCTCCGACGGACTGGGCAACAAAACACAGACTTATTCTCTCGCGGACAACGCGAAAGCTCTCAAGGACAAAAACGGCGATACGCCGTATGTCGATATCATCCTGATGTCCTCCGCCAAAACCGTCGCGGGCGCAGACGCAGGCAAAGAAAAC
>CAZPOG010000219.1:0-2938 GCA_964588105.1 uncultured Ruminococcus sp. | reverse complement strand
ATGGATCTCGTCCGAAATGATCTTCACACCGTGATGCAGACAGATCTCTGCGAAGCGTTCCAGCTCCTGACGCGTCCACACCCTGCCGACAGGATTGTGCGGCGAGCAGAACAGAACTACCTTGACATGATCCTTTTTGATCTTGCTTTCAAGGTCGTCAAAGTCGATCGTGAAATGCCCGTTATGGTTGACTAAATCGGAGATGACGAGCTGACGGCGGTTGTGCCGGATGACGCCCTCGAACGGATAGTAGACCGGCTCGAAGATCAGCACCGCGTCGCCCTCGTCCGTCAGCGCGCGGATCGCGCAGGCAACGGAATACATCACCGCGGGAGAGGGCAGGATCCACTCGTCCTGTATCTCGAAAGAAAAGCGGCGGCTGTACCATGAGCGCACCGCGCAGAGGTATGCTTCATCCACGCTCTGATACCCATAGATGCCTTTTGCGGCGACCGCATTAACCGCCTTTTCCACACACGGCGCGGTCTTGAAATCCATATCCGCCACCCACATCGGGATGACGTCGGTCGTGCCGCTGATCGGCTCATACTTGACGTCGCCCGGGGTGCGCCGGTCATAGATCGTATCAAAATCAAACATGATCTCATCTCCTAACTTTACGTTGTCATTCCGAGGAGCGGATTCATCCGCGACGTGGGAATCCCCTTGTCATTACGACCGGTTGCAAGAGGAAGGGGATTGCCACAGCCCGCAAGCGGGCTTCGCAATGACAGCGTATGATTGGGGCATTGCCCCACGCAATGACAGAGAATCCTAAATGTTATAATACCATGAGCTGTCCTGCTCGATCTCTTTGCGCTCGGCAGGATGGCTTTCGTCATAGTTATACAGGAGTTCCTGACTCTTGACGCTGACCCTCGCTCCCTCCGGTATCGAAGAAGTGATAAAGGCGTTGCCGCCCACGACCACGTTCTTGCCGATGACCGTTTCGCCGCCGAGGATCGACGCGCCGGAATAGATAGTTACATTGTCGCAGATGGTCGGATGGCGCTTGGCGTTCTTCAGCTTTTGACCGCCTCTGGTGGAGAGCGCGCCCAGCGTCACGCCCTGATAGATCTTCACGTTGTCGCCGATCACGGTCGTTTCACCGATGACGATGCCGGTGCCGTGGTCGATGAAGAAATACTTGCCGATCGTGGTACCCGGATGGATATCGATGCCCGTGATGCTGTGGGCGTGTTCGGTCATGATGCGCGGGATCAGCGGTACGCCAAGCTTGAACAGCTCATGCGCGATACGGCTGGTAAAGATGGCATACAGTCCCGGATAGGTGCAGATGATCTCGTCCTTGTTGTACGCCGCGGGATCGCCGTCATAGGTCGCTTGGATATCGGTTTCGATAAACTCCCTGATCCGCGGGATTGTTTCGAGGAAAGCAAAAGTGATCCGCTCTGCCGCCTGAGCGATCGCATCGCTGTCAGCATTTTCATAAACGGGAGAGTACCGCAGGACGATCGCGGTCTGCTTGATCAGGTTATAGATGATGTCCTCGAGCAGGATGGAGATATTGTTGCGAACGGTATAAGTCCTGTAGTTCCTGTTTCTGTAGTAGCCCGGATAAATGACGATCTTGATCTTTTCCAGAATGTCGATCACGATATCCTTGTCGGGGTATTCGAACATTTTGATCTCATCGATCGTTCTGCCCCTGCCGTAATCCTCCATCAGGCTGTCAGCCAGCGCGTTGATCCTTTGATTCATTGATTCCGACATCATGGTTTCCTTTCATATATACCAAAATGCGCCGCAGAGATTTTCCCTGCGGCTTATGTATTAAATCGTCATTGCGAGCCCTTTAGGGCGTGGCAATCCCCTTCCTGTTGCAGCCGGTCGGAATGACAGGGGGATTCCCACGTCGGGACGATGTCCCTCCTCGGAATGACAGCGTTACAGTTCTGTCTTATCTCTCCGAGAACATCGCGGTGGAAAGGTATCTCTCGCCGGTGTCGGGAAGGATCGCGACGATGAGCTTGCCCTTGTTCTCGGGACGCTCGGCGAGTACGGTCGCGGCATGGAGCGCTGCGCCGGATGAGATGCCGACCAACAGCCCCTCGACCTTGGCGATCTCTCTGCCTTTTGCGAAAGCATCCTCGTTGCTGACGGCGATCACCTCGTCGTAGATCCCGGTATTCAGCGTATCGGGGACAAAGCCCGCGCCGATACCCTGTATCTTATGCGGCCCGGGGATGCCCTTCGACAGCACCGGAGAGGTGGCGGGTTCGACCGCGACTACCTTGATATCGGGGTTTTTGGATTTCAGATATTCGCCCACGCCGGAGACCGTGCCGCCGGTACCGACGCCCGCTACAAGGATATCCACCTTGCCCTCGGTGTCCTCCCAGATCTCGGGGCCTGTCGACGCGATATGCGCGGCGGGATTGGCGAAATTGGTGAACTGGCTGGGGATGAAGCTGTTATCATATTCTGCCGCGAGCTCCTGCGCCTTGGCTATCGCGCCCTTCATGCCTTTCGCGCCCTCGGTGAGCACCACCTCCGCGCCGTAGGCTTTCAGCAGATTCCTGCGTTCGACGGACATTGTCTCGGGCATGGTAAGGATCACGCGGTATCCTCTTGACGCGCCGACAGCCGCCAGTCCGATGCCGGTATTGCCGGAGGTAGGCTCGATGATGACCGTGCCCGGACAGACGAGCCCCTGCTCCTGAGCCTTGTCGATCATTGCCTTGGCGATCCTGTCCTTGACGGAGCCGGCGGGGTTGAAGTATTCGAGCTTGCCGACGACGGTTGCGTTCAAGCTGTGCTTCTCGATATAGTTGTTCAGCTTCAATAGCGGAGTCTTGCCGATCAGATCGGTGATCCTGTCGTAAATTTTCATGGATATGCCACCTCAAAATGATTATTTAACTATTTGCCTATCGGTTAAGTAGGTTATATCACCAAAATTTGCTTTTGTCAAGGG
>CAZPOG010000218.1:0-2971 GCA_964588105.1 uncultured Ruminococcus sp. | reverse complement strand
TAAAGACAGAGATACGGTGCTTAAGGTCATCAAGGGGTTGTATGAATCGGGTTGGAAGATCTGGTACGACGAAGGCTTGACGATCGGAGACAGTTATGACAGAACGCTTGAAGAGCACGTCAAAAATTGTTCCGCTTTTCTGTTTTTTGTCACAGAGAATTCGCTCGAAAGCAACTACATTAGAAGGTATGAGATCCCTTGGGCGATCCGGTTTGAAAAGCCGATCATCAAGTGCATTGTAAACGATGGGTTCGATTATGAGATCGATAGCGAAAAAGTCATTGACACCGTTTCTGCGTCAGATATCGAGCCGGTACTCGAAAAAGTCAGCGGGCTGACAAAAGGCACACGCCGTGAAGCGAAAGGTATCACAGTTGTTGTCGATCCGGAAAGCAGAGAGACAATCGACGGAGACGGTTACGCCTATTGCCTGTATGCCGAAGAAAACGCTGCGACCGCAAAAGCGATCCTGCTCGAGGCAAGAAACAGCGGATGCAGATTCTACAGCGAAGCCGAAGAAGGCGAAAACGAGGAAAGACTGCACGAGAGCGCCTGTTTGATCGCACTGCTTGACAAAGCTTTTTTGTCGGATGAACGTCTAACGAAGATTTTGGGCGAGGCTTTTCAGGGGAGAAGAGATATCGCGGTCTGTCAGCTTGAGAATATCGAAGACGATGATCTGCCGAAAGATTTGGTCGCCCTTCACAAGTTGCACTGGCTGAACTTTGCACACGGGATCACAGCCGATATGAACAAGAGACTGGTGCGTTATCTTCAGGAGAGAGGATGCGTGAACACGGCGGTCCTGCCCGGATTTGATTATGAGAGAACAGGATCCGGTATCGTAATAACAAAATATAAGGGTTTAGAGCCGAATCCGCGGATCGAGAGCGAATACGGCGGTATACCGGTGGTAGAAATAGCCGAAAAAGCCTTCGAAAATTGCGTGCGTTTAGAGACGCTGATGCTGCCCGGTGGTCTTCGCAGAATCTCAGAGCGCGCTTTTGAAGGATGCTACAATATGATTTCGATCACGATCCCGGACGGTGTGACAAAAATCGGAGAGAATGCGTTTCGCGGTTGTAAGAGTCTGAAGTCGATCACGATCCCGGGCAGCGTGACAAAAATCGAAACAGAAGCGTTTATCATGTGTAACGCTCTTTCCTCTGTCATTTTGGAAAACGGCGTAACCGAAATCGGAGACGAATCGTTTTTTGATTGCCCGAGCCTCGTTTCTGTTTCGTTCCCCGACAGTTTGATCGGCATTGGAAGAAGAGCGTTTTACGGTTGTTCAAGCTTGGCTTCGATCACGATCCCGGGTAGTGCGGAAACGACCGGAGAAGAAGCGTTTTTTAATTGTACAAGCTTGCGCTCCGTCGAAATTTTGAACGGCGTAAAAGAGATCGGAGGCTCATCGTTTTGCGGATGTGAAAGTCTGGTTTCCGTCACCATTCCGGACAGCGTAACGACGATTGGAGGATGTGCTTTCTTCTGCTGCAAAAGCCTGACTTCGATCAAAATCCCGAATAGTGTGAGAAAATTCAAACACTCGGCGTTTTGCGGATGCGAAAAGCTGACTTGTGTTACACTTCCGGACAGCGTGACAGAGCTCGATGGGACATTTGATGGCTGCGCAAGTCTGACATCGCTGATTATACCCGACTGTGTAACGACAATCGGTATCGTGACCTTCAAAGGATGTACAAGCCTGACTTCACTTGTAATCCCGTCAAGCGTGACAGAAATAAAAGCGGAGGCGTTTATCGATTGTAAGAACCTGGCTTCACTTACCATCCCCTCAAGCGTAAAGAGGATCGGAGCAGGAGCTTTTAAAGGCTGTGAGAAGCTGACGGTGACCTGTCCGCCCGACTCTTTCGCGTGGAAACACTGCAATCAATACGGCATCCCGACAAAAGCGCCGGACGAGCCCTCCCGGCAGGGATTCTTCGGCAGGCTGTTCGGCAAAAAGTAAGATATTGGTATTCATTGGGGATTTGAACACAAATCGATTGATTTATTGCTTTTATTCTGTTACAATATAAAAATCAACTACAGGAGGTATTCTGATGAATTTCCAGACAGATATTTTTACACAATTTGATAAAGAATGGGCGATCCTTGCCGCAGGAACACCTGAGGATCATAACGCGATGACCGTCTCATGGGGCGGTATGGGTACGATGTGGGGCAAGCCCGTCGTCACCGTCTATGTCAGACACAGCCGTCATACATTTGATTATATTGAGAAGAATGACTGCTTCACGCTCGGCTTCTATCCTGTTGAGTTCAAGAAGGCGCTCGGCGTGATGGGTTCCAAGTCCGGCAGAGACTGCGACAAGGACAAAGAAGCGGGTCTGACTCCCGTCAAAGCAGGGGACAGCGTGACCTATGAACAGGCGCAGGTAACGCTTTTATGCAGGAAGCTCTACTGTGATGATATCAAGATGGAGGACATGAGCGAAGAGATCGCGAAGGAGTTTTATCCCACAGGGGATATCCACCGCTTCTATATCGCCGAGGTCCTTGACATCATCCGGTAAACGGCCGAAAGGGAGAAGGTTATGAGTGAGGTTCTGCTTTATAATATCGAGAGCAAAAAAGAAATCAAAATCAAGATGCTATGCCACAAGCTTAACATCGGCTTTCGCTCGGTGAAGAAGGAAGAGTACGGCTATTTGATCGGTTATCTTCTCGGGATGGACTCGGATGATACCCAGGGTACGGGAGAGGATTTTTCAGACGAGATGCTGCTGCTTTCTGATATCGAGAGCGGGATGCTGACGCTGTTTCTCACTTTGATGAGGAAGCAGAAGACCCCCGTCGAGCTCAAAGCGGTCCGTACCGAAACCAACGCGCGGTTTACGTCCTATGAACTGCACAGAGAGCTCTGTGCCGAGAACGCCGCTATCAAGCGTGGCGTCACTGCTCACCAATCCGAACAGCCATAATCATGACAGCCTCCCCGATGGGG
>CAZPOG010000217.1:0-3004 GCA_964588105.1 uncultured Ruminococcus sp. | reverse complement strand
TTTTATCTTCCCCCGGTTGAACCGGGGGTTTATTTCCACGCCTTAAAGGCACCAACAAAAAACAGCCCCGACGGTTTGATCGTCGGGGCTGTCAAATTATCCGTTAATTTTGAATGGTGACTGTGATATCATCATTGATAAGCTCGTCGTTCATATATAACGCTACAGTCTCATTATAATCAATATTCTGCGCGTCGTCCGTCAATTCAAACGTTATTTCATAGCGTCCGTTACCCACTTCTTGGTATCCGGAAGTGTTCTCGGGACCATAGGAATTACCGTTCTGCTTGATACTGAACCAATCATAAAATACATTAATAGTATTATCAGAGTCATTATAAATTGTAACGCTCAGAGTAACTTTCCCGGTGTTCACATTATAGCAGACATCTGCCTCCATAACTTCGATCGGATTCTGAGTATTGTCCTCACCGATATCATCGTAGTCATCGGAATCGAGCGTGTTCATCTGGCAGTTGCCGTAGCTGAAGCTCTCATTTGCCTGACCGACGACCAAACCGATCTTTGCGTCACTCGCACCGCTGATTATGAGTTCAGAGGCTGTAATATCGCTAACCGTGTAAGCAGTGGCCTTACCGGCAACAGTGCCGGTATAAGAACCGGAACCTCCGTAGATGACAGCAGAATCTATAAGCATATTCTTGATGTAATAGTTGTCGGAGTCATCCGGATCGCCTTCGATCACTCCGAACAGGCCTGCATAATCATTAGCGGAGCTGCCGACAGTAATGCCGCTGATCCTGTAGCCGTAACCGTCCAAGCTGCCCTTGAAGGGATTATCTTCGGTACCGATGGGAACCCATTCGATTCTGTCATCGACTCCGCCGGAGCCATACAGGCTGATGTCCTCGCTGAGATTGATGGTAACTTCATCAAAGCTTGAAACACCCTCGTTCACAAGCTTAGCAAGACCTGCGAGCTGAACAGCGCTGACAATATCATAGCTGGAGGAGTTAGGATCTTCGGTATACCAGTCTGTAGCCTCGGAATCGTCGGCAATCGCGTCCTGCCATGTGCCCTTGGAGCCCTTGGAATAGGTGAATGTGATTTGACACGGGCTGTTGTATGTACCGAGATTATTGATGTCGGAAAGGACCAGATAGGGACTGTTATAACCCAGCATCCATGAATTAGTCATATCGACAGAAAAATCATAATCAGAAATACCCGTATCAGTTATGACCTTGAGTTCGGCACGCTTAGCGCCGAAAGAAATATTCCTTGTTGAAACGTTTCCTTCCGCTATATTCTGGTTCGTGGGATATGTTAAACCGACCAGTCTGACATCAACATCAATGGCATAATTGCCTGTCTCTGTAAGAACAGGACCGGTATAGTCATCAACGATCATAGCATAAGCAACGCATGTATTCTCCGCGCTGAGCCCTCTGGGGACCGTGACAATGACTTCATCTTTGTAGTTGAGTACGATTGGTTCATCGGTGTTTTCACGGTCAATATATCCGACGACATAATTCTCGGAATGTATAAAGTTAAGATCGAGAAAGTTGATGTTCTCGGAAATATTGTTTGTCAGTAAATACCGTCCGTAACTGAGACCGATGCTGCCGGATACAAGAATCACTGCTAAAAGCAGGCAAATGATTGTTGCCCTGAACGGTTTAAGGCTGCGGATTTTTTCCTTAAAGGAGGATGATTTTTTCAGTTTCATAGTACACCCTCCCCTCAGTCAACTTGTTCTGAGCGAACAAATATCTGTATCGGAAATCTGTTCGCGGCGTCAAAATATATCATGCCGTCATCAAGGGTTGTGTCTGTCGTCTCTTGGAAGCTCTCAGAAATATTAAAGGTCAAGGAACAAACATCTGACTGCGCTCCGGGTTCTAAATATCCGAGATCGTTGAAGAAATAATGAATGCTTCCTTCATCATCAGAAGAATAAGAGGTGCATGCGTTGCTGTTGACCTTGACGTTAGTGACCGCATCCTCCACATCGTCGATCTTCTCTTCACCGTCATAACAATCGAAGAATACGACTTCTATGCCGTATTTTACGGCAACCTCCGATCCCCTGTTATCAACATTAAACCGATAGGTGACATTACCTGAACTGTCACTCAGTGCCAGCGGATCTGCCACACCGGGATATTTGGGAATAACGGTAGTACCGATATGAGCGATTTTTGCCGATACATCAGCGTCCGCCGAAGCGTTGAATCTTGCTAATGATCCCATGGCTAAATACCCGGAGGACATAACCAGGCATAACAAAATAACAACGGCGCACAATCCTATGGACGAATGTCTTTTCGCTCTCATAATTATCTGCTCCTTTACGAAAGAATTACACAAAGCTTAACCTCTATGGTTAAACCGTCCGATCATCATGCTGATCGAGTTGTTGAAATGGATATATGCCGGCTGCATCGCTTTGTGTCTGTCTTCAAGCGTTGCGGGTGTTTCAATCAATCATGTGCAAAAAAACTATAATATGATATATATAATCAGTTTAACATATCAGATAATCTTTTGCAATACAAAAATATGCCCAATCATCATTTACATAGGACATATTGATAGATAATTGTATTATTTTTAAATGATAAGCGTGTATCCGGTCCGCTCCTACGGCATAACAAAAAGGACACGCTCTTGCGTGTCACTTTGCCATGCCGGTGACCTCGTCGTCGTCCGCTGTGTTCGCTGAGAACGCCAAGGTGTTGTCGTTCTCCTGCTCGCGTCGCGGCTCCTCCTCTCCCCAAAATGATTTTATCATTTCGGGGACCCCTCTTTTATCAAGTCCGTTCCTACGGCATAACAAAAAGGACACGCTCTTGCGTGTCCTTTTGCCATGCCGGTGACCGGACTTGAACCGGTACGGATTATTCGTCCGAGGGATTTTAAGTCCCTTGTGTCTGCCTATTCCACCACACCGGCAGATATGAAACCCCCTGCCTGGGCAGGGGGTGGTGACCCGGACGAGAATCGAACTCGTGTTACCGCCGTGAAAGGGCGGTGTCTT
>CAZPOG010000216.1:0-3025 GCA_964588105.1 uncultured Ruminococcus sp. | reverse complement strand
TCGAGAACTTCCAATAGCGCAGAGGTAGGATCGCCCTTGTAGTCCGAAGAGAGCTTGTCTATCTCATCGAGGATCAAAAGCGGATTGTTAACTTTTGCCTGTTTAATCCCGGCAATGATTCTGCCGGGCATTGATGCGATATAAGTCCTTCTGTGACCTCTGATCTCCGCTTCGTCCCTGACGCCGCCTAAGGAGATGCGATGAGACTTTCTGCCGATCGCTTTGCCGATACTCATCGCGATGGAAGTCTTGCCAACGCCGGGAGGGCCGACAAGACAGATGATCTGTCCCTTTGCCTTCTCGCTGAGTTTTCTGACGGCAAGCTGTTCGAGAATTCTTTTCTTGACCTTTTCAAGACCGTAATGATCGGAGTCAAGCTGAGTCTGTACAGCGATGATATCAATATTCTCCTCGGTCTTTTCATTCCAAGGAAGCTCTAACACGGTGTCAAGATAAGTTTCCACAACAGAGGATTCGTTGGAACCGAAGGGGATCTTCTCGAGTCGGGAAACTTCTTTGAGCAGGGCTTTCTCGCTGTCTTCGGGAAGATGCAGAGCAAGGATCTTGTTCTTGTATTCCTCTAAATCGGAATCAATGTCCTCAGCCTCTCCGAGTTCTTCTCGGATCACATTCATCTGTTCTCTGAGATAATAGTCGCGCTGGGAGCGATCTATCCTCGACTTCGCTTTCTCCAAAATATCGCGCTCGGTATCGAGGATGAATACCTCGTTCTGCAAAGCGTCTACCAGAAGCTCTAACCTGTCGGAAACGTTAACGGTTTCAAGCAGGAGCTGCTTGACTTCCACGTCAAGCATCACGTTGGACGCGACATAGTCGGTCAGATCGGAAGGATCGTTCGATAGTCCGATCTTGAAGAGAATATCGGTGGGAAGCTTAGGAGTCAGCTCCATATATCTCTCAAAGGTAGCTTTCAAAGAGCGCATCAAAGCAAGATCGCGGGTCGTGACCGTACGCGAACGTCGGGTCAGCACCGGCGCGATCTGGGCGCGCATACATACGTCGTCAGACACTTCGGATACGATCTTAGCGCGGTATAATCCTTCGACAACCACTCTTGTCTTGCTGTCGGATTCTTTAAGCACCTGCGCAACCTTGCAGACAACACCGACTTTGTAGATATCATCTATTGTCGGGTTGGACACAGCGGCGTCCATCTGAGCCGTCAGAAACACCCTCTGGTCGGCGTTCATCGCTTCTGAAAGCGCCTTGATCGATTTTGTTCTGCTGACATCGAAATGCAGCATCATTTTCGGAAATACGACCAGTCCTCTGAGCGGGAGAACAGGAAGTATAGTATTCTTTTCTAAAGGCATATTAACTCCTTTACGAAACTCTGATAAAATTAGTATGAGGCTGTATGAAAAAACATACAGCCTGTCACTCAGGACGCGTTGTCCTTTTTGTTGCTTTTGCCTTCGCCGTTAAGCGAAAGGGGAATATCGGTTTCACGGCGCAAAATCTGCGGCTGTGCGTTATTCTCAACAACATCCTTGGTTATAATAATTTTTTCGATCGTTCTGTCGGAAGGCGTCTCAAACATCAGATCCTTCAGAAGATTTTCGATAATACCGCGCAAGCCTCTGGCGCCGGTGTTCTGCTCTTTCGCCTTTCTTGCAATCGCGTAAAGCGCCTCTTTCTCAAAGAGAAGTTCTACGCCGTCAAGTTTGAAGAGATGTTTGAACTGGTAGATGACGGAGTTTTTCGGCTCGGTCAGCACTCTGACCATATCGTCTTCGGACAGATCGGATAAAGCGGTGATAACGGGAAGTCTGCCGATCAGCTCGGGGATGATACCGAACTTGATCAGATCGTGCGCGACAACCTCGTGCATCCACTCTTTTTCCATCAATTCATTCTTATCAAGCACCTGAGCTTCAAAGCCCAGAACGGATGAGCCCATTCTCTTTAAAACGATTTTATCAAGGCCGTCAAACGCGCCTGCGCAGATAAACAGGATATCCTTGGTGTTGACCTGTAAGAACTCCTGCTGGGGATGCTTTCTGCCGCCCTGCGGGGGAACGTTCGCAACCGTTCCTTCCACGATCTTCAAAAGCGCCTGCTGGACACCTTCGCCAGATACGTCACGGGTGATGGAAGGATTCTCGGACTTTCTCGCGATCTTATCGATCTCATCGATATAGATAATGCCGCGTTCCGCTTTCTCAATATCATAATCGGCTGCCTGGATCAGCTTTAAAAGAATATTCTCAACGTCTTCTCCGACATAGCCCGCCTCTGTCAGCGTTGTGGCGTCGGCGATCGCGAAGGGAACGTCCAGAGCATGCGCCAATGTCTGCGCCAAAAGAGTTTTACCGACGCCGGTGGGACCGAGCATCAGAACATTTGACTTTGCAAAATCAACATTGTCGTCGTGACTGAACACACGCTTGTAGTGGTTATAAACCGCCACAGCCAATGTCTTTTTTGCTTCATCCTGTCCGATCACATACTCGTCGAGAATCTTCTTGATCTCAACGGGTTTGAGCAGGTTCTGCGGTTTCATCACAGGAGCGCTTGAGAGGCTCATTTCGTCGGAGTCTTCTAATTCCTCCAAAACTGCGGAGCACATATCCACACAGCTGTCACAGATATAAACGCCGTTTCCCGCAATCAGTTTGCCTACCATCTCCTGCGGCTTTCCGCAGAAGGAGCAGAAGACATTATCATCTTTTCTGTTGGATGACATAATAATCGCCTACTTATCTTTTCTCAATAACCTTATCTATCAAGCCGTATTCCAAAGCCTGCTGCGCAGTCATAAAGTTGTCGCGCTCGGTATCTCTCGCGATAATATCGAGAGGTTGGCCGGTGTTCTCGGAAAGAATACGGTTAAGCTTCTCCTTGATGTGGAGAATATGATTGGTGTGAATCTGGATATCGGTCGCCTGACCCTGATAACCGCCCGAGGGCTGGTGGATCATGATATCGGCGTTCGGCAGAGCGTATCTCTTGCCTTTGGCGCCTGCCGCAAGCAGGAACGCGCCCATCGACGCCGCCATACCCA
>CAZPOG010000215.1:0-3041 GCA_964588105.1 uncultured Ruminococcus sp. | reverse complement strand
TCCCGGACCCTCGCCGATGAACATCACCTGGGAGTGCGGGTTGCCGACGCCGAACACAACGTTGTGGCGCCCTTCGCACAGTCGGCACAGATGACAGTCCAAGCAGTCTCTCCTGATTTCTTCGAAGTTTTGATACATATTTTCACCTTCCTATTGAAATATGTCCGTCTTTGTTGTAAAATGAAAATGATAGGGTGAATGCCTCCCCAACAGCTTTGGGGAGGTGCCGCAAAGCGGCGGAGGGGTAATCCTCAGCGCGTTGATACGGCGACCCGTATATACTTTATGTTAGGTGGTATTATTATGAAGAAAATTATGGTAGAAACATCCGCTCATCATCTGCACGTTACCGCAGAGACCTTTGCGACCCTCTTTGGCGAGGGCGCGACCCTGACCAACAAGAAGGATCTTTCCCAGCCCGGCCAGTTTGCCTGCGCTGAGAAGGTGACCGTTGTCGGTACAAAGGGCGAGATCACCATGTCCATTCTCGGACCCTTCCGTCCCGAAGATCAGGTTGAGATCTCCATGACCGAAACCCGTAAGCTCGGCGTTGTCGGTGTGATCCGTGAGTCCGGCGATCTGGCGGGTACTCCCGGCTGTATCCTGCGCGGACCCAAGGGCGAGGTCGAGATCGATCACGGCGTGATCGTCGCGAAGCGTCATATGCACATGACTCCCGAGGCTGCTGCCGAATACGGCGTAGAGGACAAGCAGATCATCAAGGTTGCAGTCGGCGACAACGGCAGAAAGGTGATCTTTGACGATGTTATCGTCCGCGTATCTCCCAAGTATTTCCCCGCTGTTCATCTTGATACCGACGAGGCGAATGCTGCCGGTCTGATGGGCACTGTTGACGGCGAAGTTATTTTATAATTCCATATCAGAATAATAATTGCAAAGCGCTCCGAAAGGGGCGCTTTTGTTGTATATAGAGTCTTGCCTCCCTCTGGCGAGGGAGGTGGATTTTTTGAGGATCCAAAATCCTCAAAAAAGACGGAAGGAGAGATAACACAACACAATTAAGTCATACTAACGTTGGGCGAGTATCAGTTGGTAATGCCGAATCATACGTTCTTCTCGTCAATCGCTTCTTTGTTAAAAACGATATAACATTATCTCTCCCTCAGTCTCGACATGAATGTCGAGGCAGCTCCCTCGTCAGAGGGAGCCAAGGGGTTTCTTCTTCAAGTTCACTGTATTATCCAAGCTTGCTTTGAGGGAAACCCCGTCATCCCTGTACAGCTCATAGCTGTCACCCGTGCCGATCAGTCGGATCGTGGCGTAATCGAGCTTTTCTGTACAGTCAGAAGGATCGCACAGCGGGATCGCATAGCCCTTTCTGATGAAGAAAACGACGTCACAAAGCGGGATCGGAATATAGTGATGACCTTGTTTTAATTCTCCTATGGAAATATTGCCGTTATGCATCCGCACCATGGTCATATCCTCGGGAAGATAAACTACTCTGCCGGAGACATTCTGAGTATAGACAGGCGCGATCATCATCCCTTCGCCTACCATCAGCTGGTCTTCGATCTCCTCACACAGCGCGTCATCCTCAAAGACGAAGGAGAGAGGAGAGAAGTACATCTCATCCTTGAGCGCCGCTTTCATGAATTCCGAGTAAATATAGGGGATCAGGCGGTATCTCAGCGCGATGATATCGCGAAATTCTTCAGTATCGCCGAAGGAGAAAGCCTCTTGGCGTCTGGTGCCGACAGCGGAGTGGTTTCTCATCAGCGGCGTGAATATCGCGAACGAAAGCCACCTGAGCAGCAGATCGCGTGTGCAGTCGCCGCCGAAGCCGCCGATATCCGAGCCGGAATACAGAAATCCGCACATATTCAGCGACGGCATCTGGCGAATGCTCTGCAGGATGTGACTCCACCACGCGTGGTTGTCGCCTGTCCATACGCCGCCGTACCGGTGAGCGCCGATGTAGGACGCGCGCGAGAAGAGCAGCGAACGCTGTCCTCTGATCTCTTTGAGCGCGTTCGCCGCCGAGCGGGTCATGTTGTATCCGTAGAGGTTGTGAACATCGTTATGGTTGAATACGCCCTCATCCGTCCGATGATAAAAGGCGTTGTAGTCTTCCTTGGAGTTGGAGAGCGCGGGGAACATCCCTCTGACGTTGAAGTAGTCGAACACCTCGAGGTTCTTTCCCTCAAAGGATTTGATGTTTTCAAAGGCGGTTTTCAGCCCCTTGTCCGAGTAGAAGAGCGCGGGCTCGTTCATATCGTTCCAGAAGCCTTCGATCCCCATGTCGGTGAGGATCCTGTAGTTTTCGCCGAACCAGCGGGAGGCGTCTTCACTCAGAAAGTCCGGCAGGACAGATCGACCGGGCCATACCGCGGTAACGAACTCCTCACCGTTCTCATCCTTGCAGAAGTATTCCTTCTTTTTGCCTTCGTCATAGACAAAATAGCCTTCCCGCACCTTGACCGCCGCGTCAATGATCGGGATCAAGCGAATGCCCTGCTCTTTTAACTCGGCAGAAAGAGATTTGAGATCGGGGAACCGCACCTTGTTGACCGTGAAGTCCTGAAAGTCCTCCATATAGTCGATGTCGAGATAGACCGTATCCAGCGGGATCCCTGCTTCCCTGTGACGGGAGACGACCTCTTTGATGTCTTCTTCCTTGACATAGCCCCAGCGGCTCTGCCCGTAGCCGAACGCGAAGAACGGCGGCAGATAACTCCTCCCGATCAGCGATCGGAATTCTCGGATTATCTCCTTTTTGGTGTCGCCTTCGATGATGTAGAGATCGAGTCTGTCGTTCTCCGGCGTGACCGTGAGCACATCCGGATCGGTGTAGCCGATATCAAAGCGGATCCTCGCAGGATAATCAAAAAATGCGAGAAATCTCTCATCCTTTCCCGAGTCGATGAGGATGAAGTTGTGCGCGCCGTAGAGCGAGCGCTTCTCCTCGGTGTGGACGGGCTCATCACTGCAGTAGCTTTCATAGACCCAGCCGCGTTTGTTGACGCCTCTGAGCTGTTCTCCGAGTCCGTAGACGCGGGTATGCTCCTGCATACGGAAGG
>CAZPOG010000214.1:0-3117 GCA_964588105.1 uncultured Ruminococcus sp. | reverse complement strand
GGTTTTGAGAGCCGACATAATCTCAGATACTGGCATGACGAGGAATATCTCGGGCTGGGACCTTCATCACATTCATTTATCGACGGCAAGCGGTTTTATTATCCCGATAACATCAATGATTTTTACGCTGATAAAACTGTGTTTGAAGACAACGGCGGTGACATTGAAGAGTATATCATGCTGCGGCTGAGACTGACAGAGGGTTTGAATTTTAAAGAATTCCGTAAGAGATTCAACAAAGAAATAGACAGTCGTATTCTTAATAGAGCTTCTGCCCTGCTTCCTGAGCATCTGGTAGAATTATCCGACAATTCTCTGAGATTGACGGTCAAGGGATTCTTGGTATCTAATGCGATCATCGCGTATTTGCTCGATAACACTTGACAATCGAAGCAAAACAAAGTAAAATAGTCCTTGCTGAAAAATACCGACGCGCTGTCGGTATATAAATGGAGACGTATCGAAGTGGTCATAACGGGCCTGACTCGAAATCAGGTAGTCCTCACGGGCTCGTGGGTTCGAATCCCACCGTCTCCGCCAAAGCAAAAATCCTGTCACAAAAGTGGCAGGATTTTTCGCTTTGTATTATTCATTCATAAGCCTTAAGTCTTAAATTTTCAGACATATCATCAGTGAATCGTTTTATTTCTGATTCTTCTTTGTCGCGGTTTAAATCCCAATTCCTCTTGCATGAGGATGATTACGGGGATGCCTATGAAGATGGGAAATACCGAATTGTTCAGCATAACGGTCAGAATAAACACAAAACCGTTCACATCCGGATAGATCAGCATAACCATCGGTGCGATGATTGCGGTCTGAATAATGGCGCTGATGAGGACAACGGCACAGTAGCTTAGCAGATTTTTAGCTTTCTTGAGGTCGAACCCCTCTTTTACAATGCGGATACAAAAGAAATAAAAGCAGAAAGGAGCGATGAAGTTTGCGGCAAAACCGCCGATGCAGGACCACCTCAGGCTGTCGCTGATAATGTCGCAGATCAGATTGCCGACGGCAGACGCCAAGCAGCCGGGTATCCCAAAGAAGATACCGTAGATCGGCTGCAGCAGCATTACGGGACGTATGTCCGTAAATCCCGGGATGACTTCCATCACCTTAAACGGAACAGCGACAATAAGATAAACGGCGATCAATAACAGCGTTAGCAGAAATCCTTTGAGATAAGGATGGCGTTTGAAATCAGGAAGCTTCATTTTGAACCTCCTTCTTGCGTTTCAGCTTGGAAAAGTCCACAAGTTCCGCCAGGTTACCCAGTATGATGAACGCGACGCCGATGAACGTAAAGACATTCGGCTTGACCGGATCAATGAGGCTGTCAGGCAGAAGTAAGCCCCAAGTCAATGAGAATACGATCTCGCACGAGTAGATGATAGTGGCTGAGGCAGGAGTCGCGCGGCGCTGGGCAAAGATATTGAGCGAGCCGGCAAAAGCGACAATAAAGTAAGAATAGATAAACAGACTTGCGATCACTTCTTTGTTCCACGGCATTGCGGCAAAGGTCGTCGGCTGAAAGAAAACCCATATGATAAAGCTGATGATCCCGACTGTCATGCTGTAGGTAAAGCCGATCGTGATCGGGTCATGTTGGCGCGCGTACTGATTCAGACGAACAATAAAGATCGCGCGGATGATACAGCCTCCGATCATCAGCAGCAATCCCGGAATACTGATCGAAAACAGGCTGCGCGCTAACGCAAACAAGATACCCGTCAGCACCAGTCCTGCTGAGATCCATGTCTGTAAATCGACATTCTCTTTACGCATCAGCAGGATTACCGGCAGAATAACTACCGTCATCGACAGAGTAAACGCGCCGGTGGATACGTCGAATTCGTTCAGACCGTAAATATACATGATATTATAGGCGCATGAGAGTACGCCAAGAATCAGACAGCGCAGCAGAAGACGGGAACCGTCTTTTTTGAAAGCAGAGATGATTCGTTTAAAAAAGCACAGAAATAACAGTATGGCGCCGATGAGATTTGTGATGCAAGTCGTCGCGAATGGTAAGACGCTATCGGGGATACACGCAAAGATGATCACTTCGGTCGACCAGATCATCGTTACACATATCAGACACAGATTCGCCTGCAATTTATTCATCCATCGTACTCCTTTCTGCATAATCATTCGATTTATGGTATCATATTCCGCCGTGTTTTGCAACAGATTTATTTGAAAAACCATTGAAATATGAAAACGCTCTGTTTCTCTTTCATCAAAAAAACAGAGCGCTTGTTTTATTTTACTACGATGGACATGGTGCCGATTTGTTTGTAACGTTTTTCTACATCGGCTTTGTCAAAATGTGAGACGGCGCCTTGGACGGAATCGGCAAAGTAGTATTCTTTCTCATCATAGCCGATCAGCACAAGACAGTGTTCATGCTCACACCATGAAACCTCGTCGCCTACCTTGGCTTTTGCGTTCTCGTCGACATAGTCAACGATCCACGTCGCGCCGGTCACCGGCTCCCACATATTAGTGGTCGCCCAGATCATCACGGGGATATCGTTGTCGATATAGGTCTCGCACAGCGACTCCAGCGATTCGCCTTCCATATCATAGGCTTTGAGCGGCGACTTGACCGAGCTGAGATAATTATTCATCGACTTTGCCATCGCGGGAGCGTAGATACCGTAGCCTATTTCATAAACGTTTCCGGCAAACGCGGAATGCATATCTGGACCGTACATCCTAAAATCGTTATCATAATAAACATCCTTGTAGATCAGGTAGTTGTCGGCAAAACGGTATTCGTCGATGTCGAATCCCAATGACTGCAGCAGCATGGTGCATGCGTAGGTCTCACAGCCGGCTTTCAGATCATACTGCGCGATGACGGGAACACCTTCGATATAGTGAGAGGTGGGCTTTGCCTGCGTAGGAGCTGATGTGACAGAAGACGGATCGACAGAAGCGTTCTCCTGTTCGCTGACCTCCGGTTTCGGCGGTAATGAAATTGTGATAATGATACCGATAAGAATCAGCAGGATATACGATGCTAAAATGATTTTCGGTAAAGTAAAATATTTGGATTTCAGCCTTCCGCTTCAATCCGGACCAGGCTCTCGTTCCCGGCAAAAGCCTCCGCCT
>CAZPOG010000213.1:0-3134 GCA_964588105.1 uncultured Ruminococcus sp. | reverse complement strand
TAACGGTTGATAAAGGTCATCTTGCTGTGATCGACCTTGTCGCTCTTCGGAAAAGTCTTGTCCCATTCCTGTGTCAAAACTAATTCTGCTGTTTTCATCATGGTTAATTCCTCCTGTTATTGTATTAATACGAAAGTGTAATGATTACGTTGCCGTTCGATAACAGCTCGGTCAATTCCTCGGTTGTTTTGTCGGTGATGCGACCGAGGCGTGTGTACGCCCATGTGTTGGAGCCGTAGAACACGACCATCTGATTGCCGGAGTAAAGGATGACGTCTCCCGGCTGGGTAGTGAGCCTTGTGTCGTTTCTCGGTAAGCTCATTCCGAGCGAGCCTACCTGTTCAAAGCCGCCGTACATCGACATCTGGATCGTCAGCGGATCATTCTTCACCGCTTCTTTCAGCGCGTCAACAGATTCATTGTCCTCCCATTCAACTGTGACCGGCGTATCGTTGATGACCATCTTCATTTCTGCTTCCTCTGTCATCGGCGCCTCTGTAGGCTCCGGCTCGGTCGGCTGAACAGCGGCTTCTTCAACCGGGAACCGATCGATCAGATTCACGAGCTTTCGCTGGATCAGCGTCGCATCGATGATGGTCAGCTCCTTGCCATCCGACACCATTGAGGCTTCTTTGTTAAAGCTCGCTACAGTGTAGTCTGCCAGAACCCGTTGGATACAGGTGGCGTCAAGGATCGTCAGCGTTCCGTCGTTATCCGCGTCGCCGTAAACAAATGCGGGTGCGGATTCGGTCTCTGTTTCGGTTTCAACCGTCTGCGCATTACCGCAAGCGGCAAGGCTGAACACCAGAATGATCACGATCGTTATCGTCAGTATGGTTTTTAACAGTTTCATTGTTACGACCTCCTTGTTTCCAGTTCGTGGATGCAGTAGTCAATACAGTCGATTTGTCGTGACAGGGTATGCAGTTCGTCGAGAGCTTCTTTACGGCGGCGCTTCAACAGGTAGATCCTGTCCTCGGTATTATTGGATTCGGCGAGTGCCAGATACTCTTTCGTCTGCTTTGCGGAACACCCGCAGTCGCGCATCTGACAGCGGACTTTTTTCTCTTTTGCCTGTTCCATATCAATCCCCTGCCTTTCTTATGAATTCAGTATAGCCGTGCGGCTGATATTTGTAAAATACTTATTTTCTATGATTGACATAGTTTGTACCTATTGCAAAACGAAGTGTGATCCTCTATAATAGAAATGACAGAAAGGACTGATACGATGTTAGACGCAAGGCTGCTCCACTACTTTCTGGTGGTGGCAAGAGAACAGAACATGACACGCGCGGCGGCTGAACTGCATATCGCTCAGCCCACGCTCTCGGCGCAGATCGCACAGTTGGAAAAGCAGTTGGGACTAAAGCTCTTTACCCGCACCAACAAAAGCACCAACCTCACCGAGGACGGCGTGATGTTCCGTGCGAGAGCACAAGAGCTGATGGAGCTAATGAACAAGGTGGAGAACGAGTTTTCTATCGGGGACAGCGATATTTCGGGTGACGTTTACTTCGGCGCGGCGGAAACGCATATCATGGGGTATATCAGCGAGGTGTTCCGTTCGATCCAAAAGGAGTATCCGAACGTTCGCTTCCATATCTACAGCGGCGACGCGCAGGCGATCCTGGAGAGACTTGATAAAGGGCTTCTGGATATCGGTCTGCTGCTCGGTACGGATCATCAGGATAAGTACGATTATACCCCGCTCGGGCGATACGATACATGGGGCTTGCTTGTACCGGACGACTGCGAGATCGCGCAAAGGAACAGCATCACAGAGGAAGAACTGCCCGAACTTCCGCTTTTGGTATCCAATCAGTATATGACATCCGACCGCCGGTTCTTCACCCCCGACAGTGAAAAGCAGCGCATTGTCGGCAGCTACAATCTGATCACCAACGCGACCTATATGGTAGAGCAGGGACTCGGTTACGCCCTGTGCCTCGCCGATCTGGTGAATACCGAGGGACGGTCGCTGAGATTTATCCCCATCGTCACCAACGTCAAAACCAAAAGCTATATCGTCACAAAAAAATACGCCTACTTCTCCAAAGCCGCAAAACTATTATTGAAGAAGCTGAACGTATCATAAAGGCAACAAAAACCTCCGCTTGGATTTGTCAGTCCAAACGGAGGCTGGTTTTTAGTTATTACTTGTTCAACACATCGCTGAATTCCTCGTTACCTTCCATCACACGCTTAGCATAGGAGCAGATGGGATTTATCCTGACCTGCCTATTGCGGGCCTCTTCGATAACCTTCAGCACAAGCATCTTGGCGATGCCTCTGCCGCTGTATGCTTGGTCAACTCCTGTGTGTGTGATACTCCAGACACTTCCATCGATAGTGAATTCGCATTCACCAACATGCTTGCCGTCGATGTAAGCGGCTGATCTGTTTAGCTCCTGTTCAAAGACTACATTGATCTGTTTTGCTGTTCCCGACATAATTATCCTCCTTATTGATTCTCATTTTTATTGGTCAGCCAGATGACTCATTTAAACCCACGCGCAATTAGGAACCTTTTCACATGAATGACTAATAGAAGTATAACCACACATCGGACACTTCACAGTTAGCTGGTTAATATCTTTGTTATATGAATAAGATAACTGCACACTGCAATTAGCGTTTTAACTTGGGTTAGAACAAAAGGAATAATACAATAAATACCGCGCAAAAATTTGAGGGCTCGTGCAAAAATTATGACCGCTGCGCAAAAATGCATTATTACTGCGGTGAGCCGAATCTTGACGTATAGAGATCATACAGATCAGATTCCTCTTGCATGATCTGTCCATACAGAGAATTTAGGATCGCGTATAACTCTTCATCAGTTGTCGTGCTATAATAGTGGACAGCCTCTGAATGAAGAACGATCCTCCACTCCCAGCCTTCCGGTGGATAAGACTGTCGACACTCAAATACTCTCTCGAACTGGTCGTCGGTCTGAACCGGTGCATTCTTGTGCCCAAATGCCAACATAAACTTGATAGTCCCGTTTTTCTGTGTATTACGGATTTCATACGCATAGAAATGACTATCATACGCTCCGTATAAATCCTTCGGCTGAGGAGTGATAATCTGATCCATCTTCTCTGTTGTGAAACGCGTGTATGCAGTTTTACT
>CAZPOG010000212.1:1451-3171 GCA_964588105.1 uncultured Ruminococcus sp. | reverse complement strand
AAGGAGCGACCCGCAGAGAAAAAGATCGTTGTCGATATTATGAACGGCAGCACAGCCCTGCTGGTGATTCCCGTGGACGAGTCCGCGCCGAAGGGCAGGTTGATCCTGCCTCAGCAGCTGACGATCCGCGAACTGCTCGACCACCATATGACCGCGATATGCTGTCAGCCGGAAGAGCTCAAAGGGGTGCTGTCGAATCTAAAAGAGCCTCCTTCGATCGTGATCACCGACTCGCAGGCGTTTGAGCGTGTGTCAGCCGACACACCGGAGGATATCCCTCTGACCTCGTTTTCCATCCTGTTCGCTCGGTTTAAGGGCAGCCTGAGTACACTGATACAGGGTGCGAGAGCGATCGATACGCTCTGTGACGGCGACAAAGTCCTGATCGCAGAGGGTTGTACCCACCATCGCCAGTGCAACGACATCGGCGCGGTGAAGATGCCGCATTGGATCGAAGAATTCACGGGGAAGAAGCCTCTTTATGAATTTTCCTCCGGCGCGGGCTATCCCGACGATCTGAGCAAATATAAGCTGATTGTCCACTGCGGCGGCTGTATGCTCAACGAGAAGGAGATGCAGTACCGTATGAAAGCCGCCAAGGACGCGGGAGTCTCCATCGTCAACTACGGTATGGCGATCGCCCATATGCACGGAATATTGGAAAGAGCTCTGAAGCCTTTTGAATAACACAGCATAAACAAAAATCCCTGACTCGACGGTCAGGGATTTTTCATTACAGTAAGCGTTTCTGTTTTTTCAGACGATAGCGCAGTCTGAGTGGATTCCTTTATTATTTCTCTTGCAAGAGCTTGTTGAGCTCTTCCATGAAGGTGTTGATATCTTTGAACTGGCGATAGACGGATGCAAAGCGTACATACGCGACTTCGTCGACACTCTTGAGCTGTTCCATGGAGAGTTCGCCGATCTTCATCGAGGTGACTTCTCTGTCTAAGGAAGACTGCAGCTGACCTTCGATGTTGTCGACCATCTTCTCGATCTGCTCGATGGAGACAGGACGCTTCTCGCACGCTCTGAGGATACCCGCCGTGAGCTTGTTGCGGTCAAAGACCTCGCGCGACTTGTCACGCTTGACAACAATGATCGGGACCGTCTCGATGACTTCGTGTGTTGTGAAACGCTTGGAGCATTTCAGACATTCTCTTCTTCTTCTGATTCTTTCTCCCTCGTCGGCGGGACGCGAATCGATAACTTTGCTTTCCTCATATCCGCAGTAAGGACATTTCATTAGCTTTCACCCCATTATCAAAATACATTAGTAACCATAAAAATACATTAGAATTTATATTTCTATAATGAAATTATAAAATCAGCCATAACAATATGCAAGTTAATATTTTGTAATATACGATTACATAATAGTTAATAGTGCACAGTAGGGCACGATGCCCTTCATCGTGCCGAGAGAAGAGAGAAGAGAGAATAGAGAATAGAGAATAGATATGGGCGGGCTCCACCCGACACCCGAATGGTAATTGTCATTCAGAGGGAGCTTGCGACCGAAGAATCCCCTTCCTCTTATGACCGTCCGCATAGAAATGTAGGTCACGATGCCCACATCGTGCCGAGAGAAGAGAGAAGAGAGAATAGAGAATAGATATGGGCGGGCTCCGCCCGACACCCGAATGGTAATTGTCATTCAGAGGAAGCTTGCGACCGAAGAATCCCCTTCCTCTTATGACCGTCCGCATAGAAATGTAGG
>CAZPOG010000212.1:0-1351 GCA_964588105.1 uncultured Ruminococcus sp. | reverse complement strand
AGCTTGCGACCGAAGAATCCCCTTCCTCTTATGACCGTCCGCATAGAAATGTAGGTCACGATGCCCACATCGTGCCGAGAGAAGAGAGAAGAGAGAATAGAGAATAGATATGGGCGGGCTCCGCCCGACACCCGAATGGTAATTGTCATTCAGAGGAAGCTTGCGACCGAAGAATCCCCTTCCTCTTATGACCGTCCGCATAGAGATGTAGGGGAGGGTCTTGACCCTCCCGCCGAAACGTTGA
The DNA here is from genome assembly GCA_964588105.1 of uncultured Ruminococcus sp. Taxonomy (GTDB): domain Bacteria; phylum Bacillota; class Clostridia; order Oscillospirales; family Acutalibacteraceae; genus Ruminococcoides. The sequence continues at coordinate 1,107 of CAZPOG010000212.1, read as the reverse complement.
TATTATATCAAAGCTTCTGCTGTGCACAACGGTCAAGACCGTTCCCTACGGTGCTATACCTACGCTCTGCGTGCGTTACCCCCTAACACACGCAAAACAAAAACCTCCCGTTTCGGGAGGCTGTCGGATATCGTAATGTATGGCTATTTCATAAACTTCTTCGCCTGCGCAACCGCTAAAGCGTCACAGCGTTCGTTTTCGGGATGACCCGCATGACCTTTCACCCAGTTGGGATGAACGTCATGGATTTCGCACAGCTTTAAGAGTTCGTCCCACAGCTCGGGATTGAGCGCTTTTTCTTTTTTGTTGCGCATCCAGCCGTTCTCTCTCCACCTTTTCGCCCAGCCCTGAGAAAGGGCGTTGACGACATACTGCGAGTCGGAATACAGCTCTACCTCACAGGGTTCCTTGAGCAGCTTCAGGGCTTCTATCACGGAGATCAGCTCCATGCGGTTGTTGGTGGTGTTGGCTTCTCCGCCCGATATCTCCTTTTCAACGCCGTTATATCTGAGTACGGCGCCCCATCCTCCGGGCCCGGGATTGCCCGAGCAGGCTCCGTCGGTAAATATCTCCACTTTTTTCAAAAGGATCCCTCCCGGATCATGTGATTGATACCATTATATCATATCGTCGCAGATTTGCAACCGTGGAATATCACGCTTTGATGCGGAAATAATGATATCAAACAGGCATTTTCTGCCAAAATCAGCATACATAACGGTAAAAAACATCATCGGACGCGGTATTTGACTTGACCTTGAGAGGACTTTCGGCTATAATATACTATGTATAATTAGGGGCATAGGCGTTTTATACGCTTCTATTCGCCTTATCATGACAAAAATCGTCATCTATTCAGTACATTTATCCGTTTTGAGCGGAATGAGAACGGATTACATAAACAGCGGCTATTCAGACAGCCGACTATGAAACAGGAGGAAATTTTTTGGCTAACGAAAAGAAAAAGTCAACAGGTCGCGCGCAGCCTAAGAAGACAGAAAAGCGCGCGGATACAAAAAAGACAGAGAAAAAAAGAACCGTCACAGCAAAGAAATTCCACAGAAAAGGCGCTGTGAGAAAACCCGTGAAAGAAGCTCCCAAGCCTTC
>CAZPOG010000211.1:0-3203 GCA_964588105.1 uncultured Ruminococcus sp. | reverse complement strand
CGTCGAGATCACGAATGACGCGTAGCTGTCCTGGATCGTCAGCAGATCGTCGGCAGCCTGCGCACAAACGATACGCGCGTTGCTGATCGGTTCATCCTGCACGGCGATCGCGCAGTGGCGATAGATCTGCGCAGACGCGACCAGACGGCTCTTGTTGCGGTAGTTCTCCAGAGAATTTGCAAAGACGTCTCTGACCGCTACGGTATCGGCGCCCTTCTTTCTCAGATACGCCGCCGCTTCAAAGGTACGCGAACCGACGTTGACGACAAAGTTCTTGGTGTCGAGCATGATACCCGAGAGGAGCGCCTCCGCTTCCAGACGGGAGATCACATCATCGCCCAGATATTCTATCAGCTCGGTCACAAGCTCGGAGCACGACGAGGCGGACGGCTCATGGAAGAACACCGACGCCTTGTCGATAAAGTTCACCATCTTGCGGTGATGATCGATAATGATCACGTTGCCGCTGTTCTTGTAGATTCTTTCACTCTCGACAAAGTCGGGAGAATGGGTATCGACGATCATGCACAGCGTTCTTTCACCGGTGTGCAGGAACGCCTTGTCGGCTGATAAGAACTCGGTGTTGTTATCCTTGGCAAGCGTTTCGATCATCTGCTTCGCCATGGAACGTTCCACATCGGTAACGATATACGCGGACTTCTTGAACTTCTTGGTAACAACGGCATACAAGCCCGCCGCAGAACCGATACAGTCAAGATCCGAGAACTTATGACCCATGATCAGCACGTTGTCCGCTTCTTCGATCGCCACCTTGACGCTCTCGGAAACCACACGCGCGCGCACCTTGGAGGTCTTTTCGACGCCTTTGGCAACGCCGCCGAAGAACTTATACTCTCCCTTGGACAACACTGCGACCTGGTCGCCGCCTCTGCCCTGCGCCATATCAAGCGCGCGTTTCGCCTCTTTGGCAGACTCTGTCAGCGTGTCGCAATCTCTGCCGATACCGATAGAGACCGTAACGGGACGCGAAGCGACGGTGACGGTGCGGATACGGTCGAGAATCTTGAACTTTTTCTCGATCTGCTTCTGGAGCACCTCATCGTCAAATATACCGATGAACTTTCCGTCGGAAAGCTTTCTTAAAAGCATGTTATGCTTCTCCGCCCAGCGATACAGATAACGCTCGGCGGTGATCCGCGAGGTCTCGCCCTCGGGATCCTCGTCGGAGGAGAAATCCTCGGGGTTATCAAAAACGATCATCGCCACCGACTTTTTGGTCCTGTTATACTCGTCGACAATGTTCTTATAGAAGGTGTTGTCAACATAAAGCAGCATCATTCCGGCGCCGACTTTTCTCGAATAGACCGTAAACTTCCTGCCTCTATACTCTGTCTCGAGCGAATCGATCCGCGCGATATATGACATCTCGTTGTCGGAGATATAGGGATAGATCCACTCGTTCTCCGGATCGGAATCGGTAGAGAAGGTCTTTCTGAAGCGGGAGTTGCAGAAAAGGATCTCGCCCTTCTCCCCTACCACCGCTACGGGCAGTTTGAACTGTTCGATCGACTTTTCGTTGACGTTAAAGCTGGTATCAAGCGCCTGTGTCACAACGTTCTTCACGTAGTTCTTGAAATTGAGCGTAAAGACCAGCACCACCGCCATAGCGGCGATGGATACGCCTACCTCGATAAACGACAATATTTTGTTGTAGCTGTAGGTGCCGATCGCCATCGCGAACATCAGCACGACGAAGATCAGAAAGACAGGCAGCGCTGTCCACACACGTTTTCTCATAAATCTGAACCCTTTTTATCAATCGTCATTGCGAGGAGGGCATATAGTGGGGTCCCCGAAAAGCCCCTGCTTTTTGGGGAGAGGAGGAGCCGCAACGCGAGCAAGAGAATGGTCACGCCTGACCGTTCTCGGTAAGCACAGCGAGCGACGACGAGACGTGGCAATCCCCTTCCTATCACTACCGTTAGTAATGACAAGGGGATTGTCACGGCTCCAAAGGGAGCCTCACAATGACATTAATATCAAATTAATTACACTTCCATCAAGATCGGCAGGATCATCGGGGAACGTCCTGTCTCCTTGTTGATCAGCTTGGAGACGTCATCCTTGAGCTTGTTCTTGATCACGCCCCACTCGTGGATATTATTCTTCGAGCAGTTGTCGAGGATCTCCAGCGACAGCTCCTTGATCTCGTCCATCAGATCGCCCGACTCCCTGACGTAGACAAAGCCGCGGGAGACGATGTCGGGACCTGAGATCACATGGCCGTCGTAGACGTCCAGAGACGCGACGATGATGATCAGACCGTCCTGACCGAGGTGCTTTCTGTCCCGAAGAACGATGGAACCGACGTCTCCGACGCCTAAGCCGTCGACGAACACCTTGCCCGCCGTGACGGTCTCAACCTCTTTCATAGCTTCCTCGGAGAGCTCTACCACCTTGCCGATATCGCCGACATAGATGTTCTGTCTGTCCATACCGAGGGTCTGAGCGATGCTCATATGCTTTCTTAAGTGCTTCTGCTCGCCGTGAACCGGGATGAAGTACCTCGGCTTGACCAGGCTGTGGATGAGCTTGAGCTCCTCCGTGCAGGCGTGACCGGAAACGTGTACCTCATACATCGACTCGTATACGACCTCACAGCCTCTCTTCAAGAGCTCGTCGACGACGTTGCCGACCGTACGCTCGTTGCCGGGGATCGGGTTGGCGGAAATAATGATGAAATCCCCCGCTCCCACCTCCACCTTGCGGTGGTCGGAATACGCCATACGCGACAAAGCGCTCATCGGCTCGCCCTGAGAACCCGTGGTAGCAAGCACGATCTTCTCGGGCGGGTAGTCCTTTAATCTGTCGATATCGATAATGGTGCTGTCGTTGACCTCAAGGTAGCCGAGCTCCTTGGCAACGTTCATATAGTTGATCATGCTTCTGCCGGAGAAAGCGACCTTTCTGCCGTTTTTCTCGGCGCAGTTGATGATCTGCTGGATCCTCGAAATATTTGACGCGAAGGTCGCGATGATAATCCTGCTGTGACGCGCTCTTCTGAAAAGCGTATCAAAGGAATCCGCTACCTTCTGTTCGGTCGGGGTATAGCCCTGACGTCCGGCGTTTGTGGAATCCGCCAACAGCGCCAGCACGCCCTCATCGCCCAGCTGAGCGAAGCGGGAGAGGTCGATCATACCGCCCGACATCGGGGTATAGTCGATCTTAAAGTCGCCTGTATG
>CAZPOG010000210.1:0-3206 GCA_964588105.1 uncultured Ruminococcus sp. | reverse complement strand
TTATTGTCATATTCTGTTAAAGGAGGAGCTTTTATGCAGTATAACTCCACTCAAGACAAAAGTAAGAAAGTGTCGTCCGCTCAGGCGATCGCACAGGGGATTTCCCATGACGGCGGTTTGTTTGTTCCGGAATCATTTCCGCAGCTTGATCCCGCGACGATAGAAAATATGCTCTCGATGTCTTATCAGGAGAGAGCCAAACTGATCATCAGCGAGTTTCTGACCGATTTTACCGATGAGGAGATCGACGACTGTGTCTACAGCGCCTATACCAAGGCGAAGTTCGGTCATAAGAATCCCGCTCCGATCGCGTCGATGACCTATAACAAACACCCGTTGAATCTTTTGGAGCTGTGGCATGGTCCTACCTGCGCATTCAAGGACATGGCTTTGCAGATTCTGCCGCATTTTCTGACCAAATCTCTCCAAAAGGCAGGAGACGGACTTGACGCTGTGATTTTAGTCGCGACTTCCGGCGATACCGGCAAGGCGGCATTAGAAGGATTCAAGGATGTTGAACATACCAAGATCATCGTGTTCTATCCCGAGTCCGGCGTTTCCGCGATGCAGAAGCATCAGATGAATACCCAGGAAGGCGAGAACGTTTATGTTTGTGCGATCAAAGGCAACTTTGACGACGCGCAGACCGCGGTAAAGAAGATCTTTACCGATGACGAGACCGCAAAGATCCTTAAGAAAAACGGGATGATGTTCTCATCCGCCAACTCCATCAACTGGGGCAGACTTCTCCCGCAGATCGTCTATTATGTTTCCGCATACTGCGATATGGTCAATCTCGGCAAGATCGAGCCCGGCGATAAGATCAACATCACCGTCCCTACCGGCAACTTCGGCAACATTCTTGCGGCGTATTACGCTTATGAGATGGGACTTCCCGTGAACAAGTTTATCTGCGCGTCCAATTCCAACAACGTGCTGACCGATTTTATCAATACCGGTGTTTATAATAAAAACCGTGATTTCTACACCACCGTATCCCCGTCGATGGATATCCTGGTTTCTTCCAATCTGGAGAGATTGCTCTATCATCTTTCCGGTGAGAACGATAAAGAGACTAAGTCTTACATGGATATGCTTAAATCCGACGGGATATATGAGGTCTCCCATGAGATCAAAGAGAAGATCACATCACTGTTCTACGGCGGCTTCTGTGATGAAGAAAACACCAAGAAGACCATCCATAATCTCTTTGAACAGAGAAGATACCTCTGTGATACACACACCGCTGTGGCTGTTGCCGTGTATGATGAATATGTTTCTCAGACAGGCGATGATACGCCCACGGTGATCGCTTCTACCGCAAGCCCGTATAAGTTCTCCAAAGCGGTTTTAGAATCGATCGGATGTGAGGATACCCCTTCTTCCGAGTTCGATATGGTTGAGAAGCTCCACGAGCTGACCGGCATTGAGGTTCCCGCTCCTCTGGCGAATCTCAGAGGTAAAGAACCCCGCTTCAGCGAGGTGACCGATAAAGAGAAGATGCAGGGCGTTGTGCTGAGAGCGCTTGATATCGAATGAGCCTGTACGCAATAGCCGACACTCATCTTTCTCTCGGAACCGATAAACCGATGGATGTGTTCAAAGGCTGGACAGATTATGTCGGACGGCTGAAAGAGAACTGGGAGCGTCTGATCAATGAAGACGATACCGTTGTGGTCGGGGGAGATATCTCCTGGGCAATGAAGCTTGAGGAGTGTTATGAGGATTTTTCCTTTCTCAACGCTTTGCCCGGAAGAAAGATCTTTCTCAAAGGCAACCATGACTACTGGTGGCAGACCAAAAAGAAGATCGAAGATTATCTGACTCTCCATGGCTTTGACACCATCAGCATACTTTTCAACAATGCGTTCGTAGTCGGCGACGTTGCCGTGTGCGGATCACGCGGTTGGTACTACGACAAAGAGACCGAGCAGGATATTAAGGTGATCAACCGTGAGGTCGGCAGGATCAAAACATCTGTCGCTGCCGCAAAATTGACCGGAAAGAAGCCTATCCTGTTCCTTCACTATCCGCCTGTTTACGGCGATCTCGAGTGTGAACCGATCATGAATGCGATCATAGAAGAAGGGATCAACGAGTGCTACTACGGTCATCTTCACGGCGCGAATACACACCGCTATGCGACGCTTGGTGACTACAAGGGCGTGAATATGCACTTGATTTCAGGTGATTATACGCAATTTATTCCAGTTTTAGTGCGATAAAGCCTGAAAAAATTTACATTTCTAACATAGTATTTTTACCGTATTTATGGTATTATTTTAATAATTTCCACACATAGAATCAGGAGGAATTCAAAATGAGCTTAAAATTATCTACCAAGAAAGAAGACGCCAATACCTACGAAGTAGAAGTAGAGGTAGACGGCGAAACATTTAAGAAGGCTATCGAGAAGGCGTTCCGCGCTCAGGTCAAGAAAATCAACGTTCCCGGTTTCAGAAAGGGCAAGGCGCCCCGCGCAATCATCGAGAAGATGTACGGCGAGGATATTTTCTATGAGGACGCGATGCAGGATTGCTATCCCGACGCTCTGGAAGACGCTTCCAAGGAAGCCGGTCTGAAGATCGTCTCCGTCAAGTCACTGGAAGCTACCTACGTTTCCAGAGAAGGCTTTACCTTTAAGGCTACCGTTATTGTCGAGCCCGAGGTCGAGATCAAGGACTACAAGGGCATCGAGATCGAGAAGACTTCCACCGAGGTTACCGAAGAGATGATCGACGACGAGATCGAGTCCGTCAGAGAGAGAAATTCCCGTATGGTTACCGTTGACGACAGAGCTGCCGAGACCGGCGACACCGTTGTGATCGACTTTGAAGGCTTCACTGACGGCGAAGCGTTTGATGGCGGTAAGGCGGAGAACTATAACCTCGAATTAGGTTCCGGCAATTTCATTCCCGGTTTTGAAGAGCAGCTTGTCGGTCACAACACCGACGAAGAGTTCACCATCGATGTGAAGTTCCCCGAAGAGTATCAGAACGAAGACCTCAAGGGGAAGGACGCTCAGTTCAAGATCAAGCTCCATGAGATCAAGAAGAAGGAACTCCCCGAGGTAGACGACGAGTTTGTCAAGGACGTTTCCGAGAAGGATACCGTCGCCGAATACAGAGAAGAGCTCAAAGAGCAGATCGCTCATCGCTTGGAGCATCAGGCGGAGCATGACTTTGAAGATAAGCTGACCGAAGCGA
>CAZPOG010000209.1:0-3209 GCA_964588105.1 uncultured Ruminococcus sp. | reverse complement strand
AGAACTACTCTGACCGTCTCCGTCACAGCTTTTTCAGTTCTCTCATAATGTAGCACAAGTTAGCTAATTTGTCAATAAGAATCTTGCCAAATATCATTTCTTGTCATATGTTACAATTTCTCAAATTTAAATACAGATTCCTCTATTATTATTGATAAACAGGAATTGACACCATCCGATAATCACACTATAATATGGAAAGAAAATCGCCAAAATAGCGGGGAGTTCTATGAACATCTATTCTAAAATCATTGTCTTTGTCATGAGCTACGCGATCAAATCCGTCGCGTTATACTTCATTTTTGATAAAGCAAATGTCAAAAGCTATCATGCGCTGATCCCAGTTGTCAGATATCACACGCTCTTCAAAACAGTATGGCACTCGGCGTATTTTTATCCCTATATTGTTCTCAACGTTATACTGACGATCCTGAACTATTTTATCGATATTCTGCTTTCATATAATGAGGCGAGTTTTGCTCTGATACTGTTCAGTATTGTTTATTTAGCGGTCGGGATCGTAACGCTGATGCTGTTTGTCAAGTTGCAAATCAGAACGGCAAAAGCTTTTTCCCGATCCAAAGGTTTTGCTGTCGGACTTATCCTGCTGAATATTATCTTCCTATATATTCTCGCCTTTTCAAGAAAGTCAATTTATATCGGTCCGCAGGAAGAAGAAAAGTAATAACCCGGGCTGATCCCGCATAATAAACAATAATGAATATCCAAAACCACACAGTCCTCAAAACAAGTCGACAAAATACAACATATCATATCAGATGGTATAAGAAATAACATGAATAGAGATGTATCCTCTCAGGATGACTTGACAAATCCATACCAATCAACTATAATCACTGTATGATGAGGGTATCATCAAATTTAAACAGGAGGAAATCAAAATGGAAAACAAAAAGACGTTTGCTATTATCGGTATGGTGCTTGGCATCGTAACTATCATCGCTTGCTGGATTCCTTATGCCAGCTTCTTTGCGATTGCTACCGGTATTGCAGGTATCATCTTAAGTGTGATAGGCAAGAAACAGCTTCAGGCAAGCGGTGAGAAGGCAGCTATGGCTACTGTAGGTCTCGTTCTCTCTATCGTAGGTCTTGTATTCGGTATCATCATGTCTATCGTATACTGTTCTTGCATCTGCGCAGCAGCTGCTCTGAGTGAGGCGGCTGAGAACGGATCTCTGGATTCCGCTCTTTCAGCTCTTGGTGAAGATCTCGGCAGCGACGTCGTAGGCGAACTCACTTCCGCTTTATCATAAGCTTTAACAACAACATCTTGTAATGCAGTCGGCTGAGGTCGACTGCATTATTCTTTTAGGGAATAATATTTCTGTTTTTTATAGTATAATGATGAAAAATCGAAAAACTCGGCACGACACGGACATCGTGCCCTACGAAATTAATTAATGGTGTTTTTATGTTTCCTTCGTTTGAATTATTTGACAGAGAAATCGGTATGTACGGCATTTGTGTCGCGGTTGGATTGGTTCTGTGCGGTTTTGTCGGCACAATACTTGCGAAAAAGTTCGGATATGTTTTTGAAGATTTTATTATCGTTTTTATCGCTGCAATCGTCGGACTGTTTATCTTCGCTCACATCGTATACGCACTGACAAATATTCCTCTGATTATATTAGCTTTTAAGCACATCGGTAAGCTGTGGTTCAAGAATTTTATCACACTGATCGGTCAGGCTGTCGGAGGAATGGTTTTCTACGGTGGATTTATCGGAGGTTATCTGGGCATCGTCATATATACACATTTTATAAAAACGATGAAGCGTGAGCATATTCTTGATGTTTATGCTGTGCTGATTCCGCTGTTTCATACTTTCGGCAGGATCGGATGCTTCTTGGCGGGATGCTGTTACGGTATCGAATCGGAGTTCGGTTTTACCGTTTATGATAATCACCTCAATCCGTCAATCAACGGCGTCAACCGCCTTCCGATCCAGCTGATTGAAGCAGGATGTAATCTTATGATCTTTCTGATCATTCTGTTTCTTTTCAAAAAATCCATCATGAACGACAGACTGATATATGTATATATGCTGATCTATCCCCCGATAAGATTTGTTCTGGAATTTTTCAGAGGTGACGAAATCAGAGGCATCTATCTCGGACTGTCCACCTCCCAGTGGATCAGTATCTGTCTGGTGATCTTCTCGATCATTATGCTGATAAGGTATCATATCAAACAAAAAAGATCCGGCTGAATACCGGATCATTTTTTATAAAGTACCGAAATTTCCTTTCCTGCATAAGATATAACAGGCGAAAGCCTTAGATCATCAAAGGAAAGGAAAAGCAATGGCTACTATCTTTACGAATCAGGCGATCTTAAATTATAACGGTACGCAAATCGCGTCAAATGTTGCGCAAGGGACCTTAGAAGGTGTGCTTTCCGTCACCAAAGAAGCGGTCGAAAGCACTTACCAAGCAGGAGAAGATCTCACCTATATCGTGAGTGTTGTCAACAATTCAAACACTGCGATCACAGGCGTAACATTCAGTGATGATCTCGGCGCGTATACGTTCGGAACAGGATCGGTTCAGCCGATGAGTTATGTGGAAAATTCCGTCCAGTATTACGTCAACGGCGTTTTGCAGGCTGATCCCACTGTCACTACAACAAACGGACTTGTTATCTCAGGACTGAGCGTTCCGGCAAACGGCAACATTACGCTGGTATACTCTGCCGCTGTCAACGAATACGCTCCCTTAGGTACCGACGGAGAGATCATTAACACCGTCACACTCGACGGACAGGATATTTCACAAGTCAGCGCAACCGATACCGTGCCGGTAACATCAGAGGCGCTGCTCTCCGTTCTCAAGTCGGTTACTCCCGTACCTGTAGCGGAAAACGGTGAACTTACCTACACCTTCCAGCTACAAAACAGCGGCAATACGCCTGTTACCGAAGCGGATAACGCGACTGTCACAGACACCTTTACCCCGACGCTGAGCAATATCACCGTTGTATTTAACGGTCAGACGCTTGAATCAGGTACAGATTACACCTATGACGAAGCTACCGGAGCCTTCGCAACTACCGACGGAGCGCTGAGCATTCCCGCCGCAACATTCACACAGGATGAGACTACCGGCGCATGGAGCGTCACGCCCGGATCTTCGACACTGGTGATTACCGGTACCGTCAACGCGATCAACTGAATCTCAATCAGAGTCCTG
>CAZPOG010000208.1:0-3256 GCA_964588105.1 uncultured Ruminococcus sp. | reverse complement strand
CGCGCCACAGCGCTTTAGCATCGTGACGCTTTCTAATCGGCGGCGAGCAGATAAACTTCGCGCTTTCATCGAAGTCGTTATCATAGACGCTGTCGTCGAGCAGCAGATATTGCGGACAGGTCTCAACATAGACATTCGCGCCGCGCCTTCTCGCTCTTCTGATCTCTAAAAGCCCTTCTTCGGAAGAAAGATGAACCACGATCACAGGACAGTCCACCGCCTCCGAGATCCTTAAGAACCGATCAACCGCCTCCGCCTCACAAGTCGCAGGACGCGACAGCGGATGATACAGCGGAGCGAGCTTCTCTTCTGCGGCAAATCTCTCTCTGAGCCCGTCGATGATACCGGCGTTCTCACAGTGGCATCCGGCGATACCGCCTAACTTTTTCAGCTCGGTCAGGATATCGAAGATCTCCTTGTCCGACAGCATCATCGCGGGATAAGTCATATACAGCTTGAAGGAAGTCACGCCCTGCTCAAACATCGCGCAGAGCTCCTCTTTTACATCTTCTCTCCAGTCGGAGATCGCCATATGAAAGGCATAGTCACAGCTGGAGTTGGCGAACGCTTTGACATGCCAGTTGTTCAAGGCGTCGGAGAGCGTCTCGCCCTTGTTCTGGGTCGCAAAGTCGACAACGGTGGTCACGCCGCCGGCAATCGCGGACTTGGTGCCGGTATCAAACCGGTCGGCGGTCACGGTGTTTGACACTTCCAGATCAAAATGGGTATGCGCGTCGATGAATCCCGGAAACAACAGCTTGCCGGAAACGTCAACGATCTCTGCGTCTTCTTTGATATTTCTGCCGACGGCGATGATCCGGTCTCCGGACACCAGCACGTCGGTTTTTTTGATCCCGCGGGAGGAAACCACAAATCCTCCTTTGAAGAGTAGTTTTTTCATATTCGTCACCTGTTAATGTTGAGTCATTCCGAGGAGGGCATTGCCCGACGTGGGAATCCCCTTCCTCAAAATGGGGGTTACACAGACACAAAACAGTATTTATCATTGTGGGATTGCCACGCCCTGAAGGGGCTCGCAATGACAATCTTATGCAAACTGCTTCATCACTGTCAGGATAAACAGCTCCATATCTCTGTCAAGATCGTTCCCCTTGTCAAGATCGACGTCGAATACGTCGTCTAAGCGAACTCTGACCTTGCTGCCGCCCAAGGATACAAAGCCCTTGTTCTCAGAGTCCTCAAAGTCCCCGACGTCCTTGAACAGCGTCAACTTATCCCTGTACGGAGCGGAAGCGTAGGGACAGAAGCTCTTGCAGTTGCCGCACTCGTTGCACAGACGGTCAATGTGGAGGATCTCGCGTCTGCCGTCAGGCAATACGACCACGGTGTTCGCGCGGTTGGGACAAACGTCCACACAGTTCTCACAGACGGTGTTGCAGCTTAAACAGCGGGAAACCTTCTCGCTGTCGAGGGAAGCGTCACAGAGCTTACCCTTGGAGGGGATCACCTCAGCGGGAGACGCAAACGCCTCTGCGGGAATATCCATTACGTGCTTTTTGCCGATGATATCATCCGCCGCCCTCATCGCGTCGGCGATACACTCGACCACGGTGCACGGACCGCGCAGGCTGTCTCCGATATTATACACTTTTATGCCGTCGAGTTCTGTCACAAAAGCAACTCTGCCTCTTTCGTCCGCCTGGATCCCGTTTGCTTCAAAGAGATCGGTATCCACCAGCTCGCCGATCGCAGCGATAACGATATCCGCGTCGACGGTGATCGTCTCGCCGGTCTTCTCAGGTCTGCGTCTGCCGGACGCGTCGGGCTCGCCGAGCTTCATCACGTCGCACAAAAGCTTTCCGTCCGCCTGGGATACGGGAGCGGCGAGTTCTACGAACTGTACGCCTTCCTCGATTGCTTCTTTGAGCTCTTCTTCGTCGGCGGGCATATATTTCTTGGTTCTGCGGTAGACGATAGAGACCTTCTCTACGCCGTCAAGACGGTTCGCGGCGCGCGCAGCGTCCATCGCGGTGTTGCCGCCGCCGATGATGACTGCGGCTTTGCCGATGCTCTGGATCGTGCCGCTCTTGATATCTTTCAAAAAGTCAATTACATTGATAACGTTGCCCGAAACACGCGGATCGCGCGCCTTATAAGCGCCGACGCCGCATACTACCGCGCTGTAGCCCCACGCCTTAAGCTCTGAAAGACTCGGAGCGGGTGTGTTCAGATGGATGTTCGCGCCCATCTTCTCGATCAGGGCGACGTCCTTGTCGATCGCCTCTTCGCTGATGCGGAAGGAGGGGATCACGTTGCGGACAATACCGCCCGCCTTTTCTTCTTTCTCAAAAACGTCCGTCTGGATTCCGGCGCGCGCCAAGAAGTACGCCGCGGAGAGTCCCGCCGCACCCGCGCCGATAACGGCGACCTTTTTGCCGGTCGAGGACGGCGCGCCGATGTGCTTCATCAGCTCGTCATAACCGCGCTGGGCGGACAAGAGCTTCATCAAGCGGATGTTCACCGGCTCTTCATAGAAGTTTCTGGTACACTTCGTCATACAGCGATGAGAGCAGATGGTGCCGGTGATAAAGGGCAGCGGATTCTTCTGGGTAATGACGTCCAGCGCTTCTTTATACAGTCCTTTATTTAATAAACGGATATACTCGGGGATGTCCTGATGGATCGGACAGCCTCCCTGACAGGGAGCAGAATAACAGTCGAAAAGCGGAACCTCTTCGTCCGACTTTCTCGACGGGATCGGCTTGATGGGTTTTATAAAATGCTCGGAAGAACAGCACTTCTCACGCAGCTTGACGATCGCTTCGGTATCCGTACCACAGAAAGGCGCGTAGGGCTCTTGAGCGCACAGCTCGGCGATCTGAGAGAAGCGGTTATAGCCGCCGGGCTTTAAGAGAGTCGTCGCCATCGTGATCGGCCAGATCCCTGCCCCAAACAGCAAATCGATATTGGTCATGTCCGCGCCGCCGGAATAGGAGATCCTGAGCTTGCTGTCAAACTCTTGTGAGAATCTTCTCGCCATCTCGGTCGTCAGATGAAACAGCGAGCGGCCGCTCATATACATTTCTTCAGAGGGCAGTTCGTTCTGCTTGACGTCTACGGGGAAGGTGTTCGAGAGCTTTAAGCCAAACTCAAGCCCTTTCTCCTTTGCCAGCGCGATCAGACGGTGGAACATCGCCACCGCGTCTGCATACTGTAAATCTTCTTTGAAATGATGATCGTCAAACGCGATATAGTCAAAGCCCGCCTTGTCCAAGATCTCTCTGGCGCTCTCATA
>CAZPOG010000207.1:0-3272 GCA_964588105.1 uncultured Ruminococcus sp. | reverse complement strand
AGCCCGAGAGCCTGATCACTTATGTCACCGACCGCAAGGGTCACGACCTCAGATACGCGATCGACCCGACTAAGATCCACAACGAGCTCGGCTGGCTGCCTGAGACGAAGTTCGAGGACGGCATTAAGAAGACCATCAAGTGGTATCTTGATAATAAGGACTGGTGGGAAGACATCATCTCCGGCGAGTATCAGGACTACTACGAAAAGATGTATTCAAACAGATAAACAGACGAAAAAGAGCTGCGATGCAGCTCTTTTTCTATGTCAGGACTGTTCTGCTTTCTTTTAGGAATTCGTATCGGAAGGAGAATATTTTACCGCTTCGTTGATCCGGTTCGGATTGGAGATATGGGCGAGATATTTTTGGATGAGGGTAGCGTCCAGCACGCTCAGGTTATCGTCGGACGTTTTGCTGCGGACGACGGTCATTTCGTCATAGTCCGTTATCAGGTACGCAAGGATCTTTTGGATGTTTGTTGCGTCCATTACGGTGACTTCTCCGTCCGAGTCCGAATCACCCCTGATATAGTATTTTTGAGAGGAAAACCAGTATGTCAGCCAAAGATCCCTTTGTACGCACCAGCTTTTCAGATAGCTGAGATTCTCGTCATAGGTGGAGAGAGGCTTTTTCTGTACATTGACCCAGTAGCGGGAGACGTTCCATCCCGCTTCACGGTAGTTCCTGTCAAAAACGTTTCTGTATTCGGCGCTGAGCGTATCGATCAGACCGCCGTCGGCGCCGATATTCGAAAAGACCGCTCCGTATTCTTCATAGGCTTTTTTTACTTCATAGTTGAACCAGTCATAACCGCAGAGAACGGCAAAAAGGTTTTTTTCGTTCGCGAAAAGTCCGTCGTAAACATACGCTTTTTGGGAAGAAGCGGAGTAGTCGGGATTCGCATTACCCATTGACAGGTCATAGTCCCATGCGGGACCCGCGTAAAGGACGTCGTTTCGATAATAGAAAAACACCGACGAGAACCCGAAGTCGACCGTTTTCAAATACTCATTGAGCAGATAATATTTGACAAAAGAGGGGATATCGATTTTTTGAGAGATTTCTTCCATAGATCCGGATTTGACCGTGGAGATGATATCCGCCATGATACCGCTGATACGGTCGCGTTCGTCGTCTGTTACCGGATCAGGTTCCTTTACAGCGAATCGAAAGCCTTCGGGATGGATATAGGTGACGTCAGGCTCTTTCCTTGTCGCTTCATATTCAACGATAAACTCCCCGTTGTCGATATCGATATTAACCCTGTCCGCGCCGTCGCCGATCGGTTCTGTCAGGATATAACAGCCGCGGTATTCTCCGTCCAGCCACAGCTCCGATATCCGCTGCTGTGAGGTGTACTCGAGTCCGAGAGAGGCGGCGGTATCCAGCCCGATGTAGTTTCTGATCAGTGTCGGGTCAAAGAGGTTCGCGAGCAGCGCCCACTTCTTTGCGTTTCCCATTTGAAGCACGTTCCGCTTTTTCGAATACTTGATGGTGAATGATTTTTTCTCGACCCATGAAAGAGCAGTTGAGTTGCCTCTGACCTTGATGAGAGCATCGTCTTCGAGCACAGATCCGTCGGTATCCGTTATGGTGATATGGGCGCTTTGGTAGCCGTCCTCCTTTTGAAGAGAGGTGCCGTTTCCGTTTTCGGTCACGATCCTGATCTGCGGAACCTCGAGCGTTTCTCCTTCATAGGCAGAAGCGCTGCCGCAAAGTGAAAACACACAGACGATCGCGATTATTAAAGCAAAAAACCGTTTCAAATATATTACCTCCAAGGAGTATCGGGAATGAAATCTATACGATTTCATTATATATTATCGGGTCTCAAGAATCAACAATTATGATAAAATCCAAAGAACTTTCTTCTTTCCATTGATTTTGTATTCATTATGGTTTACAATAAGAGTATCAACAATTTCGGAGGCAGAAATGGCAGAAGAATATAAAATCAGAACCAAGAATCCCGACGTGTTCCTGCGTGTGCAGAAGGGGCATTTTGCCACAATGCACAGTCACACGAACTACTATATCGACGTCACCACCCAGAAGTACCGTCTCTCCGAGGCGAAGGCGGTCGCGAAGGAGATGGTCTCCGCCTATCGTTCCAACACCATCATCGACACGATCATCTGTCTTGACGGCACCGAAGTGATCGGCGCGCTGGTCGCGCAGGAGCTGACCGATGAGAGCTTTATGAACCTTAACGCACACGGCACGGTCTATGTGCTTTCTCCCGAGTTCATCGGCGGAGGACAGATGATTTTCCGCGATAACACCTCTCCGATGATCATGAACAAGCACATCCTGATTATCGCGGCGTCTGTCACCACCGGCAAGAGCGCCACAGCGGCGATCGACGCGATCAAGTACTACGGCGGTCATATGGTCGGCGTTTCCGCAATTTTCGCGACTGTGAACGAGTGCGCCGGTGTGCCGGTAAATTCGATCTTTAACCCCAACGATCTCGGCGATTACAGCAGCTTTCGCCCTCACGAATGTCCGATGTGCGCAGAGGGGATGCGGTTAGAAGCCCTTGTCAACAGCTACGGCTGTTCCAAACTATAATCCGAGTAAAAAACAACGCAGGAGGTCAGCCTCCTGCGTTTTCTGTTGCAACGTTTTCTTAAGGTCAAGCCTCTTCGATCGCTTTGATCAGAGGTCCGAGTACCTGCTTCTTGCGGCTGACGACGCCGTCGAGAACAACGCTGTGAGCGTCGGGTTCTGCGTTGAACGCCGCCTGTACTACTGCTTTCGCCGACGCGCCGACAAAGAGCAGTTCGCTCGTCTCATCAATGATATTGGTCAGCAGCATAAAGAGCATATTCGCGCCCGAGGTGGGGAGGAGGTTCTCCATATAAGGGATCATCTTCTCCTTGACCCTTTTGAGCTCGGAGGCGCTGACCGAGGTGACCTGCGCGACAGAGAGAGTCACGCCTTCCGCTTTGAAGGTCTTGCAGTCGATATGGAAGAGATCGTCGGGAGTCTTCTTCTTGAGCTTGGAGCCCGCGTTGAACATCGCCGCGGCGTGGGATTCGATATCCACGCCCGCCTTGACGGCGAGCATCTTGGCGGTGCTTTCGTCAACGAGGGTACAGGTCGGAGAACGGAACATCAAGGTGTCGGAGAGGATCGCAGAGCACAGCAGCGCCGCGATCTTCGGCGTAATTTCAATACTGTTCTCGATATACATCATCGTGATGATGGTCGCGGTACATCCCAAGGGCTGATTGCGGAAGTAGATCGGATTCATCGTCTCGACCGAGTCG
>CAZPOG010000206.1:0-3284 GCA_964588105.1 uncultured Ruminococcus sp. | reverse complement strand
GATCTCCGAGCACTGCTTCTTCAACAACGACAGTGTAACGACGGTCAGCTTCCCCGGCTGTGTGACCTCGCTCGACAGCGGCGCGATCGAGAACTGCTCCTCTATTCAGAGCGTAACCTTTACCGATTCGCTCCCCGAGATCAGCGGCGACGCGATCAAGAA
Source organism: uncultured Ruminococcus sp. (assembly GCA_964588105.1). Classification (GTDB taxonomy): domain Bacteria; phylum Bacillota; class Clostridia; order Oscillospirales; family Acutalibacteraceae; genus Ruminococcoides. The sequence goes on along the minus strand of CAZPOG010000206.1, from coordinate 3,122 downwards.
CAGCAGCGCTCCGTGCGTATATGTCAAGAAAGGCGACCAGACGATCTTCTTAGGTTGGCTTACCGACAAATTTACCGTTGCTCAGCTCAAAGCCGCCGAAAAGCAAATCTTCGGATAAATCAGTGAAAATAGAAGGACTGTTCCTGTTATGGAGCAGTCCTTTTTGTATAGAAAAGAATCCGTCTTTGCCTGAGTTACCCGCTTTGATAAAACGAAAAGACGTACCCGTATTTTGTATCGCATATTTCGCTGATCTTTCCGTCTTTTGCCTTGACAGAAAACCTTCCGTCGGCGCAGGAAAAAACATCTTCGCCGTCCTGTGAGCTTTGATACTGCGCTTCGGGGATCGCTGTGACAGCTTCATACAGCGCACATGGAACAGCCCCCTGCGGCAGGTATGCGATATCGGTGATACATCTGAGTTTTTCATATTCGACGGTCAGCTGATCTTCCTGATAATGATAGGAGATCCCGCTGATATTCTTTGGAGACAGCATCGTGATGATCACACTGCCGTCATCTACGCTTTCTATCCTGACGCTGTATGTTTCATCCCGCAAGGATACCTCAGCGGTTTCGGAGATATTCCCGCTGAGCGTCGGCGTTTTTGCGCAGGAACAAAGCAAAAGACATAAAATAATAAGGAATGCAATCAAAATCCGTTTCATCGAAGACCTCCGATCATAGATTCCTTTTCCATTCCCATATTTTTGAATTGTTATTATTTATTCAACCGATATTCTTCTCTTCCAACTCTGAGAAGACCTGCGGCAGACAGTCGATGATGTCGCTCGGCAGCATTGCGGTTTTGGTGAGCTTTTCTGCGGCGATATCTCCGGCTCTTCCGTGCAGATACACACCCATCACAGCCGCTTTGAAGGGAGAGACGCCCTGCGCCAGCAGTGAACCGATGATTCCGGAGAGCACATCTCCCGCGCCGCCTTTCGCCATGCCGGAGTTGCCCGTTTGGTTCTCATAGATTTCGCCGTTTTTCGCGATCAGCGTTCGGTGCCCTTTGAGCACCAGCGTCATGTTCGGATACTTTAAGGAGAAATCCTGCGCCGCTTTGACTCTGTTCTCGACGATATAAGAGACGTCGTCTCCCGTCAGCCGTGAAAACTCCTTCGGATGAGGGGTAAGGATCAGATCTGTTTTCGCTCTCTCCAGTATATCTATATGCGCCGAAAGGGCGTTTATGCCGTCGGCGTCGATGACAAGGGGAGAGGTACAGCTTTTGATCACCGCGTCTACCACCGCGCGGGTATCGTCGGTGTTCTTCAGACCGCAGCCGATGACTGCGGCGGATGCCTTTTCGAGCAGGGTCTGGATATAATAGACGGAGCTGCTCGAAATTGTCTTGTCGGCGGAGTCGGAAACCGGCACACACACCGCTTCATATACCGATGAGGCGAAGACCGGATAGACGCTTTCGGGAAGGATCTGATACAGAAGTCCCACGCCGGTTCTCAGCGCCGCCTTGGCGCAGAGGATCGCGGCTCCCGTATAGCCCCAGCTGCCGGTGATGTTCATCAGCGTGCCCATCGTGCCTTTATGTGCGTCGTCGGGACGGCGAGGCATATTTCTAATAACGAAATTTAAATCAATACTTTTCATATCAGAACAGTTTCTCTTTGTAGATTTTGAGAGCGATTTCCTGTTTGAAGAAAGGCTTCATAGCCTGCAGCATCTTATCATTGGGAGAGAAGATCAGCGCGCAGTTTCCCTTCGCTTCGGAGTGGAAGCAGGCGATATAATTCTTTTCGGAGAATCTTTCTCCCGCCAGCTCATAGATCTTCGAAAACTTTCTTTTGGTCATCTCTTTATCGGAATACTTGATAAATTCGTTGATTTCCTTGATATCTAATTTGAGCATCTTTCTTCTGCGGCGTTTGGCGATGATCTTGTCGATACCGAAGCTCGAGCCCAAAAGCGCGTATTCAAATTCGTAGTTCATCGAAGTGATCAGATACCACGCAAGAAAGATCAGGCCGATCAGCGTAAAGAACGCGATATAGATGAGATACGCTCTTTGGAACACTTCCGCCAGTACAATCACTCCCGCCGGGATCGCGATCGTAAAGAAGATGATCAGTATAATATTGATGTAGTATTTCGCGGTTTTTTTGACTTTTACCACTTGTTCGGTCAGATTGTCCATATTATCACCTCAAAAAAGTCTGAAATTAGGATAACATAAAGCGGAGAATTTTTCAACAAGCACTTGCAAAAAAATCATATTAGTGTTAAAATAACCGAGGTAATTGAATTTTGAAACGCTGTGACAAAGAGAGTAGCCATTTTTGACGCTTTCCAGAGAACATCCGCCGCCGGCTGAGAGCGGATGAAGACAAGAAGTGGTGAAGTTCACTTTTGAGCGGCACAGGTGAAAGGATCTTCCGATTAGTCTGTGACGGCAGGCGCCGTTATACGCCGTAAAGCGCCCGTGATGATCACGGGAATTTGGGTGGTACCGCGGAATCTCCGTCCCTTTATGGGGCGGATTTTTTATTATTACTTTATTGTCATCGCGAAGCCCGAAGCCTCCCGCAGGGAGGTGCCGCATAGCGACAGGCTGTGGCGATCCCCTTCTTTTTGCAACCGTTAGTGATGACAAGGGGATTCTCACGTCGGGCTTTGCCCTTCTCAGAATGACACAAAATACATTAATATAATTGAATGGAGGATATTATGAAAGACATATTTTCATTTGAACAAATCGGTCAGTCTTTGGACGAGGCGCTTGCCGCTGCGACCGATCCGCAGATGATCGAAGATCTGCGCGTGATGTATCTCGGCAAAAAGGGTTACATCACCGATTTGCTCAAGACCATGAAGACACTCTCCACCGATGAGAAAAAGACCTTCGGACAGATGGTCAATGAGTTAAAGCAGGCGTCGGCGGAAAGCATCGCCAAAAGAGCCGAAGAGCTCAAAGCGCTGGAGATCCAAAGAGAGATCGACAGTATGCCCGAGTTCGACCTTACCATCCCCGTCAAAGAGGAGAGAGGCTCTTATCATCCGATCACGCTGGTCCAGCGCGAGTGCGAACGCATCTTCACCGCGATGGGCTTCAACGTCGAGGACTATCCCGAGGTCGTCACCGACTACGAGTGCTTTGAGGC
>CAZPOG010000205.1:0-3327 GCA_964588105.1 uncultured Ruminococcus sp. | reverse complement strand
CGGCGCCAAGAAGGTCGCGATGCGCTCCGCGTGTCCGCCGATCATGTACAGCTGTAAGTTCCTCAACTTCTCCCGCGCGACCTCCCAGATGGAGCTGATCGCAAGAAGAGTCATCAAAGATCTCGAGGGAGAAGAGGGTTATGAGCATATCGATGAGTACTGCGACAGAGAGACCGAGCGCGGTCAGAACCTGAGAAAGGCGATCGCCGATCAGCTGAGTTTTGACTCTCTGGAGTTCCAGACGATCGAAGGTATTATTGAGGCGATAGGACTGCCCGAAGAAGAGCTGTGCACCTATTGCTGGAACGGAAAGGACTAAGTTATGATAGAAAATTCAAGGTCTGACGCTTACGCGCAGGCGGGTGTGGATATCACCGCCGGCTACCGCGCGGTAGAGCTGATGAAAAGCCATATCGCCCGCACGGTGACATCCGGCGTATGCTCCGGCATCGGCGGCTTCGGCGGACTCTTTGAGCTGGATCTGCAAGGGATTAGAAAGCCCGTGCTGGTCTCCGGCACCGATGGCGTCGGTACCAAGCTCAAGCTCGCTTTCCTGTTGGATAAGCATGATACCGTCGGTATCGACTGCGTCGCGATGTGCGTCAACGACGTCATCTGCTGCGGTGCGAAGCCTCTGTACTTTCTCGACTATATCGCTTGCGGAAAGAACGTACCCGAGCGGATCGAGCAGATCGTCAAGGGCGTATGCGATGGCTGTGTGCAGTCCGGCGCGGCGCTGATCGGCGGCGAGACCGCCGAGATGCCGGGTTTCTATCCCGAGGATGAATACGATCTCGCCGGCTACACCACCGGCGTGGTAGATAAAGACAAGATCATTGATAACACGAAGATGGAAGAGGGCGACGTTGTGATCGCGCTGCCGTCCTCCGGCGTTCATTCCAACGGCTTTTCTCTGGTCAGAAAGGTCTTTGACGTAGAGAATGCCGACATCACCTCTCCCGTAGAGGCGCTCGGCGGAAAGTCTGTCGGCGAGACTTTGCTCACCCCGACCAAGATCTATGTCATGCCTGTGCTCGCATTGCTCAGCGAGGTTCAGGTCAAGGGCATTTCCCATATCACCGGCGGCGGTTTCTATGAGAACATCCCGCGCGCGATCCCCGATGGGCTGTGCGCCGAGATCGACAAGGATGCTGTCCGGATCCTGCCGATCTTTAAGCTGATCCAACAGACCGGCGGCATCAGCGAGCATGATATGTTCAACACCTTCAACATGGGCGTCGGCATGAGTATCACAGTGGCGCAGAAGGATGTTGACAAAGCGCTGTCGATCCTGAAGGATAACGGCGAGGACGCCTATGTCATCGGCAGGATCATCAAAGCCGACCGAAAGATCATACTGAAATAAGAGGAAGCTATGAAAAAAATCCGTATCGCCGTTCTGGTTTCGGGCGGCGGCACCAACCTGCAGGCGATCATCGACGCACAAGGATCTGCGATCCAATCCGGAGAGGTCGTTCTGGTTATATCGAATAACGAAAACGCCTACGCGATCGAGAGAGCGAAAAAGGCGAATATCAAATCCGCCGTGATCACGAAGAAGCAATTCGGCGCGGCGTTTGAGAGCGAGATTATTCGCATTTTGGAAGAAAACCGGATCGATCTGATTGTGCTGGCGGGGTTTATGTCCATCCTGTCACAGGACTTTACCTCCCGCTATGACCATCGGATCCTCAACATCCATCCCTCGCTGATCCCCTCCTTCTGCGGAGAGGGCTTCTACGGCCTGAGAGTCCACGAGGCGGCTCTTAAAAAGGGCGTCAAGGTCACGGGAGCGACCGTGCACTTTGTCAACGAGATCCCCGACGGCGGCGAGATCATCGCCCAGAAGGCGGTGCTTGTACAAGACGGCGACACCCCCGAAGTCTTGCAGAGGCGCGTGATGGAAGAGGCCGAATGGGTGATCTTCCCACAGGCGATAGAACAAGTTGCGAAAGAATTACTAAGATAGTCATTGCGAGGGCTTTAGCCCGTGGCAATCCCCTTCCTTAAGAAGACGATAGTAGCGAATAGGGGATTCTCACGGTCGCTATGCTCCCTCAGAATGACAGCAAATAAGGAAGGTATCTATGAACATTTACAAAGTCAATGACATCAAAGAGCTGATCGAGGGCAACTCCTATGTCGGCAGAGGCATCGTGATCGGCAAGTCTGCAGACGGCAAGTCTGCCGTATCGGCGTATTTCATTATGGGACGCTCTCAGAACTCGCGCAACCGCGTGTTCACCATGCGCGACGGCGTGCTCTATACCGAGCCGTTTGACGTGTCAAAGGTCGAGGATCCTTCGCTGATCATCTACGCGGCATTAAGAGAATACGAGAACAAGCTGATCGTCACCAACGGCGACCAGACCGACACCGTCTATGAAGGACTGAAAAACGGCGAGTGCTTCTCCAAAGCGTTATCCAAGAGGGAGTTCGAGCCCGACGCGCCGAACCTGACGCCCCGTATCAGCGGTATGCTCACCTTCGATGGCGGCGACTTCTCCTATCAGATGAGTATCTTAAAGTCGATCGACGCAGAGGGAACAGACTGCGCGCGCTATACCTTCTCCTATCCGTCCAAGGCGGGCTTAGGTCACTTTATCCACACCTATGTCTGCGACGGCAATCCGATCCCGACCTTCCAGGGCGAGCCCGAGAGAATTATGATCGACAACGATATCGACGCGTTTACCGATAAGCTGTGGAGCGCTTTGGATGAGGATAATAAGATCTCTCTCTACGTCCGTTATACCGACCTTACGGCAGGATCCTTTGAAGACAGGATCATCAACAAGAATCAGTAAGAGAAGGAGAAACCAAAATGAAAGAATTTGAACTCAAGTACGGCTGTAACCCGAACCAGAAGCCTTCCAGAATCTTTATGAACGACGGCTGTGATCTGCCGATCGAGATCTTAAACGGCAGACCCGGCTACATCAACTTCCTCGACGCGTTCAACTCTTGGCAGTTGGTCAAAGAGATCAAGGAGCAGCTTTCCCTGCCCTGCGTCGCTTCGTTCAAGCACGTCAGCCCCACCTCGGCGGCTGTTGGTATCAAGCTGCCCGAAAAGCTCAAGAAAGCTTGCTTTGTTGACGATATCGAAGGCCTTGACGACTCTCCCTTGGCGTGCGCTTACGCCCGCGCAAGAGGTACCGATCGCATGTGCTCCTTCGGCGACTGGGTCGCGCTTTCCGACGTGTGTGACAAGACCACAGCTCTGCTGATCCAGAGAGAAGTCAGTGACGGCGTGATCGCGCCCGGCTATGACGATGACGCGCTCGAGATCCTTAAGAGCAAGAGAAAAGGCAGCTATAACATCGTCAA
>CAZPOG010000204.1:0-3350 GCA_964588105.1 uncultured Ruminococcus sp. | reverse complement strand
GCCAGCTCGGGAACGAAGCCGTGGCAGGTGCAGACTCTGCCGGGATAGAACCACTGCATATCTCTGAAGAAGTTCTCGTACTCTTCGTCGCCGGAGCCTAAGATGACGAACTGCATCTTGTTGTTGTTGAGAAGATCCGGCAGACCGCCTCTGACAAGGTCGAGACCCTTGTGAGCTACCATACGGGTGACCATCGCAACAATGGGGGTATCCCAGCTCTGCTCTAAGCCCAGTCTCTCCTGCAGGCGTCTCTTACACTCGCCCTTGCCGGACATATCCTCTTTGGTATAGTTGCAGTAGAGCTGATAGTCGGTGGCGGGGTCATAGGAAGCCTGATCGATACCGTTTAAGATACCGCAGAGCTTGTAGTGGTTGTTGATCAGCGCGTGGTGCAGACCGTGGCTGTACCAAGGATCTTTGATCTCGAGCGCATAGCTCGGGGAGACGGTGGTAACACGGGTAGAGCAGTAGATCGCGCCCTTCATCATGTTCAGCTTGCCGTCCATCTCGAGGATCTTGGTCTCTGTCGGAGGAATACCGACACACTCGGTGTTGACTTCCCAGCCGTACTTGCCCTGATACTGGATGTTGTGGATGGTGAATACCGACTTGATGTTGTAGTACCACGGGTTCTTGGAGTAGAACAGGTAGTAGTATACGGGAACCAGCGCTGTCTGCCAGTCGTTGGTGTGGATGATGTCGGGATGGAAATCGATGTAGGGGAGCATCTCGAGGATCGCTCTACTGAAGAACGCGTATCTCTCTGCGTCATCATAGAAGCCGTAGAGCTTGTCACGCTTGAAGTAATACTCGTTGTCGATGAAGTAATAGGTGCAGTCGTTCCATCTTGCCCAGAACAGACCGCAGTACTGATGTCTCCACGCTACCGGAACGGTAAAGTTGGTGATGAAGTTGAGCTGGTTCTTCAGATCCTGCGGAATGGTGCCGTACAGCGGGATAACGATACGGCAGTCCTGACCTTTACGGCACAGGGTATGGGGCAGAGAGCCCGCTACATCGGCGAGGCCGCCGGAACCCGCAAACGGATTCGCCTCGCTGGCACAGTAAAGAATTTTCATTGATATCCTCCTTAATTATAAGTGAACAGTCATTCTGAGGGGCTTTAGCCCCGTGAGAATCCCCCGGTTATTACGACCGTGATCAAAAAGAAGGGGATTGCCGCGCCCCATAAAGGGGCTCGCAATGACAATTGGATTTATACGATGGATTTTTTCGCGATATACATCGGATAGTAGGGGCTGCCCTGCAGAGAGCTGCCGCGGCTTACCTTGACGTCCTTATCGATGACGGTGTAGGAGAGTGTGACGCCGTCGCCGATCACGGAGTCCTGCATGATGATGCAGTTGGAGACCTTCGCGCCCTTGCCGATCTGAACGCCCTTAGAGATGATGGAGTTCTCCACCGTGCCGTCGATCACACATCCCTGCGCGATCAAAGAGCCCTTGACGTTGGATTCAAGGCCGTACTTGGACGGAACGTCGTCTCTGACCTTGGTATAGATAGGACGCTGATAGTCAAAGAGCTTATAGCGGATATCTCTGTCCATCAGCTTCATGTTCGCGTCATAGTATTCTTTGACGGAGCCGATGATCTCACAGTATCCTGTCAGCTCATAGCCGTAGAGGTTATAGTCCCTCAGCGCGGGCTGGAGCACATCTCTGACATAGCTGTACTTGGATTCGCTCATCGCCTGACGGATCAGACTCATCAGCACTGCTTTCTTGATCAGGATCGTACCGATGCTCAGGTCGCAGACGTCATTAGTGACAGGCGTCGCCATGATCTTCTGTACCTTGCCGTCATAATCCATCGAGAGGATGCAGCGGAAGTCGTCAGTCAGAACGCTGACCGCCTTTTTCACATAAACGAAGGTTGCGTCGGCGTTGTTTTTCTCAGTGAATTCCAGCACCTTGCTGTAATCCATATTATAGACGCAGTCCGAGGGAGAAATCAGCACATATTCCTCGTCGCCGTGCTCGATATATCCGTGCAGGTTGAAGAGAGTCTCGACGATGGTCGAGAAGCTGTGCTCACCGTAGGGAGGCAGGATCGAAAGACCCGAACGCCTGCGGGCGAGATCCCATGCGGAGCCGGAGCCCACATGATCCATCAGAGACTGGAAGTTCTTCTTGGTGACGATGCCGACGTTGTTGATGCCCGAATTAGACATATTCGAAAGAGGAAAGTCGATCAGTCTGTATTTGCCGCCGAACGGAACCGATGCGGTGGTACGGTAGGCGGTGAGGTCGGGCAGGTTCTTTTCGTTAGTATTCGCAAAAATCAAGCCTAATATTTTATTGCTGCCCATGATTACACCTCCACATCCTTATCTATCATCGCCTTGGCGGGGATCACAACACCCTCGCCGATCTTCAGCCCGTCGCCGATAACGGTGATGCCCCAGTCGTCACGGTTTTCGAACTCGGTGGGGTTCGCGCCGATCTTGGCGTTTTTGCCGATGACGGTGTTCTCACTGATGATGGAGAACTCTACGTGAGCGCCGGCTTCGATGATCGTGCCGGGCATGATGATAGAGGAGTTAACTACAGCGCCTTCGCCGATCTGCACGCCCGAGAAGATGATGGAAAATTCCAGAGAGCCGTCTACGTTGCAGCCGTCACTGATCATCGAGTTCTGGATGTGCGCGTTGTCGCCGACATGGTGCGGCGGCATCATCGGGTTGCGCGAGTAAATATTCTTGAGGTCAAGCTGGAGCTTGGGATCGAGCAGATCCATGTTTGCTTCCCAGAGAGAGTCGATCGTGCCGACGTCTTTCCAGTAACCGTCAAACGGATAAGCGACCATCTTCTCGCCGGAGTTGAGCATCAAAGGGAGTACGTTCTTGCCAAAGTCGTTGGAGGAGTTTTCGTCCGCCGCGTCGTCGATGAGGTACTGTCTGATCTTCTTCCAAGTGAATACATAGATGCCCATCGAAGCGTTGGTCGACTTCGGATGCTCGGGCTTTTCATCAAATTCGTATATGGTGCCGTCTTCATAGGTGTTGAGGATACCGAAGCGGGAGGCTTCCTCCAGCGGTACGTCGATCACCGCGATGGTGCAGGCGGCTTCTTTTTCTTTGTGGTACTTCAGCATATCGGCGTAGTCCATCTTGTAGATGTGGTCGCCGGAGAGAACCACGATGTAGTCGGGATCATATCTGTCGATAAAGCCGATGTTCTGGTAAATGGCATTTGCCGTTCCCGAGTACCAGTCGGAGCCTTCCTTGGACTCGTAAGGCTGCAGACAGGTCACGCCCGAATGCAGACCGTCGAGTTCCCACGGCTGGCCGTTGCCGATGTACTCGTTGAGTTCTAAGGGCTGATACTGTG
>CAZPOG010000203.1:0-3375 GCA_964588105.1 uncultured Ruminococcus sp. | reverse complement strand
CCGTTGACGACATCAACTTCAAAGGCAAAAAGGTTCTCTGCCGCTGCGACTTCAACGTTCCTCTCAAGGAGGGCGTGATCACCAACGACAACCGTATTACTGCCGCTTTACCCACCATCAAGAAGATCATCGCTGACGGCGGTCAGCTGATCCTCTGCTCCCATCTCGGCAAACCGAAGAACGGCCCCGAGGAGAAGTTCTCCCTCGCTCCCGTCGCGGTAAGACTCTCCGAGCTTCTGGGTCAGGATGTTGTATTCGCCAACGATGACGAAGTCGTCGGCGCAAACGCAAAGGCTGCTGTTGCCGCTATGAAAGACGGCGACGTGGTTCTTCTGCAGAATACACGCTTCAGAAAAGAAGAGACCAAGAACCTCGAGCCCTTCTCTGAAGAGCTTGCGTCATTGGCTGACTGCTTTGTCATGGACGCGTTCGGATCTTCTCACCGTGCTCACTGCTCTACCGTCGGCGTTACCGCTCACCTCAAAGAGACCGCTGTCGGTTATCTGATGCAGAAAGAGATCGACTACCTCGGCAACGCGGTAGAGGCTCCCGTTCGTCCCTTCGTCGCGATCTTAGGCGGCGCGAAGGTTGCGGACAAGCTCAACGTTATCTCTAACCTCTTGGAGAAGTGCGATACCCTGATCATCGGCGGCGGTATGGCGTACACCTTCAACAAGGCGCTCGGCAAGGAAGTCGGCACCTCTTTAGTAGACGACACCAAGATCGACTACTGCGCAGAAATGATCAAGAAGGCAGAAGATCTGGGCAAGAAGCTCCTGCTCCCCGTTGACACTGTCACCGCGAAGTCCTTCCCCGATCCGATCGACGGACCCGTAGAAACTACCGTATATTCTGTTGACGAGATCCCTGCTGACGTAATGGGTCTCGATATCGGTCCCAAGACCGCAGCGCTCTATGCCGACGCTGTCAAGTCTGCGAAGACCGTCGTATGGAACGGTCCGATGGGTGTATTTGAGAATCCCGAGCTTGCCAAGGGCACCATCGCTGTCGCGAATGCTTTAGCAGAGACCGACGCTACCACCATCATCGGCGGCGGCGACTCCGCTGCGGCTGTCATCAACCTTGGCTTTGCCGACAAGATGTCCCACATCTCCACCGGCGGCGGCGCTTCTCTCGAATACCTCGAGGGCAAGGTCCTCCCCGGCATCGCAGCAATCGCTGATAAAGACTAATTTACAAATCAGGAGGGCGGAGTGTTCCGCCCTCTCGCAACATCATTATAATTTTCAAAAATGAAAGGAATTATACTATGTTAATTGATACTTTGGCAAAAGGTATGAGAAAAACCATTATCGCAGGCAACTGGAAGATGAACAAGACCCCCTCTGAGGCAAAGGCGCTCTTGGACGAGATCGCTCCTTTGGTAGCAGACGCTCCCTGTGAAGTCGTCGCGTGCGTTCCCTATGTTGACCTTGCAACCGCTGTCGAAGCCACAAAGGACACCAACATCAAGATCGGCGCGGAGAACTGCCACTGGGCGGAGTCCGGCGCGTTCACCGGAGAGATCAGCACCGCAATGCTCAAAGAGATCGGCGTTGAATATGTCGTGATCGGCCACTCCGAGAGAAGACAGTACTTCGGCGAGACCGACGAGACCGTCAACAAGAGAGTCAAGGCTGCTCTTGCCGCGGGTCTTAAGCCCATCCTCTGTGTCGGCGAACTGCTCTGGGAGCGCGAGTGCGGCATCACCAAGGAAGTGATCTCCCGCCAGATCAAGCTCGATTTGTGGGATGTTCCGATCGAGGAGCTCCCGAACGTCGTTATCGCTTATGAGCCTGTATGGGCGATCGGCACCGGCAAAACCGCTACCGCGGAGCAGGCGGAAGAAGTCTGCGAGTTTATCCGCAACTGCTTAAAGCTGCTCTATTCCGTAGAGGCGGCGGAGAGCGTTACCATCCAGTACGGCGGCTCGATGAATGACCAGAACGCAGCTGAGCTTCTGATGAAGCCCAACGTAGACGGCGGTCTGATCGGCGGCGCGTCCTTAGTGGCCGAGAAGTTCGCGGCAATCGTTAAGGCAACGGAATTCGACTATTAATGATTTGTTTGTCATTGCGAGGCTCCCAAAGGAGCCGTGGCAATCCCCTTCCTTTTACAGACGGTATTAATGACAAGGGGATTCTTCGGAGACAAGCCCCCTCTGAATGACAAAAAATGAGGTACCAACAATGAAAAAACCTGTAGCATTAATTATTATGGACGGCTTCGGTATCGCGCCGAAATACGGCAACGCGATCGTTGAAGCCAAGACCCCGTATCTGGACTGGCTCTTCCATAAGAATCCCATCACCATGATCGGCGCGTCCGGCATGGACGTCGGTCTGCCCGACGGTCAGATGGGTAATTCCGAGGTGGGTCACACCAATATGGGCGCGGGCAGGATCGTCTACCAGGAGCTGACCCGCATCACCAAGGAGATCGAGGACGGCACGTTCTTTGAGAACGAAGCGCTCAACAAAGCGGTAGATAACGCGATCACACACAATTCCTCCCTCCATCTCTTCGGTCTGCTGTCTCCGGGCGGCGTTCACAGCCACGACACCCATCTCTACGGCGTCTTGGAGCTGTGCAAGAGAAAAGGGCTTGAGAAAGTTTACATCCACGCCTTTTTGGACGGCAGAGACGTTCCTCCCTCCTCGGGTAAGGAATATGTCGCGAACGCGGTCGCAAAGTGCAAGGAGATCGGCGTAGGCAAGATTGCTACTGTCATGGGCAGATACTATGCAATGGACAGAGATAACCGATGGGAGCGCGTCGAGAGAGCTTACGCCGCCATCACCTACGGCGAGGGTATCGACGAGACTGATCCCGTTGAGGCTGTTCAGCACTCCTATGATAACGGCGTGACCGACGAGTTCGTGATCCCCTGTGTCATCGAAGGCGGCGACACCGTCAAAGAGAACGACTCCGTGATCTTCTACAACTTCCGTCCCGACAGAGCGAGAGAGATCACCCGTACCTTTGTCGATCCCGACTTCAAGGGCTTTGAGAGAAGAAACGGATTCTTCCCCCTGTGCTATGTCTGTATGACCCAGTACGACGCGACCATGCCCAACGTGGAGATCGCGATGAAGCCGCAAAGTCTCAAGAACACCATGGGCGAGTATCTCAGCTCTCTGGGCAAGACCCAGCTGAGGATCGCCGAGACAGAGAAGTACGCGCATGTCACCTTCTTCTTTAACGGCGGCGTTGAGAAGCAGTATGAGGGCGAGGACCGCATCCTCGTCAAGTCCCCGACAGTTCCGACCTATGACCTGCAGCCGCATATGAGCGCCTATGAGGTCACCGAAAAGTGCGTTGAAGCGATCAAGTCCGGCAAGTATGACGTCATCATCCTCAACTTCGCCAACTGCG
>CAZPOG010000202.1:0-3391 GCA_964588105.1 uncultured Ruminococcus sp. | reverse complement strand
GCGTAGCTTCCGGTCACGTCTACCAGCGTCACTCTGCTCTCTATCGTGACATCGCCGATCATAATAAAAATACCGGTGCCGGAGGAGGACGTCGCAGACACGTTGAGCGTGCCGGACTTGACCGTCAAGCCATCGTCGGCGGAAACGCCGAAGTCCGTCCCCTTGAAGGTAAAGTCGCCGTCGAGCGTCAGGCTGCCGTCTTCTACGCTGATGGCGGTAGCGCCCTCTGCGGCAGTCATTTGGTAGCTGCCGGCGATCGTCAGATCCATATCCTTTGCGTAAATCTTTCTGGTTATACCCCACTGGTTGGAGGCGGTGCCGGAGATTGTCGGTTCACAGAGCGTCAGGGTGGAGGTCTCGGGATCAAAGCTCGCCGTATCGTCGCCGAGGATGTCGTCCGCGTTCTTGGGAGTGACGCGCGTGGAGCCAAGCCAAAGGTTATATCCGTTCTGAATCACGACATGCTTTGCCGCAGTCTCGCCGTCGGCTTCGTATATCCAGGTCCAGCCTTCTTTCGTCTCATCAATACAGGCGTTCTTCGGCGTTGTTACACAGTGACCTAAGCCATAGCTGATGTAGCTTTCGAATGCGCTGGCTTTTCCTTCCACATCAACAAGCACAACGTCTTCGCCAATCTTGACTGAAGTGTATTCCCACAAAAATGTTCCGTAACTGTCTTCGGCGGAAAGCCCCTTTGCGACGATCGAGCCGCCGTCGAACCTCAATTCTTTAGATGCAAATATTCCGCAATAGCCGCCGTAAAAGGCGAAATCGCCGTCAAGCGTCAGAGCGCCGTCAATGACAAAAATACCGGCTACGGGAATACTGTCGGATAAAGACATATGATAACTGCCCTTGACCGTCAGATCCATATTATCAGCGTAGATTTTAGCGGTATCATCATACTCATATTCAAAAATGCCGGGAATAACAGGATCGTTCAGCGTCAGGAGGCAGGCTTCGGGATCGAACTTCGCATTGCCGCCGTCGTTCAGGATATCGTTCCTGTTCGCGTAGGTGACCTGCGTCTCCCCCAGCCAGAGGTTATATTCGACACGCTCAAAGATGACGGTCGTAGCGAATGTTGATCCATCGGACTCAAAAATGACGCCGTTTCTGTTCTTGCCGTTTTCCGGAGTTGTCATGGTCAGTGTGTCAGCGACGATAATATTATGACGGAGCGCCAGCATACCGCAGTTATACCCGTATGTATGAAGATAAGTGACGCCGGGGTAGATGGTGATATCGCCGTTGTTCGATTGGATGCCGTATCCGTAATTATCGCGAAGCGCTTTGGCGACCAGCGTTCCGTTGTCGATATAGATGCTCTTCTGTGTCAGAATAGCGGCGTCGAGCCCGCAGAAGGAGAAATCTCCCTCCAGACAGAGAGAGCCGCCGTACTCCTCGTTGTCGCATCTGCCTAACAGAAAGTAGTTGCACTCCGTTTCCCAGCTACCCATATCATAGCTGCCCTTGATCGTCAGATCATAGTTCTTCCAGAAGATTTTGGAGGTTTTCCAATAGCTGTCCGTATAAAAGCCCTCGATATCGGGGTTGTTCAGGGTCAGCGTATCTCCGTCATAGGATGCGGTGCCGTCACCGAAGATATCGTCGCAGTTTAAGGAAGAGACCTGCGTCGTGCCCAGCCAGAGATCATAGTAGGTCACGGTGCGGCTGTCATAAAACACCCATCTGCCGTTTGCTGAAACATAATGATGATATTGAGAATAGTCAGTATTTCCGTCAGGCGTACGGATCCCTTGCGCGTGGACGTAGCCAACATTTTTATCAATGATAACATCGCCGTTGAAGCATTTGATTGCCGCTTCAGCACTCTCGCTCCTATAGACGGTCATGGTGCCGGAATCAATATGCATATTGCCGTATATCAAGATACTGCAATTGAACTGGAATTTACCGTAAAAATGTACGTTATTTCCTCTGACTGCATAGTCGGGCATCTCGCCTTGTGCGGGAGTTTGCGTCATATGATAACTTCCGTCTATAAGCATAAGTGCAGTCTCGGAATATATCTGATAGGTTATTCCGGCATTATTATCTGCATAATAACCGTTGATCTTAGGTTCATCCAGACTCAGCACACACATGTCAGGATTGTAGCGCGCCCTGCCGTCGCCGAAGATATCATCCTTATTATAATCGGTGACCCGTGTGTCGCCCAGCCAAACACTGTATTTGGGGATTGATTTGTTCTCGAACACGACGTGCTTGGCATTTACCGTTTCACCGGACGGCAGAACCTCACCGACTTCCACATAAGCATTACTTCTTACATAATTACGCGGTGTGAGGAGATCAAGATCCGAACTGATCTCGGAAACGGTACTTACGTTACCTTTAAGAGCCGAAATGTTTTCATCGTCACTGTTGACGATAAACTCAGCGTGAGTGACCGCTGAATCGATCGTAAAAGTATCGCCCCAAGCGTATAGGGCATAAGAGCCTCCGTCTGACTTTACATACAGAGAACCGCTTTTGATACGAATATCACTTGCGTATACGCAATGGTTTTTTAACAGGAAGGAGAAGTCTCCGTCTAAGGTCAGATTGCCGTTGTTGCCCGTACTGTGTATCAAACCAACCGTTGCGTCGACCGGGGAGCTCATATGATAGTTTCCCTTGATCGTCAGATTCATATAATCCACAAAGGCGATCAGATAATTACCGTAATAACCATCATGATAAACGTCGGGTATCGTCGGTTCATCCAGCGTCAGCGTGGAGGTAGCAGGGTTGAACTTTGCACTGCCGCCGTCGTTTAAGATATCGTTTTTGTTATCGTCGGTGACCCGAGTGTTGCCCACCCAGAGATAATAATTGGCGCCCGACTCAGCAATATCCTCCTCCGCGCCCGAGGCGGCGAGGTCGTCGTCGGCAACCGCCGATGTATCCGACGCAGCGTCAGCGGAACGGTCAAGACCGTTCCCTACAGTTTCGGCGCCCGCAGAAAACGTCACCGCGGACAGCACGAGAATCAGCGCGAGGATGATGGATAAGGTTCGTTTCATAATGTGTTCCTCCTTAGGCTTGGTGAAAAGTGAAGGGCATTGATGATTGATTGGAATGTTATCGTTCTGCTGGCTCCCTCTGACGAGGGAGGTGGATTTTGCGGATCCATCCGCAAAAAACGGAGGGAGAGATAACGCAGCGTTGTTTTTTCTCCGATGTGTGGCGAGTATTTCCTTGGTGCAGCATCGCAAGCAGCTTCTCGCCATATGTTTTTTTGTAAAGGAAAAGTATCGTTATCTCTCCCTCAGTCTCATCAGGCTCAGTCGCCTGCTGAGCCAGCTCCCTCGTCAGAGGGAGCCAAGGGCAAAACGCCCTCGGCTTACCGAAACGCTGATATCTTATCAAGGTTTCTGCGAGGCTT
>CAZPOG010000201.1:0-3395 GCA_964588105.1 uncultured Ruminococcus sp. | reverse complement strand
CACGGCTGTCGGCAAGGGGTTCAGATAAGGAAATGGGTATGAGTGGATAGATGCTTTCGCATCTATGGGGAAAGCTTGTTCAGTTAACAGTTATCAGTTTACAGTTTTGTGTTACTGTTAAGTCATTGCAAATTATTTACGCAGTTGAAAGGTTCTCCGGTTTGGGGATCTTCACGGTATATTCGATGTAGTCGTCGGTCTCTGATCGGCGGGAGATCGCGTTGATCCCGGAAAGGCGCATAGTATCGACCGCTTTGTTGATGGTGTTGACAAAGATTCTGACATCTTTTACCGCCGCTTTCTTGTGCGGCTTTTTCTCTTCCTCCGGTTTGGGAGCGGATTTCTGCATCAGGACATCGGTGACAAACGCTTCTGTCTCCAATACATTCATGTTCTCGGTGATCACGCGGCTGAGTACCTCACGCCGCAGGTTGGAGTTGTTGATCCTCAGCAGCGCGCGAGCGTGCCGTTCTGAGAGATTGGCGGTCAGGATCCATTCCTGTTCTTCGAAGGTCAGACGAAGCAGTCTAAGCTTGTTCGCGATGGTGGACTGCTTCTTTCCGAGTTTGATCGCCGCCTGCTCCTGCGTCAGACCGTACTTGCGGATCAGCCTTGCGATCCCGCGGGCTTCTTCAAACATAGAGAGATCGGCGCGCTGGAGGTTTTCGATCAACGCCAAAAGCGCGGATTCTTTATCCGTACATTTATGTACCACGCAGGGGACTTTGTTGAGCCCTGCCATGATCGCCGCTCTTAATCTCCTCTCCCCGGCGATCAGCTCGAACTCCGTAGAGTTGATCCTTCTGACTACTAATGGCTGGAGGATGCCGTTCTCGGCGATGGAAAGCGATAGGCTTTTGAGCTCTTCTTCATCAAAGTTGCGGCGAGGCTGGGTGCGGTTAGGCCGGATCTGGATAGTCGGTACCATCAGCACCTTGTTATCGGGTCTGATCAGCAAACTCACTATCCTCACCTCTTTCGCATCAGCTCGCTTTTAAAATTTTGCTCGGGCTTGTCCCTGCGAATAATATTATACCGAATCAAAATCAATTATCGTGTCACATCTTGAGCGATTATTATGGGATGTTTTGTCATATAATAAAGAAAGCTGCCGTTTTCACAGCAGCTCATTATTATAATGGTTTACTCTTTATTTTTTTGCTTGTACGGGGGTAGATATCCGGTGTAGCATTCGTTTTTTCAATTTGGATGATCGCCCTCTCCCCCGCGTCGGCAAGTGTGAATGTGTCTGTCCTGATTACGGTTGAGTTAAGTATCTGCAAAGCGTTCTTTGAAGCAGAGAGCTCCTCTTCGTATTCTTTGCCCTTCATCGCGACAAAGATCCCGCCGACCTTGACATACGGCAAGCAGTATTCGCACAGCACATTCAGCGACGCTACCGCGCGTGACACGGCAAAGTCAAATCTCTCTCTCAAATCAGCTTGTCTCGCGCCGTCTTCTGCGCGGCTGTGGACAAATCTGATATCTTTGATCTGTGTTTTGTCACAGACTTCTTCTAAAAAATCCAGCCGCTTTTGCAAGCTGTCGAGCAGGCACAGCTGAATATCCGGTCGGGCGATCTTCAGCACCAGCCCGGGAAAGCCAGCGCCGGTACCGACATCGATCACACTCGCGTTCTGAGGAATATCGACATGACGCAGCACCGTCAGGCTGTCGCAGAAGTGCTTTAACGCCACATCGCGCGGTTTTGTCAGTGCGGTGAGATTCATCACCTGATTATATCGTATTAATAACCGATAATATATATCCAGTTTGTTTTTTGCTTCGTCGTCCAACGTCAGACCGCTTTCTTTCAGCGCGATATCGAGAACGGTATTAAAGCTTTGGCTCATCTTCTCTTCCTTTTTCGTATGCTTGTTTCGCAAGATAGATCATCAGAACGTTGATATCCGCGGGAGAAACACCGGAGATACGACTTGCCTGACCAATGTTCAGCGGGCGGATCCTCTGGAGTTTTTCTCTCGCTTCCAGCCGCAGTCCTTCTATCGTTCGATAATCAATGTCTGTCGACAGCGCGCGATGTTCGGTTTTGCGCATCGCTTCTACCGCGGCTAATTGTTTTTTGATATAGCCGTCGTACTTTACGGCGATCTCCACCTGCTCGAAGATCGCGCTGTCCAGTTCGGGACGGGCGGTATCGACAGGAGTCAGCGCTTCATAGCTCAACTCGGGACGTTTGAGCAGGTCGATCAGGCGGATACCGGTGGTAACATCAGATGTTTCACGTGAAACAAGTATCTGTGACAGTGTTTCGGACGGTGAGATTACCGTGGTTTTTACACGGTGATACTCGTCTTTGATCAGCTCTTGCTTCTTTAAGAATCGCTGATAACGCTCCTCCGAGATCAACCCCAGTTGATAACCCAGCGGCGTCAAACGCTTGTCGGCGTTATCTTGGCGCAGGATCAAACGGTATTCACTGCGGGAAGTCATCATGCGATAAGGCTCGTTAGCGCCCTTGGTGACCAGATCATCGATCAAGGTGCCGATATAGGAGCTCGCCCTGTCAAGTACAAACGGCTCTTTCCCCTGTGCCTTTAAGGCGGCGTTGATACCGGCTATCAGACCCTGCGCGGCAGCTTCTTCATAACCCGAAGAGCCGTTGAACTGTCCCGCACCGTATAGACCCTCAAACTCCTTGAACTCCAGTGTCGGGAGCATCTCAGTCGGGTCTATACAGTCATACTCGATCGCGTACGCCGGCCGCATAATCACCGCGTTTTCCAGACCCTTGATGGTATGATAAAAAGAGATCTGCACTTCTTCGGGCAACGAAGAGCTCATGCCCTGCAGATACATTTCTTCGGTATCCAGACCGCAAGGCTCGATAAAGAGCTGGTGTCGGGGCTTCTCCGAAAAGCGGACGATCTTGTCTTCCAAGCTTGGGCAGTAGCGCGGACCGACGCCTTCGATCTTGCCGCCGTATAACGGAGAACGGTGAATATTATCAAGGATGATCTGTTTGGTGCTTTCGTTGGTCCATGAGATGTGACAAACCACTTTATTTTCTACCGGGTCCGTCGTATCAAAAGAGAACGGTGTGGTCGGCTCGTCGCCGTCTTGCCGTTCAAGCTCTGTAAAGTTGATGGAAGATCGCTTTACTCTGGCGGGCGTGCCGGTCTTAAAACGGCGAGTCGGAATGCCGAGTCTGCGCAGGCTCTCCCCCAGAAATGCCGCGGGAAAGATCCCGTCGGGACCGGAAGAATAGCTTACTTCTCCGATAAATACCTTTCCGCCGAGATAAGTACCTGTCGCGATAATGACTGTTTTGCACCGATATACCGCGAGCATACGGGTAGTCAGCAGCCAAGCCCCTTCCCCATCTCTTTCGATATCGGTAATCTCCGCCTGTCTGAGGTCAAGGTTCTCCTGTA
>CAZPOG010000200.1:0-3406 GCA_964588105.1 uncultured Ruminococcus sp. | reverse complement strand
CATCCAAAGCTGTAAAACCACATAAGCGATTATCTGAAGGGCTAATATAGCGGGTATCGCCTGACGATACGGCAGCAGTCTTCTTTTTTTCATTATTTCCACTCTCCTGTTTTATCCCGTCGAAGCGGTAATTCATAATCATCCGATCGGATCATAACCGAAAAGATGACACTCTTTGAAAATCCGCGCGCAGGCTTGCACGCGGATCCTATATCACACTGTCAGCGATTTATTCGCTTTTCTCTTGAACCGTTTCTTCAGAGGCCTCTTCGTCGGGCTTTTCGTCGGCGACTTCAACAGCGTCTTCGATAACGACTTCATCGGGATCGTCGTCTGCCGCAAATTCGTTAACCAATACTTTTAGCTCAACTTCGTCAGTGGCGCTTACACGATTCAGCAGCACTGCGGTATGGATCACGGAGACAATATCGAACACCGCTTCCAACAGAAGGCTTATTCCCATAATGGTCCATGCAATACCGGCAGATTCTCTCGGGAAGAAAACGATTAACACGCCAAGTCCCAGCGCGATGATACCGCTGAAGATATTGAACCAAGAGATCATGGTATCGTTATGTCTTCTCACGATAAAGCTGATGATCTTGTTAAGACCGACGATAAATATGACGATTCCGAAGAAAATATAGAAGCTGTTGATCAGACCGATAACCGCTTCTGTCTGTGAAAAAATCATAAAGAAAGCGCCGATGATAAAGCAGATGATCGCGCCGATCTCAGGGCCGAGCGCCTTCTCTCCCGCTTTCCGCGCGCGGATAAAGATTACCAGAAAAACAATGCTGAGAATCACCAGCAGCGCGCCCAGCGCAAAGATCACCCAGCGGGTAAAGCCCAGCGGGTTGATCAAAAGCATCACGCCTACCGCCGCTTCAAACAGGATCACCAGGATCGCAGGCAGCAGTAATTTCCATTTACTGATTTTTATTTCTTCGGTTTTACTCATTTTTGATTCCTCCTGTTTGATTTTTTCAAATCTTATGATATCATTATAACTGTATATGGTCGTAATATCAACATTTTTCGGGAGTTTTTTATGCAAAATATCAAATTGATCGCAAGCGACCTTGACGGCACCCTGCTGCTAAACGGCCGCAGCACGCCGCAAGAAGAAACACTCAACCTGATCAGACAAATCACCGACAAGGGGATCGTCTTCGCTGTCGCCTCGGGCAGACAATACGAAAACCTCAGAGAACTGTTTGCGCCTGTCAAAGACGATATCGCTTATATCTGCTGTAACGGCGGCATCT
Organism: uncultured Ruminococcus sp.; assembly: GCA_964588105.1. Classification (GTDB taxonomy): domain Bacteria; phylum Bacillota; class Clostridia; order Oscillospirales; family Acutalibacteraceae; genus Ruminococcoides. Next base: position 2,138 of record CAZPOG010000200.1, on the reverse strand, counting down.
GCGTCTATCACGGAGAGGTCATCTACGAAAACTTTATTGACAAAAGCCTTGCCAATGAGATCATCCGCGATATCGAAAGCACAAAGGATAACTGTGTGATGGTCTCTGCAAAGGGGTATGAAGCGATAAACGAAAAAGACGAGGGATTCTATCGCTATCTGATCGACTATGTCAAAGCAAAAGTCAGAAGATTCCCCGACCTGAGCGAAGTCGATGAAGATATCTTCAAGGTCTCTCTGTATAACGAGTATGAACAGCTCAACGCAAAATACTGGGAAGAACGCTACAAAGGACGATGCGAAGCGCTCACGAGCGGCAGCGTATGGATCGACTTCATTCCTTTTTACTCCGACAAGGGTACCGCGCTGAAAAAGTTTTGTGAGTCGTTACGTATTCCGAGAGAATGCGTGATGGCGTTCGGCGATAACGACAACGATATCTCCATGCTAAAGTTCGCGGGAACGCCCGTGACGATGAACTCGGCAAGAGAAGAGATCAGATCGTACGGCGCCTTTTCTGTCAACACCGTGAACGAAGTACTGAAAAAAATGATATAAGAAAAGCCCCGATATGGGGCTTTTTATTTATGAATGAATACTGAAGACTTAAAACTGAAAAATGAATAATGATGGTCACTCGCTTTGCTCGAACAAATTTTTTGTCATTTTGAGAAGTGACCCTTGTGGTCACGACGCGGGAATCACCTTGTCAATCTTTTTGTTATATAAGGGATTATGATCCAAACGGTAGTAAGAAAAAGGGGATTGCCGCGGGCTAAAGCCCTCGCAATGACAGCTGACAACCGACAACCGGGAACCGAATCAATTCACATAGTCGATCACGCAATGCTCATAGGCGTTGATGACAAGAGTGTCGCCGTGGAGAGTCTTCTGGGGAATGTTGCCGTAGTTGCGGTGGATGTGACCATGTAAAAACAGCTTGGGCTTGTACTTCTCTAAGATATCATTGAAGCACTCAAATCCCCTGTGCGGTAGGGTGTCGAGATCGTTGAGGTGACGGGCGGGCGCGTGGGTCACAAGGATATCGATGCCGTCGCGCTTTTTGATCGGAAACCACAGCCTTCTCAGCCTGCGCTTCATCTGGCTTTCGGTATACATATACTTGCCGTCGCGATAGCGGAATGATCCGCCCAAACCCATGATCCGAACGCCCTTGAAGTCATAGACCAGATCGTCGATACAGATACATCCCTCGGGGTCGCGGCAGTTGCGGTCGTCGTGGTTGCCGTGAACATAGAGCAGCGGACAAGCCGCCATAGTAACCAAGAATTCCAGATACTCATAGTCGAGATCTCCGCAGGCAATAATCAGATCAAAACCGTCGAGCTTTCCGGGGGAATAAAAGTCATAGTAGTACTTTGACTCGACGTCCGATACTGCTAAGATTCTCACTTCTCTTCGCTCCCTTCATCGTTTGAGGGAGCCTTTTCCGTCTCCGCGGGAGCGGTGCTCTGAGACTTTTCCACGCCCGCCATATCGACGGTCGCCTTGCCCATCGGGGTGAGCTCTTCATAGACAGGGATAGAACCGATCACGTTCTCGACCAGATAGTCCATGTTGATGATCTGCTCCTGCGTCAGCTCCTTCTGCTTTTCTCCGACGATTTCGCCGTTCTGGATCCTCAGCGGCGCCAAAAACGGCGTGCTGACATTATGGATCATACTCTCTCTGAGAAAATCGCCGAAACGGCGTGACGCGGGAGACAGCGCCGCCGCGTAGCGTACGTCAACCACGCCCGCAGACATTCCCCAGAAATAATTGAGCGCCATGGTGGAGTTCTCATACTCCGCCTGAATGGTTTTGTTGAGAACTCTTCTAATCAATTCTTCGTAGTAGATGCCCCACTTCCATACCGCTACGGCAAGGAGATTTACCTCGTCCTTGTTGACATAGGACATACCGAAGGTGGATCGGTCGTCCTCTGTAAAGCGCGCGGTATCCTGGGTGGAGATGATATGGATATCTTTATCGACCAAGGTCTGCGCCGCCGCTTTGGCGCCTTTGATTGCAGACCATTCGAGATAGACCTTCGCGCGGGAATTCGCCATCTGGGCGCCCAAGGCAAAAGCGTTGATACCAGCGATCTGACCAAAGATCGGATAGTCGCAGACATAGCCG
>CAZPOG010000199.1:0-3466 GCA_964588105.1 uncultured Ruminococcus sp. | reverse complement strand
ATAATTTCACCTTACGTAACAATCAAGGACTGTTCCGCCCGGAGCAGTCCTTTTTTACGTGGGAACAAAAGATAATGAGGAATATTTTTGTCATTCAGAGCGAAGCGAAGAACCCCCTTCCTCTAACGACTGTCCGCAAAGAATCGTAGGGAAGAGTCTTGACTCTTCCGAAACGTTGATGATAGATGCCGTTTTCGTTTGCGTAGCACATCGTTCCCTACGACTCTTAGCAACCGGTAGTAATGACAGGGGGATTCTTCGGGGCTAAAGCCCCTCTGAATGACATATTAATTCCTAATTCCTAATTCCTCATTGGTATAATCCTCCCATTCCTCCGCATCCTACTATCAAAGGAGGATGTATATGATCAACACAACAAAGCCGTATCTCTATCCCGAAGAGCTGCCCGAGCGCGAGCGCAAGCTCAAAAGGGGAGAGGTCTATGACGAAATTCCCAACAGCGAAAAGAAGGAGGTCACGCCCGACAACGCCTACACACCGCAGGCGGAAGACCTTGATTTGATCATCACGTGATTATGGTTGTCAGTTGATACTTGTCATTCAGAGCGAAGCGAAGAATCCCCTTCCTCTAACGACTGTCCGCAAAGAACCGTAGGGAAGAGTCTTGACTCTTCCGAAACGTTGATGATAGATGCCGTTTTCGTTTGCGTAGCACATCGTTCCCTACGACTCTTATCAACCGACATGAATGACAGGGGGATTCTTCGCTTCGTCCTCATCGGTTCTGCTCGCTGAAAGCGGTCAAGCGTGCCCGCTTTCGTGCTCACTCCACCGTTCGTCCTCTCCCCAAAACGCAGGGGCGTTTCGGGGACCCCGTGAGTTTCCCTCTGAATGAAAAATACCAATCAGGTGCGGGTGTTCCCGCCCACCACATTTCATATTTCATATTTCATAAACTCTGCACTCTGCACTTTGCACTGTGCACTATAATTCAGGTGAGGGCAGAGCCCTCCCTCATCTCTTCTCTCTTCTCTCTTCTCTTGGGAGGGTCAAGACCCTCCCCTACAGTTGAACCGACAACCAACAACCGACAACCGGGAACCGGTAGTAATGACAGGGGGATTCTTCGGGGCTGAAGCCCCTCTGAATGACATATCAATTCCTAATTCCTAATTATTACAAACCTGTCATCTTTTTGCACAAAGGGGACGGGGGTTTGTTGTCAGATATGTAGATAATATGATGAATCTGCCTAAAAAATTTTGGTTCTATTGACGAATCATCCTGCTTGCAGTATAATGTATATGTGAAAATATGGAGCAGTCCGACCTTTTTCTTCTCTGCTCAGGTTTAAGGAGGAAATCATGAAAACCAAAAGACTATCAAAACGCGTTATTTCGCTGATCCTCTCTCTGCTGATAGTGATTTCTATGATCGCCGTCGGTATGATTTCCGCGTATTCCGCGGACAACGGCGAACAGGCGATCGTCGACATCTCGGATGAGCTTGCGGATGACGATTTTGATGATGATGATGATGATGATGATAATGAGCCTGCCGAGCCCGCCGAGGAGGACGAACTCGCTGAGTCCGGCGCGGAGGATGATCTTGCCGAGTCAGGCGCCGCTTCCCTGATGGAGGTTTGGTTCACCAGACCTAACTCCTGGGGCAACAATCCTAACGTCCATTACTGGGGAGGCTTGACCTCTTCCAGCTGGCCGGGACAGGGCATGACCTACAAATACACCAATGACTACAACCAGTCGGTCTATTATACCACCGTTCCCGGAGATACGAAAAATATTATCTTCAACAACGGCAGCGGCAGCTATCAGACTGTAGATATCAGCGTATCCGGCAGTATTGTTGCCTTCTATGTTAACGGCAATGAGACCAGCACCGGCGCCACTGTGAAAAGCTGGGATACTATGCCTGAGTCTCTTATCGCGCCGATCACTTATTCGCTGACTATCGGAAACACCTCGGTGGACATCACCTCCGGAACAGCCAGCGTCTATCTTGAAGCGGGTCAGCATATTTATTTTGTGACTCAGTCTCAGGGCTCGGGCTCATCGCAGGTAGCCAGAGGCGCGTATAACGCCCAGACCGCGGGCTACTATAAGGTCACCTTCAATTCCAACAACAACAGCTGCGTATTCACCAAGCAGGATCCCGTGAACGTATACTTCGCAGACAATACAGAGGGCAAGTGGATCGCCGGCGACGATGCTGTTATCACAGCCAACGGCGTTGAGTTGACCAAGACTGTCGACGAGCACACCGGCTGGACCGTATGGCACGGCAAGGTAGCTGTTGACAACAACGCTCAGCTCGTTTACAAGCGCGTTTCCAGGATCGACAGCAGCGTAGAGTGGAACTCATGGACGACCAACTTTGACGCCAACAATCCCTGCTATGTCGCCACTGACGGCAGCTCCGGCAATAAGGGCACCGCTCCGACCATCCCTGCGGGTACCGCGACCGACTTCTGGTACGGAATCTGGGCGGATACCAAGGGTAACGGCGACGTCAAGGACTTTGTTAAGATCTACGCCACAGACTACTACGGCAGCACCAGCTACTATCTCTATCTGCCTTCCTATGTCAACCGCAACGCTGTTACGATCTATACATCTTTGTATGACCTGAAGATCGGTTCCACCTCTGTTCCGCGAGCGACCGCAACTACGGTGAACCTCAGCGCCAACAGCTATAACCTGTCCTACAGGCGTTATACAGGCGGTTCGACCCACTCCGACTGCAAGCTCTATGTGATGAAGACCAATAGCACCGCTTCGATGTTCATGACCACCAAGATGGAGCTTTATACCGGACTTGCCGCCGCATACGCGGTGAAGGAAGACGGACAGACCGCTGACTATGAAGGCGTCGCAGCGTATAAGAGCACTGTCAGCACCAAGGGAGACTATCTGTTCTATGATGAGAGCGGTGCGCTCAAGAACTCCACTGATAAGGAGACAGGCAAGGTCCTCACCGGTCTCAAGAAGATCAAGGGCAGAGGCAACTCTACCTTTGAAGCGTCGATGCGTCTGTACGGCAAATATGCTTACAACATTACCTTAACCGATAAAGCCAAACTGATCGAGGGCTGTGAGTCTTCCAAGAAATACTGCCTGCTCGCCAACAACGCCGACGAGTCTCTGATGCGCAACACCACCATATTCGGTATCGCGGATGAGATCGGTCTGAAGTACACTCCGAATACCCGCCTGATCGACCTGTATGACAACGGCAACTACCTCGGCGCTTATGTGATCACCGAGAAGGTCGAATACGGCAAGAGCACGCTGATCAAGGATGCAACCTCTCTTGATAAGACGAATGAAGAAATTCTTGCCGCAGGCAAAGGTATCGACTATGACGGGCTTAAACAGAAAGAGGCTACCTACTGGGTGAACGGTCGTTCCTATACCTATCAGTACAGCTATGATCCCTCCGGCAAAAACTACGAATTTGACGGTACACAGGTCACCATTGGTGAGGG
>CAZPOG010000198.1:0-3476 GCA_964588105.1 uncultured Ruminococcus sp. | reverse complement strand
GCTCATCGACTGGGCGCCCAACTCGATTGCGGAGATATTATATTTCTTTAATAGAATTAAAATTTTATCATCAATATAATCGGGACGCGTGGAGATCCTCACGCCGCGAAAACGCTCGGTATAGGGATATGCTGCGTCAAGCAGAGAAATCATATATTCTCTGTCGATCGCGGTGAAGGATCCGCCGAAAAAAGCAATCTCGGCATTTCGCGTATTTTCTTTTAAAGAATTAATTGCTGTTTCGATCGTCTGTCTGACGTCATCCGCCGTCGGCTGAGACGCAATGCCTGCGATACTTCTCTGGTTGCAGAAGCTGCATTGATGCGGACAACCGTTGTGCGGGATAAACAGCGCAACATTTGCGTGTTTAATAGCCCATCAACTCCAAAGCTTCTCTTGCCGCCTGCTGTTCCGCTTCTTTCTTGGAGCGGCCGCCGCCTTTTCCGATCACATTGGAGTTGAGATGTACCTCCACCTTGAAGTGCTTATCATGATCAGGACCGGTAGCGGACACGAGCTTATACTCCAAACGCTCGCCTGGATTCTTCTGGATGATTTCCTGCAGCTTGGTCTTGTAGTCTTTGAAGGAATTGTTGCGGTGATGTTCGATCTCGGGGATCACAAAGCGCAGGATATGACGTTTCGCCGCCTCCATACCGCCATCGAGATAGATCGCGGCGATCAACGCTTCAAACGCGTCGGAGACAATGGACGGACGATGGGCGCCACCGTTCTTGCGCTCACCGTTAGAGAGCTTGATATAGGAGCCCAGATCGATCTGCTTGGCAAAATCAAACAAGCTCTTCTCGCACACCAAAGAAGCCCTGAGCTTTGTTAAAGCGCCCTCGGGCATCTCGGGACAGTTCTCAAAGATATAGTCGGAAACAACGATAGACAGCACAGCGTCGCCTAAGAACTCCAGACGCTCGTTGTGACGGACTCTCCCCCTTTGCTCATTGGCGTATGAGGAATGTGTCAGCGCTTCATTCAATAAGCTTTCGTCCTGAAACCGATAATTGATTTGTTCTTGAATATCCTTCACTTATTCCACTTCTTTCAGTTCACCCAGCGCCTGAGTGATCGACTCAATAACATGATTCTCTACATAATCCTTGGTTACGCGGATCGCGTTCTTGATGGTCTTTGCCTTAGCAGTGCCGTGCGCTTTAAAAACAGGTTTGCAGCAGCCTAACACCGGCGCGCCTCCTACCTCGTTATAGTCGACAGACTTCTTGAGTTCCTTCATTTCTTTGAGAACCAGAGCAGCGGCAAGCTTGGTTTTGACATTCTTGGTAAATAAGCCCTTGACCTTAGAGAGCAGCGCCATCGCAACGCCTTCATAGGTTTTAAGGATCATGTTTCCGGTATAGCCGTCGCAGACCGCTACGTCACAGCCGTCGAGCGGAATATCGCGCGCTTCAACGTTGCCGATGAAATTGATCGGAGTCTCTTTGAGGAGCTGATATGCTTCCTGCTCGAGCTCTCTTCCCTTATGTTCTTCGGTACCGATGTTGACAAGACCGACTCTGGGACTCTCAAATCCCATGACCTTGTTCATATAGATGGAGCCCATCAGCGCAAACTGCTGGAGTGCCTGGGGTCTGAGCTCTTTGTTGATACCGGAGTCAAGCAGCATAAAATAGCCGTTGGAATTCGGCATAACGGGAGCGAACGCCACACGTTTGATCCCCTTAATACGCTTGACAAGAAGCGCAGCTCCCGCGCCGAGCGCGCCGGAGTTACCTGCGGAGACAAAGGCGTCGCCTTCGCCCTGCGCGACCATACGGAGTCCCTTCGCCATAGAGGTTTCTGCAAATCTCTTCTCGCGGATTTTGGTACCGTCTTCGTTCTGGGAGAATACGTCTGGAGCGTGAGCGATCTCGATCCCCGTGATGTCGATGTTATTCTCAGAGGCGACTTTTTTGATGATGGTTTCGTCGCCGGTGAGAATGATATCCACACCGTATTCATTCTTCGCATCGACAGCTCCTTTGATGATTTCGAGCGGCGCGTTGTCGCCGCCGAAAGCGTCTACAATAATTTTCATATTTCCACTACCTTTTCAGATGTTAAATTCCTTTTTAAATTCTTCTAAAGAATGAATAGCGCGATCGGCATATGCTTGTCCGCGTTGTGCTTTATCTCTCGGACGATCACGAAGCTCGGGGAGCACGCCGAAGTTTGCGCCCATCGGCTGGAAGTTTATAACCGAATCATCGCTGATATAGCGTGACAGAGCGCCTATCATCGTCTGCTGCGGCAAAACAATCGTCTCTTCTTCCAACGCTCTTTTGGCGGCGTTGATCCCGGCAATCAGACCGGATGACGCCGACTCCATATAACCCTCAACACCGGTGATCTGTCCGGCGAAGAATATGTTTTTATTTTCCTTTAAAGAATAATCAGCGTTCAGCAAACGAGGAGAATCCAAAAATGTATTGCGGTGCATCACACCGTATCGCAGAAATTCCGCGTTCTTGAGAGCGGGAATCAGCGAGAACACACGCTTCTGTTCACCAAACTTCAGATTCGTCTGGAAGCCGACAAGATTGTACATAGAACCCTCGCGGTTTTCCTTTCGAAGCTGTAATACCGCCCACGGACGATGACCTGTGCGCGGATCTCGCAGCCCTACGGGCTTCATCGGACCGAAGCGCACGGTATCGATCCCGCGCTGCGCCATTACCTCGATCGGCATACATCCCTCGTAGACCTTGGGATTCATCACGTCAAATTCATGCACGGGAGCGCGCTCAGCGCTGATCAGAGCATGGTAGAACACTTCGTACTCTTCTTTATTCATCGGGCAGTTGAGGTAATCTTCTCCCCCGCCCTTTCCGTAACGGGACTCAAAGAACGCGCAGTCCATATCGATCGATTCAAATGACACGATAGGCGCCGCCGCGTCGAAAAATCGAAGCTGTTCGCCGAACCGATTTCTGATATCCTGTGATAAATTATCAAAAGTCAGCGGCCCCGTCGCGATAACGGAAACGCCTTCGTCGGGGACCCTATTGATCTCCTCTGAAATAAAGGTGATATTCTCGTCGGCGCCGGTGTTTATGGTGCAAAAATAGTTGCATCTGCATCGGGTAAGGTTATATTTGCCGGAAGTGGCGGAGGATATGGTAAATATGTAGTTATAGATCACGGAAATGGAATTTCTACTTTATATGCACATATGAGTAGTGTTGCTGTGTCTGTGGGGCAACAAGTTTCACAAGGTCAGACAATAGGTAACGTTGGTAGCACAGGTCATTCAACAGGTCCGCATCTGCATTTTGAGTATCGTGTTAATGGTGTAAGACAAAATCCACACAAAATAGTTTAGTGTTATTTTCTCAGAGGTGTTGATTATATGAAAATATTAAATAAAAAAATTCCACTTGTTTTTGCGCTGGCGTTTTTGTTTATTTTTTCTGCAATTGTGTATTCGGTGGGCTACAAAATGGCTATGAATAAATTTAATAATATAG
>CAZPOG010000197.1:0-3479 GCA_964588105.1 uncultured Ruminococcus sp. | reverse complement strand
TATCTGTAACAGAGAACGTTTCGTTTACCGATTGCATCAATTCGTTTAAGTCAACTTCGATATTTTGGGAACAGGAACAAAGGATCAGCGAGAGTATCAGCAATAATGCTGTGCAGAATAGAAATCTTCTCATATTTTCGCCTCCTTTGCTCTACCAGTATACTGTTGATTCTCCTCTTTGTCAATCTTCAACTTGCAGATGACGTAACCATTCGCCGTCGATCATATAAATATCCTCGATCGGGATTTTAACGCTGTCAGAAAAAATCACGGTACGCAAAAAAGAATCGATCTTCTTTACCGTGCCGATATGACTGACATACTCTCCCCCTTCCTTTCTTTCGTCGGGAAGAAAGTATACGATCCTGATCTCGGGATGAAGAGTGATATTTTGATCAATCAGATTCAGCTTTTCATTCAATATCGCTTTAGCGGCTTCATCAAGCTCGACCTTTGTATGAGTAAGGCGCTCGGTCTCTTCAATCATGGAATCAAAGCCGACAAGTGCCGCAAAGGAAGAAAACTGCGCGGCGCGGTCATGCATCGACATCTGCGGCCTGGTCTTGGAGACGTGATGCGGCATATCGATGATATCGTCGTACTTGTGGGTTTCTCTGTTCATATCTACGCCTTGTGACCGCCGATCTGGGCGTTGCGGTCTCTGGCGGTCGCTCCTTCCTCAAAATTCATTCCTTTTAAAATGCCGTTTTTGCCGAACTTGGATTTGATTTTGATCACAGCCTCCTGCACCTGACGTTCTTTTTGAAGATCCTTTTCTTCGTTCTCGAGATTTTGAGCCTGGTCGGATATATCGGAGAACAAGTCGAGCTGTTCCGGCGGTTTCTTCGCCTTTTCACTCTGCTCGTCGATCACGTGATTTGCGGCGACGCTCATTCGACGAACCAAAAGTTCGCTATCGGTTATGCTGTCAAAAAGCTCCAGCGTCTTTTCAGTGATCAGCTTAGTAGAGGAAGTATATCTGCCTAAGTTGATGGAGCCGTGAGCAGGCTTCGGCGCCTTTCGCCCGTAATAGTCGGTATGGGTCTCGCCTTTGTACTTTGAAGGGCTGTCCGAAGAAAGATTCTCGATATCATAGCCGATATACAGTACGATCTGGTCGGTAACCAAACGCTTCTTCACCAGGTCCAGCACAAGCGAATCTGTCATCTCCTTGATGATTAACTTCGCTTTTTCGTTGGTATAAGGAACAGACAGCACCTGACCGGAGCTCAGGCTGTTGACAGACGGCGTATAGGCGCGGACGTCGGAGATAGAACAAGGCTCCCATCCCCACGCGTGATCAATCAGAAGCTCCGCGTTTTTGCCGAACATTTTGTACAGAAAATCTTCATTATAGATCGAACAGCGCGCAACGTCGCCCATCGTGAACATGCCGCTTTTCTCCAGCTTTTTTGCGGTAGCTCTGCCGATCCGCCAAAAATCGGTCAGCGGACGATGATCCCACAGCCTTTTTCTGTAAGATAACTCATCGAGCTCAGAGATCCTCACACCGTCTCTGTCGGCTTCAATATGCTTTGCGTCAATATCCATCGCGATTTTTGCAAGATATAGATTCGTACCGATCCCTGCGGTGGCGGTAATACCGGTCTGAGAAAGGACGTCTCTGACCATCTTGTCCGCAAGCTCACGCGCGGTCAGATGATAGATATCGAGATAGTCGGTAACGTCCATAAACACTTCGTCAATAGAGTATACCAAAAGATCATCGGGAGAAATGTATTTGAGATAGATACTGACGATCTTAGCGCTGACAAGCTCATACAGGCGCATACGGGGCTTAGCGATAATAAAATCCAGTTTTGCGTCAGGTTTGGCATCAAGAACCGACTGAAACTGTACCGCGTTATCTGAAAGTCGTCTTTTAGATGATTTCAGTCGGCGTTCATTGTTGATTTCTTTTACTTTGGAAACTACTTCAAACAATCTTGCTCTGCCGGATACGCCGTATGCCTTCAAAGCAGGAGTCACCGCAAGACAGATAGTCTTTTCTGTTCTGCTCTCGTCCGCAACGACCAAAAAAGCGTCCAAAGGATCAAGACCTCTCTCGACACACTCGACAGAGGCATAGAATGATTTGAGATCGATCGCGATATATGTTCTCTCGCTCATTGTGCCGTTGCTCCTTTAAAATTCTACTGATATTATACCATAACACAAAAGAGAATTCAAGAAAAATTAGCACATTTGTTCGTATAATATAACAAAAAATCAGAGACCGTAACTACGATCTCCGATATAAAACTTATTTCAATTTATCACAGAATACCTTGACTTTCGTTTCGTATTCAGAAAAAGGCTTTTCTTTAGGATCGACCAATATCAATTCCGCTTTAAAACCATCAATGTTGAGAAGTTTCTGTAGTTTTATAACAGCTTTATCGGCGCCGCCTCCGGAGAAACAGAGGAAAACACCAAACTGTTTTGACTTTAAACCATCTCTGTTCTCATCAATAAAAGATCGGATCGGCGGGGTAACGTTGCTCGCCCAAACAGGAGAGCCAAACAAAATCATATCATAATTATCGGCGTTAAAGGAATACGGCTCCAAAGCAGGCTTATCCCCCATCACAGCGGCTTTTCCGCCCCATAAGAACTTCTTCATTCCTTTATCGGGATAGGCTTTTTTAGGCACGATCTCGATGATATCGGCAGATAATTCGACGGCGATCATATCAGCAATCATCTTGGTGTTGCCGCTCATAGAATAATAAACAATTGCAGTTTTCATATTTTCATCCAACTTTCTAATAAATCTTTACTTTCCTGACACCATGTCAGATATGCTTCATAGGATCTGATACCGAACTTAACGGTCAAATAATAATACTTATGGTCATCTTCATCCAAATGAGAAGAAAGATTTGATGCGAAAAAACGAAGTGTTTTCAGCGCGTTTCGGATATCGGACTCAAAACGATTTATCATATCATAGGTATTGCTGAAACCAGATTCGTTACCGAAAAATAACTTCAACAGCGTTTCGTATCTTAGCACATTCTTCTCTGTATCACCACGAAGCCAGTCGTTAAGATACTCCCGACCCTTCGAAGTGATAGAATAAAATATCTTGTTTCTATTATTCTCAGAGTCGTAATGAGATATCACATAACCCTGTTCTGATAACTGATTCAGCGCCGGATAAATGCTGCCGAAGCTGGCGTTATAGAAGAAACTCAGAGAAGTATCAATCTTCTTTTTCATCTCATATCCGGTCAGATCTTCATGACATAACAGCCCTAAGATCACAAAATCCAACTTCTTTTCTCTTGCCAATACATCACCTTATTTATAATATATCGATTTGATATATGTATTATATATCAATTTGATATATTTGTCAATACTGTATTATAATAATATGAAAAGAAAAAATCCTGCCGACAAAATCGACAGGATTTTGCTTTGGTCGAGGTGACAGGATTTGAACCTGCGACCTCTTCGTCCCGAACGAAGCGCGC
>CAZPOG010000196.1:0-3532 GCA_964588105.1 uncultured Ruminococcus sp. | reverse complement strand
GGTTGATCTCTTTGCCGTTGTGATCCACCGCGCCGCCGCGGTCTACGTCGGTGTCAAAGATCACGCCGAGATCGGCATGACTTTGAAGCACAGCCTCACAGATCGACGCCATCGCGCCGGGATCCTCTGGATTCGGGATATGGTTGGGGAACATGCCGTCGGGATCCAAAAAGCGTGAACCCGTGGTGTCCGCGCCTAAGACCTTAAGCACCTTCGACTCATAGAAGCCGCCCGCGCCGTTGCCTGCGTCGACAACGATATGAAAGCCTTTAAGCGGATGGTCATAATCGTCGGCGTTGACTTCTTTCTTGATAATATTGCACAGGTGTTCGGCATAGTGAGACATATAGTCCACCTGCTCTACCGTGCCCCTGTCGGTGTCATCCGGCTTGTCGCCGTTTTGGGCGTGCTCTAAGATGTCGATGATATCCTGATGATCCAGACCGCCCTCGCGGACGAAGAACTTCAGACCGTTGCGGTTGAAGGGATGGTGGGAGGCGGTGATCATTACCGACGCGTCACAGCCGAAGTCGACGGTGGTCATGAACATCGAGGGAGTCGAGGACAGCCCGCAGTCATAGACCTTCACGCCGCAGGAGAGCAGCGTCTCGATCACAACATTCGCGATCCTCTCGCCCGAGATACGAACGTCTCTGCCGACCGCCATCGTCAGCTTGTCGGAAGTCTTCCCTTTTTTCTTCTCCACCCACAGCACATAGCCGTAAGTCATTTCAGCAATCACATCGTCGGTCAGGTTGACGATATCGCCTTCAACGCCGTCAACCGCGACGCCTCTGATATCGGTTCCGCTTTTTAAATGCGCGTATTTTTCGTTTAACATAAGTTCCTCCGGATATATGAATTTGTAAAATCTGGATCCTTTTTGAGAATGAAACAATTTATTGTAGGGGAGGGCCTCTGCGCCCTCCCTGAACCTTGCGGTAATTACTTTGTCAGGGCGTGGAAGCCCGCCCCTACAATTATTTCATCAATAAAGCAGAAAGAAGCTTTCTCCCCTCAGAAAAACTGCTCGGATCCCGCTTGTTTCCTATTATAACACACCTTTTTTCATCTTTGCTACCATAGAAGAATTATGAAATTCATCTATTTTTCACAGTAAAAAATGCGATCGTCTCAAACTTGTGGGAAATATTACGAAAGAGGTTACAAGATGATTGCAATTTCGCAAAATGACTATACCGATTACACATTTATTATTCTTATTTAGAATCATAAACCATCACTTTTGCGCACCTTGCACAAAGGATCGACGCTCCGATTGTTGACATTTACGAAAAACGGGATATAATACATAGTGTCAGGTGATTCCCGCCTGATTGTTGAAGATCATGAAAAAACAGAAACCAAACTCCTCAACAACTTTTAGGACGCTTGCCAAATGGTAAATGGCAGAATATTGGTAGTAAGGAGGAATGCGCTATGATGACGCCTGTCTTTTGTCTGCACGACATTAACGTAACAGAGTTTCTCGACGTGCTGGACACATGTGAAGGCAACGTATTTCTTATCACCCATGAGGGCGATAAGCTGAATCTGAAGTCCAAACTCTCTCAACTCGTAGGACTCACGCGACTGATTGAGGGCGGCAAGATCACTCACGCGCAGATATTCTGTGACAACAGACGCGACGAGAGCAAGCTGTTCAGACTCAACCTGCTCGGCGACGCACGAACTGCGTAACACTAATTTGCTATCCACTACTTTTTCATGTTAATTTCAAAAATCCTAAAGCAGGAAGGGCGTGCCCAATAGGGTGCGCTCTTTCTGCCTTTTACAAGCACAAATCCGCTGTGTCATAGGCTCGTCAATCCGTTGTATCGTGATTTTTGATCCCATAGTAAGAAAAAGCTTGACCTCTCCCCTTTTCTGTGCTAAAATGGCACACAGTCAGTTCGAAACCATCCTGACTTGGCGCGGAAAACCGACGCCTAAATCAAAACTAAGGGAGACAAAAGAATATGAAAAACAAACAAGTGTTGTATATGACACAAGCGGCGCTTATCGCGGCGATGTACGCGGTGCTGACCATCGGTCAGAACCTGCTTCTGCCCGGCACGGCGTCAGCGGCAATTCAGTTTCGCGTTGCCGAAGTGCTCGCGGTACTGGCGATCTATACCAACGCGGCGATCCCGGGACTTACCATCGGCTGTGTGATCGCCAACATCAGCTCCGTTACGGCGGGACTGGGCTTCTATGATATGATCTTCGGCTCGCTTGCTTCTCTGCTGGCGGCTGTCACGATGTATCTGCTCAGAGATGTGCGGATCAAGAACATCCCGTTTTTGGCGCTTTTGATGCCCGCGCTCTTCAACGGCGTTATCGTCGGGCTCGAGATCGCGATCTTCTTTACCGATACCGGCTTTACCCTGCTGGGATTTTTGGTAACAGGCGGCTGTGTCGCTCTCGGAGAGCTTGTCGTGCTGTTGGTGCTCGGTATCCCGATGTGCATCCTGCTCAACAAGCAAGGCAGAAAAATGAAAATCGTACTCGATTAACAGTCAAAAGAACTTCCCGCTGTCGATTATACAGCGGGAATTTTTCGTCGAAAAACGGGAAAAACCAACTATTTTAAAATTTTACTTGCATTATCGGATCGTTTGTGTTACAATAACTGCTGATAGGTCCGGGTGTGGCGCAGTTTGGTAGCGCGCTTGAATGGGGTTCAAGAGGCCGCTGGTTCGACTCCAGTCACTCGGATTCAAAAAGTACAGTCCACTTTTGTGGGCTGTATTTTTTTGACTTTGAATAGATGGCGAACCAGCGGACTCTTGAAAGGGCGTTAAGAAAATGTGCCGGTGGCACATTTTTAGCCCGTGGCGCTGATGTCACGTCGGATAGGAGGTGTTGGCATCAGACGGGGTAGAATAAAACCTCTACAGCATGCCAAGCCCCCTCGACTCCAGTCACTCGGATTCATCAAAAAGAGGCACTCCGAAAGAGTGTCTCTTTTTGATATAGTTTTTATTGCAATCAGAAACGGAATATGATAGTATAATCGTAGAATAAAATCAGGAGGCAGGGTCATGTGGATTCTCGCGTTAACGTTGTTTCTCTTAGGGATCATGCTGATCATCATCTCTGCTGCTGTCAGGGGCAAGCATTCGCGCTGTCGCGAGCAGGCGCAGGGAGTGCTGATGAGGATTGGGACGAACAGATCCCGAGACGTCAACCGAAGTGAGTATTATTATTCCTACAAAGTCGACGGGACCGAATATCAATTTAAATCATTCGATCGCGCCCCACAGGCGAATAAGGTCGGAGACAGCTGTACCATCTGGTATAATCCGAAAAAGCCGAAAGAAGCGATGGCGTACCGCTACCAATCATTTACGCTTTTGAACATCCTCCTGATCAGCGGGATCGCGATGATCGTGCTGACGTTTGCTCTGCCGATTATCAGTGCCGCGATACAAGCCGCTCAATCATAATCATCATCAAACAAGAACAAATTACATTTATCAAAATCATACAATGCTTCGGATAAAACGAACATGGGGAGAATCAGAATATG
>CAZPOG010000195.1:0-3548 GCA_964588105.1 uncultured Ruminococcus sp. | reverse complement strand
GACGGATCCCACGGCTTTGGCATCATCACATCCTCCACATCATATCAGTATGTCAAAGAGGTGTTCGGCGACAGCGTCAGCGTACTAAAGCTCGGTATGGTGAATCCTCTCCCCGTCGATCTGATCAAAGAGTTTGCCGCAAAGGTCAATCATGTCTTTGTCATCGAAGAGCTTGACCCGATCATCGAGAACCACTGTAAGGCTCTCGGGATCAACGTGATCGGCAAAGACAAATTCTCGATCCTCGGAGAGTTTTCGCAGAAGAGTATCCGATCCGCGATGGAGCTCGAAGACAAGTTCAGCAGAACGCTGGATACGCCCATCCCCGTTCGTCCTCCGATGATGTGCGCAGGATGTCCTCACAGAGGAATGTACTATGTTCTTGCAAAGAACAAAATCACCGTCTTGGGTGATATCGGATGCTATACGCTCGGCGCGATGCCTCCGCTCAACGCTTTGGACATGACACTGTGCATGGGCGCTTCTGTCTCCGGAATGCACGGCTTTAATATCGCCGGCGGAGAAGAATGTGAGAAAAAGAGCGTGTGCGTGATCGGCGACTCCACCTTTATGCATTCGGGTATCACCGGACTGGTCAACATTGCGTACAATCAGTCCAATTCTACCGTGATCATTCTGGATAACTCCATCACCGGTATGACCGGTCATCAGCAGAATCCGACCACGGGATATAACATCAAAGGCGATCCCGCGGGCAAAGTCAATCTTGAAGATCTGTGTCACTCCATCGGTATCAACTCTGTCAGAGTAGTCGATCCCTATAACCTCGAGGAATGCGAACAGGCGGTCAAAGAAGAGCTTGATAAAGCGGAGCCTTCCGTTATTATCTCCCGCCGTCCGTGCGTTCTTCTCAAATATGTCAAGCCGAAAAAGCCGCTGTGGGTCAACGCCGACAAGTGCAAGAGCTGTAAGCGCTGCATGAAGTTCGGATGTCCCGCGATCTCGTTCAGAGATAACCACGCTGTCGTTGATCCGACACTCTGTATCGGATGCGGCGTATGCCGCCAGCTGTGCGCTTTTGACGCTTTTGAAAGTGAGGGTGAGTGATATGGAGACTAAAAATGTCATGATTGTCGGCGTAGGCGGTCAGGGTTCTCTGCTCGCCTCCAAGCTGCTCGGCAGACTGCTTGTTGACGAAGGCTTTGACGTCAAGGTCAGCGAAGTTCACGGTATGAGCCAGAGAGGCGGCTCCGTCGTTACCTATGTTCGTTTCGGCGACAAGGTCTACTCCCCCGTGATCGAAGATGGCGAAGCGGATTTCATCGTATCTTTTGAGAAGATCGAAGCCGCGCGCTACACGCAGAATCTCAAAGGAGACGGCGTTGTCATCGTCAACACCCAACAGATCGACCCGATGCCCGTTATCATCGGAGCGGCGACCTATCCCGAGAACATTCTGGATGAGATGAGAGAGAAGGGCGTCAACGTGGACGCGATCGACGCGCTCTCCCTCGCGCAGGAAGCAGGCTCCGCCAAAGCGTGCAACATCGTGCTGATGGGCAGACTCGCCAAATACTTTGATATCGACAAAGAAAAGTGGCTTTCCGCCATCGAAAAATGCGTCAAGCCGCAGTTTGTTGAGCTGAATAAGAGAGCGTTTGATTTAGGATATAATTTCTGATATTCAGAATTATGCGTATATGAAAAAAACACAAAAAGAAAGGATGAGGTCTCTTGCAAAACAACTACTATCAGCCGGAAGCTGAAACCATGCCTGTAGCCGAACTCAAAAAACTGCAGGAATACAAGCTCATCAGACAGGTCAGACGTACCTACGAAAACGTACCGTATTACCGTGATCTGATGGATCAAAAAGGCGTAAAGCCCGAGGATATCAGAACCCTTGATGATATCGCGAAACTCCCCTTCCTCTCCAAGAATGATCTCAGAGAAGCGTATCCCTACGGACTGCTCGCAACCGATCTGAGCAAATGTGTCCGTATCCAGTCCACCTCCGGTACCACCGGAAAGCGTGTTGTCGCGTTCTACACCCAGAACGACGTGGATATGTGGGAAGACTGCGTTGCGCGCGCGATCGTTGCCGCGGGCGGCACCAAAGGCGACGTCTGTCAGATCGCATACGGCTACGGTCTGTTCACCGGCGGCTCGGGTCTGCACGGCGGCTCTCACAAGGTCGGCTGTCTGACGCTTCCGATGTCGAGCGGCAACACCGAAAGACAGATCCAGTTTATGATGGATTTGAATGCCACCATTCTCTGCTGTACTCCCTCCTACGCCGCATACATCGGCGAGATGCTGAAAGAGCAGGGATACAAGCCCGAGGACAACAAGCTCAAAGCCGGTATCTTCGGCGCGGAGCCCTGGACAGAGGAGATGCGTCACGATATCGAGAAGAATCTCGGCATCAAGGCGTATGATATCTACGGTCTGACAGAAAGCTCCGGTCCCGGCGTAGCGTTTGAGTGTCACGAACAGAACGGTATGCATATCAACGAGGATCATTTTTACGCAGAGATCATCGATCCCGATACCGGAGAGGTCCTTCCCGAAGGTTCAAAGGGTGAGTTAGTCTTCACCTCTCTCGATAAAGAAGCGTTCCCGCTGATCCGCTATCGCACAAGAGATATCTGTGTTCTGTCAAGAGAGAAGTGCTCCTGCGGCAGAACCTTCATCAAGATGACCAAGCCGATGGGTCGTTCCGACGATATGATGATCATCCGCGGCGTCAACGTCTTCCCCAGCCAGATCGAAGCCGTTCTGATCAAGGAAGGCTACGCTCCCAACTATCAGATCGAGGTCGACAGAGTCAACAACTCCGACACCCTCGACGTCTATGTCGAAATGACCGCCGACAGCTTCTCCGATACCGTTAAGGAGATCACCAAGAAGGAGAAAGCGCTTGCTCTCGCGATGAGAACCATGCTCGGTATCAGCCCGGCAGTACACCTTGTTCCCGCCAAGACGATCGCAAGATCAGAAGGCAAGGCTGTCAGAGTAATTGATAAACGTAAACGATTAGGCATTAACATATAAAAGGAGGTACCATATGGCTATCAGACAATTATCCATCTTCGTAGAAAACAGAGAGGGCACCTTAGTTACCGTGACCGAGGCGATCGCTAACGCGGGCGTTGATATCCGCGCGATGAGCGTTGCCGATACACAGGACTTCGGTATCTTCCGTCTCATCGTCACCGATCCCGATAAGGCGAAGGAATACTTAGAGGCGGCTGACTGCTTCGTATCCATCACCGAGGTCGTCGGCGTTGCGGTCGCGGATGAGCCGGGCTCACTCTCCAAGGTCGTCAGGATCCTTGCCGACCACAACATCAACATCGAGTATATGTACGCGTTCATCACTGTCAGTAAGCAGTTCGCGTATGTTGTGCTCAGAGTCGCGGACAACGACGCTGCTGAGAAGATCCTCACCGAATACGGCATTGAGCTGGTCAAGGAATCCGATATCGTTAGTTTGTAAAATATTTCTGATTATGAAAAAAGGCTGCTCTTCTGAACCGCCCCAAATTGTACGGACAGCACAAAAAAGTCCCCTAAGGCAGAATATT
>CAZPOG010000194.1:0-3568 GCA_964588105.1 uncultured Ruminococcus sp. | reverse complement strand
GGAACAGAATATAATAAACGATGATGATCCCCATAAACCACCATGTCTGGTTATACGTCGGCGTTCCCGTCAGATCGGCGATCCCGAGAAAGTCCAGAAGCATATACAGGGGATTTCCCTGATAGATCTCCCAAAAGCTTCTTCCCATCAGCATGCCGATCGGCAAAAAGATGATATAAACAAACCAGAACCCGGACATCAGCTTCAACAGGTGATTCTTGATAAATATCAGATCAAGCTTGACGCTGAGCTTTCCGCCGTTTCTTCTCTCTGCGGAGGAGTAACTCTTGTAGAGTCCGTACCCGGATAGGATCAGAAACACCGCTACGCATACGTGACCGTAATCCGCAACGCGGTAAGCGAGCGATCGTCCGTTGATCACGATCAGCGGAACAAAATCGACCGGACTGTAACGGAACATATGGTGAAACACCAGTATCAGCACCGCGATGCCTTTGCAGATATTTGTTTGTCGGATATCAAATGAGAATTTCTTCTCTGTCAGTTGGGACATAATTCCTCCGGCGTTATATCGGTTATTTCTGATAGAATTCTTTTATCTTTTCACAGACATACTCGACCTCATTCTCTCTGAGACCATAGTACATCGGCATTCTTAAGAGTCTTTCACTCTCTTTGGTCGTGTACTTGTCCTCGCCGAAGAACCTGCCGAATTCAAGTCCCGCGGGAGAGGAATGCAGGGGGATGTAGTGGAATACGGCGGTAACGCCGTTCTCTCTGAGAAAAGCGGTCAGCGCGGTTCTCTCCTCGATGTCCTTTGCCTTGATATAAAACATATGGGCATTGTGTTCACAGCCTTCGGGGATCACGGGCAACTCAATCACACCGCTGTCTGCAAGATCTTTCAGCTGTTCATAATACAGGTTCCATGATGCAAGACGGTTGTCATTGATGATATCGGGATTCTCGATCTGGGCGTAGAGATACGCGCAGTTGAGTTCGCTCTGGAGATAGGAGGAGCCTAAGTCTACCCAAGTATACTTGTCCACCTGTCCGCGGATAAAGCGCGAACGGTTGGTACCCTTTTCACGGATGATCTCGGCGCGTTCAACACAGTCTTCGCGGTTGACGAGTACGGCGCCGCCTTCGCCCATGCTGTAGTTCTTTGTCTCATGGAAGCTGTAACAGCCGAAGTCGCCGATCGCGCCCAAGGCTCTGCCCTTGTAGAAGCTCATCACGCCCTGCGCGGCGTCCTCAACCACAATAAGGTTATGCCGCTTGGCGATATCGCAGATGGTATCCATCTCACAGGCAACGCCCGCATAATGGACGGGAACGATCGCCTTGGTCTTCTCGGTGATCGCCGCTTCAATCAGCTTCTCATCAATATTCATCGTATCGGGACGGATATCCACGAACACGATCTTTGCGCCTCGAAGTACAAACGCGTTGGCGGTGGATACAAAGGTGTAGGAGGGCATGATCACCTCATCGCCCGGCTGAATGTCGGACAGAAGCGCCGCCATCTCCAAAGCGGAGGTACCCGAAGTCGTCATCAGCGCCTTTTTGGTACCGGTGATCTTCTCGAGTTTCTCGTTACACTTTCTGGTAAAAGCGCCGTCTCCGCAGATCTTGCGCGCGTCGATCGCTTCTTTGATATATCTCTCCTCTTCTCCGATATAGGGAGGAACGTTAAATGCTATTCTCATCGATTTTCTCCTTATTCTGTGACTACTTTGAAAATGCCGATGTGTTTGTTATATGTTTCTTTGGTGTTATCGTATTCAGGCTCAAAATGCGCCTCTTCAACCAGCTTGATCGTTTCGCCGTCTTGTGCGTAGTGAGCGTTGTAGAAGCTCTCATACATCTTTACAAAGTCAAACTTGGATGACAGGGAGAGGATGATCCGCTTGTCGGGGCTGTCCTTCATCTCTTGGAACAGATTCTCGATACCGTTTTCTTCAAGCGTGTTGTCATAGTACGCCGACGCCATCTGCCAGTCACCGTAGATCATCGAATTCTCGGGACAGTCGGACGGCAGCAGCGGATAGAAGAAACTGCGGTCTAACACCGGATACATGGAATAGGTATAGATGAAGAAGGTATCCTCCTGCTCTTTGACATAATCCTGTACGGAATCGTCAAATCCAACATTGACATGCGCATAGTTGCTGTTGAGATATTTGACATTCGCATAGCATATCACCGCGGCGGACGCGCCGACAGCGGCGACAGCGTAAATCACCTTTAATACGTTCTTCGGATCCTCAAAGCGAACCTGCAGCTGATCCCTGCTGTAAGCGAATAGCAAGAAAAGAATCGCGGGCAAAAGAAACGTGTAGCTGACTCTGTAGCGGATACGTGAGAAGTTCTGATAAAAATACAGTGCCATGGTGATGAAGCTCATTGCCGAACAGAACAGGAAGTGATAACGGTTATGGAAGAATACCGTCAGCAGAATGATCAATCCAAGCGGCAAGAACAAGATCGTCTCCAGCTTGATGCCGTAATACTTCAAGAAGAAGAACCACACAACGCACAGCAAAATCGGGAAAAGGAACTTAAGCTTGTTGCGGAAGATAAAGAGAACGATGCACACACCGAGCCCTAAAAGTCCTGCAATTCCCAGCACGAGCAGTTTTCCCATCTTACTGTCGACGGGGATCCGTCTGCTGATCTCGCTTTTGATAAATTTGACAGCCAGCTGAGCCGCGGAGGTCATACCCATTCCTTTGCTCTTGCTGTATTCTGCGATCGCGTGGAGTCTTCCGGTATCGTAAAAATCTTTGTCGGTGTGCAGTTTCAGCACGATGTTGAGATCTTCGGCGGACTCAACACCGATCGAGCTGTAGAAATCTTCATTCCCCTCGAAGCCCGGAACCCTGTAATCGTTGAGAGCAGAGCGCTGATAATTATACTCCACATAACTCTGATAGTCGGGATCCGCGTTTTTGATCTTCGAAGATAGGAGCTCCGCGCCGAGCGCGAGGCAGACGATCAGCACTGCGCAGATCATCAGACTCAGATAACGGCGGAAGGTTTTGACAAACACTTTGAAGAAGCCTCTTTGTCCGCCAAGGGTAATCGACATATCCTTGATAAAGAAACACAGGCAGATCAGCGCAAATACCAACGCCGAAAGCTCAAACGCGACCAATCGGTAGAGAGAACCGAACACGGTAAGAAAAAATGCAACAAGGATCTGGAACACTTTGAATCCCTTGCGTTCTTCCATCATCAGCGCGTAGAACAGAAGGACAAATCCCGCGCCGCACATCAAAGCAGTGGTCTGGGTCCAGTGAACAGTGACCATTACCGTAGCGACAAACAGGAAGTCGAAGAAGAGAGAGAAGATCAGTCCCTCTATCCCCTTCTGCTTCTTCATCAAAACGAAGTTGACGACCGTTACCGACGCAAAGCTGAATATCAGCTGTAACAGCGAAAACCAGTTGACGAACGGGAGCAACTTCTGCAAAACAACGTTGAAATGCGTCAGGAAATAGTTCATAAAAATATTCCTGTCATCTCCCGCCTGAATCAGAACAGACATGATATAGTCGTCGTTGGTAGCGTAAATGACCGAAAAGCGGTTGAACGCAAGCAGTAC
>CAZPOG010000193.1:0-3575 GCA_964588105.1 uncultured Ruminococcus sp. | reverse complement strand
CTTCTTCATCTATCTTGATACCGAGTATTCCCGCAGAACGCGTAATGATCTGTGCTAATTCTTCAGGCGTATAAAGCTCGAGTCTGAGTACCACGCCAAAGCGATCTCTTAAAGGTGCCGTCAGCTGTCCCGCACGCGTCGTCGCGCCGACAAGCGTAAACCTCGGAAGAGGCAGATGATATGACGCCGCCATCTGACCTTTACCCGTGATAATATCTATCGCGAAATCTTCCATGGACGGATAAAGGATCTCTTCAACCGCACGGGAGAGTCGATGAATCTCATCGATGAAGAGTACATCTCCGGGGTTAAGATTCGTCAATAGCGCGGCAAGGTCACCGGGCTTCTCGATAGCAGGACCGGATGTGATTCGGATGTTCACGCCCATTTCGTTAGCAATGATACCTGCGAGGGTTGTTTTACCCAGTCCGGGAGGACCGTAAAGCAGGACATGATCAAGTGATTCGCCCCTTTTCTTTGCGGCCTCTATAAAAATTTTAAGATTTTCTTTTGCTTTCTCCTGCCCGATATACTCTTCTAAAGTACGCGGACGGAGCGGATTATCAGAATCTATACCGTCAGAAGGTATTTCAGCGGTATCAACCATTCTGTCTTCAAAATCCATTTCAAAATCAGTGTTATAATTCATATGATATCCTTACTAATATATTAAACCATTTGCTTCAATGTTGCCGCAATCATTTGCTCTACAGAAAGGTTCGGATCCAATCGGGAAAGGATCGGCGTAACGTCAGCAGCGGAATAACCCAACACAGCAAGCGCCTGAACCGCCTTCGGAACGTTGCCGGTATCGGTGATCACAGAACCCTTGAGCTCTATACCCTGTTGTTCGGAGATGCCCTTGAACTTATCCTTGAGCTCCAAAACAATACGCTGTGCCAGTTTTGGGCCTACGCCGTTCGCTCGTGTCAAAGTCTTGCTGTCGGAAGCTGATACACACATCGCAATCTGTTCAGAAGATAACTCAGAAAGAATCGCCAATGCCACCTTAGGTCCGACTCCCGAAATAGAAATCAGCATCTTAAAAGTATTCAATTCGGATTTTGTCGCAAAGCCGAACAGCTCCATTGCGTCTTCTCTGACATTCATATGTGTAAACAGTGTAACCTCACTGTTGAGCTTTAATTGTCTTTGCGTCGTCAAAGATGTTTGCACACGAAAGCCGATTCCGTTACATTCAACGACAGCTAAACCTGCTTCCATCAATATCAGATTTCCTCTTACGGAATAGATCATTACTTAATTCCTCTTTTCAGCATATAGTCACGCAAGTTGGTACCCGCCGCCTGTGTATGTGTAATTGCGATCGCCAAGGCGTCTGCGGTATCATCCGGCTTAGGTACTTCTTTCAAATGCAAAAGCCTTCTCGTCATTTCCATCACCTGCGGCTTCTTAGCTTTTCCGTAGCCCGTGACAGCGGTTTTGACCTGTAAAGGGGTATACTCATAGATTTTAACATTATGCTGCTGAGCGGCAAGCAGGATGACTCCTCTCGCCTGCGCTACAGCAATTGCGGTAGTGGTGTTGGTAGTAAAATACAATTTTTCTATCGACATCGCGTCCGGCTTTGCTCTTTCGATGATCTCACAAACATCATCGTAAATGATCTTAAGTCTTTCGTTAAAATCGGTATGAGCTTCTGTGGTTATCGCACCGAAAGCAACAGGAGTATGCGTATTATTCTGAAATTCAATAACGCCCCATCCGACTATCGCATAGCCGGGATCAATGCCTAAGATAACCAAATACGCTCACTTCCCCTTATAACCCAATAATTAGAGTTATTATAGCACATATGGTGTAATTTAGCAAGAATATTCGAGAAAAAACCCAACAAAAAAGAGCCTTGATAGGCTCTGATTTGATTGATTTTATCCAGTGTTATTTCGCAGTTTTCTCTTTGATAAACAGTCTGAGATTATGGAATACGACAGCTCCGATGAGATTTCCGAGTGAAACCCATAAAATATAGATAATACCTTCTCCGGTATACAGCATTTTGGAGGCGGCAAAATAGAACATATCAGCAACGGAATGTTCAAAACCGCAGAGAATAAACACGGGCACACAAGTGAATACCAGTAAGTATTTCGCATAATGCTTTTTATCATCATCACTACGGAAGAAATCCACCGCAATATAGACAAGGATACCGCATAAAGCTCCCAAGATAATCGTTTGTATAGGAGTTTGTGTCAACTTTTTCGTACATAATTCAACTGCAGTTTCAGATAACGCGGGTTTAGACAGAAAGACCAGCGCTCCTACAGCCATACATCCGACAATATTCCCTATCCAGATCAGACAAAGAGTTAATAAATAAGACGGTTTATTTTGAAACACATAAGCGGTCTTTCCGGTAAAGAGTAAAAATGAAAATAGCAGAATAACCGTTAAACCGACCGAGAACATTATCGCGCCGACTACTTTATTTTCGCACGCCAAAAATACTGCTCCGCCGAGAGAAATCATAAATCCCGCTAAAAACGCGGAAACAAAATCTTTCAGAATCTTCATTACATCCCCCAATATATAGTATTATCTCATCACCACTATACTATATAGGATATTAATACAAATTTCAAGCTTTTTCGAGAATTATCAAAGAATTATTATATGAAAGCTCCAATCTGTCCCCATGAAGAATATATTCAAAAGTATAATTTGTCCCACTGTTATCATCGCAAATTGTAAAAGAATCACATGACGCCACATATATCCCTTCAACAGTACAATTAACATCATTATATGTATAGCTGAATACTGCATTATCCTCATCAAATGATAAACTAACCTCTGCCCCACGGTCCGAAGCTGATCGCCACGAAAACATCACCAACTCATCAGAAGCAACGCTGATAATTCTGGTACATCCGTATAAAAAGAATAATATAACGCTAATTTGTAATGCAATTAGTATTAGCGCAAATATATACAATCCTTTACTTTTACGCACATATAACACCTCTGTGCGATTATATGCTTTCTAAAGAGAAAAGATTCCAAAAAAAGACGCTCCCGAAGGAACGTCTCGCAGATTACGAAATACATCGTTTATTGTTGATTAAAAATCAGGCAACTCAACCGTATCGTCTTCATCCGGAATCGTTGCAATGACTACAGGAATCGATTCTTCAACATTATCATCATTCGAATCACCGGAACCGTCGGACGAGTCTGAACCGTTGGAACCGCCTGATGAATCGCCGTTTAATTCAACCCACGTATGAGTGGTCAGATATTCAGTAACGTCAATGGGATTGCCGTCCTTATCTTCAACGGAAACGACTTTACCGTTTTCGTCTTTAGTAATCTTGTTTCCTTCTGAGTCCTGCTCGATCGTACCGCCATCGGCCGTTGTCTCAAGAACAACCGTTGTCTCTGTAATAGCAGCTTCATCAGGAGACGCCGCATTTTGTTTCTCACCGCAAGCGGAAAATAGCGCGGCAATCATCAAGATAGCGACCATAAATGAGATAATTCTTTTCATATTCAGCTTCCTTCCTGTCAATTGTTATATAAGTCTGGTAACCTCTTTCCCGATTTCATAAGGA
>CAZPOG010000192.1:0-3595 GCA_964588105.1 uncultured Ruminococcus sp. | reverse complement strand
GTTGACTTAAACGAATTGATGCAATCGGTAAACGAAACGTTCTCTGTTACAGATATGACTGCCGTTGAGTCTGCCGATGAACTGTACACGCTGTTTTTGATCGAAGAAGATGATATCTCGGATTTTTCCGCAGAATACTCCGCCGAAAGCGATATCCGAGGAGAAATCATTCTCATCAAAGCAAAAGATAAAAACGCCGCTTTTCAGGTGAAAACGACCTTATATAACCGCCTTGATTCTTTTCAAACCAACAGCAAAAGTTATTCTCCCGAAGAGTATGCGATTCTTGAAAAGTGCTCGGTGAACGTTTATAATGATATTTACGTCACTTTGGTGATACATGAAAAAGCTGAAGAAATCGACAGATATTTGAAAGAAAACTTATCATAAAGGAACCACTATGCAAAACTTGGATGAAGTAAAATCAATGTTCAGCAAAATGAACGACAAACAGCAGGAAGCGGTATTTCACACCGAAGGACCGCTTCTTATTTTAGCGGGCGCAGGTTCCGGCAAAACAACTGTACTGGTCAACCGCGTCGCTTATATTATCAAAGCAGGCTTGGCACAGCCGTGGCAGATTCTCGCCATCACCTTTACTAACAAGGCGGCGGGGGAGCTCAAAGAGCGGATCGAAGCAGTCTGCGACGTCGGCGCTGATGAAGTCTGGGCAGCTACCTTCCATTCCACCTGTGCTCGTATCCTCAGACGCTACGGCGACAAATTAGGCTTTACCAGCCATTTTACCATCTACGATACCGACGATTCCCGCCGGCTGATGAAAGAGATTTTAAAACAGCTCAATATCGACGAGAAGTTCCTCGGCCACAGAGCTGTACTTGCTGAAATCTCCAAGTATAAGGATAAAATGAAGACGCCCGCCGATGCGATGAAAGATGCAGAATTTGACAGCAGGTTAAAAATCGTCGCTGAAGCGTATGAGATGTACCAGAAGCGTTTGCTTACCTCCGATGCGATGGATTTTGACGATCTGATCTGCAACACGGTCACATTATTTGAGCAAGAACCGGATGTACTGGAATACTATCAGAATCGATTTCGCTATATCATGGTGGATGAGTATCAGGATACCAACAAGTCGCAGTATCGTCTGGTAAGTCTTTTGGCGCAAAAGCGCAACAACATATGCGTTGTCGGTGACGATGATCAGAGTATCTACCGTTTCCGCGGCGCGACGATCGAGAATATCCTGTCTTTCGAAAACGAATTTAAGGGCGCGACTGTTATCCGCTTAGAGCAGAATTACCGCAGCACCGGCAATATTCTTGACGCCGCCAATAATGTCATAAAAAATAATACAGAGCGTAAAGGAAAAACCTTGTGGACAGAAAACGTCAGAGGTGATAAGATCGTTCTGCACACCGCCGCGTCAGAAAGGGAAGAGGCGATGTTTATCGCCAAGACCATTCTGGATGGCGTTGCGGAGGGAAGAAAGTTCTCCGATTATGCGATATTATACCGTATGAACGCTCAGTCCAACTCCATTGAGCAAGCACTTTCCCGTTCCGGCATTCCGCACAGGCTGATCGGCGGTCATCGCTTCTACGACAGAGAAGAAATCAAGGATATGACCTCCTATCTGCAAGTTATCGCTAATCCCAACGATGATATTCGTCTCAGACGAATTGTCAACAAGCCCAAACGAGGTATCGGAGAAACCACCATGACCCGCGCCGCGGAGATCGCATCATCTGTCGGTGAGTCTGTGTATTCCGTTATCAAAAACGCCGGAGATTACCCCACCTTATCCCGCGCTGCAAACAAGCTTGTTGAATTTACCAAGCTGATCGACGGATTTGTAGAAGCGTATGAGTCCGGTGATTATTCTCTTGCGGAATTATACAACCTGATTCTTGATCATACAGATTACAAGAGTTTCCTGAAATCAGAAAAAGACGATTGGGAACAGCGTATTGAAAACATTGACGAGCTTTCCTCCAATATTATCAAATTTGAAGAAGATTACGGCGATGATGCAACACTCGA
Source organism: uncultured Ruminococcus sp. (assembly GCA_964588105.1). GTDB lineage: Bacteria > Bacillota > Clostridia > Oscillospirales > Acutalibacteraceae > Ruminococcoides. Next base: position 1,588 of record CAZPOG010000192.1, on the reverse strand, counting down.
GAATTTCCTCGAGGAAATCTCTCTTATGACTGATATCGACAACTACGACGCCGACGCGGATACCTGCGTGATGATGACACTCCACTCCGCCAAAGGACTTGAATTTCCAGTGGTATTTATCCCGGGAATGGAAGAAGGTGTTTTCCCGTCCATGCAGACGATCATGGATCCCTCCGAGCTGAATGAGGAGCGACGGATCGCTTATGTCGGTATCACCAGAGCGAAAGAAAAGCTCTATCTGATCAAGACAAGAGAGCGTATGCTGTTCGGTTCAACCACGCATAACCGTGAGTCTCGATTTGCGACGGAGATTCCGGATAACCTGCTTGAGAAGACCGGCGCTCAGAATGCTTTCTCAGCACACAAATTCGAGTATCAGCCGCAGCAGCAAAGTAATTTTAATCCCTTTGCGAAAAAGAAAGCACCTATGACACAGCCGTCATCCAATACATACAAGGTCGGCAATGTTGTCTATCATAAGGTATTCGGCAAGGGAATGGTGTTGTCTGCTACTCCTATGGGCAAGGATACGATGTTGGAGATCGCCTTTGATACCGTCGGCACCAAGACGTTGATGGCGAATTTCTCCAAAATGGAAATCCTCTCATAAATGTCACAAATAACGTAAACCTCCATACAATGTATTGATGTACTGTGAAAACATCAATAACATATGGAGGTTTTTACTTATGGCAGATAATAATAACGAAATCGGCAGAACTGCCGATACAAGCTGCTCCGAGCCTGTCTGCATAGACGCCAGACGCGTCTATGACAGCTGCGGAGATAAAGACTGTCTTGCCGATCTGCGAGTGTTCTTTACCGAACAGGGACAAAGCGTGATCGACGAGGCAGCTTCTGTCCGTCTCAGAGACGCCGACGTCCTCAATGTGATGCTCGATATCGAGCCGGTTCCGTTCCACAGAGGATTCTATTCGATTGATATGACATATTTCTTCTTGGTGACGCTCGACGTGTTTACCACGCCCTGTACAACGCCGACGCAGGTAAGCGGACTTTGTATTTCATCAAAGAAAGTGATCCTCTACGGTTCTGAAGGCAGCGTCAGGGTATTCTCGTCCGATTTTTCCAACGACGATTACGATGTACAGAACCTGCCGTCGCAGAATCTTCCGGTCGCGAATGTACAGGTAGCGCAGCCCATCGCGCTTGCTGCGTCGCTCAGACCGGTGTGTCAGTGCCACAACTGCAACATTCCCTGCAAGGTACCCGCAGCGATCTCCAAGGTAATCGGCGGGCAGATCACAGACAGCGGGGAGAATGTCGTTCTCGCGACATTAGGCGTATTCTCTATTGTCCAGCTGCTTCGCAACGTGCAGATGCTTCTGCCAGCATATGATTTCTGTATTCCGGAGAAAAGCTGTATCGGATCAACCGACAGTCCGTGCGAGATGTTCTCTCGTCTCGACTTCCCGACAGACGAATTCTTCCCGCCTTCGGTAGCCGAATCTCAGACAGACAGCAGCTCCGGATGCGGATGTGGATGTAATAATTAAAGCTATTCTTTAAATGACCAAACTTAAATTGTTGCTTGTCCCCAAGCAACTGAAAATCAAATAGGATAAAA